>CAZOXB010000016.1:0-29757 GCA_964583635.1 uncultured Opitutaceae bacterium | reverse complement strand
CCGGGAGTTTTTTCACCGGTTGGAAGGTCCCAGTCGGAAGATCGGTCGCCAGACGGTCGTGATTAGCGACAACGCCCGCTACCATCACGCCTCTCTGCACGCACCTTGGCGCGCTGCCGTGGCCGATCACTTCCGGCTGCACTTCTTGCCGCCCTACAGCCCGGCACTCAATCCCATTGAACGAGTGTGGAAGCTGATCCGTAGACGCAGCCTCCACAACCAGTACTTTCCCTCGCTCGATGATGTGATCGCCGCCATCAACCCGAGTCTGTTCGCTTGGTCGCGTCCCAACTCCACTCTTCAGCGGCTGTGAAGATTGGTATAGCATCAGCATTAACTCTTGACGCTGTGTTTAAATGGCCACGGGCCTTATGCGCTTTCGCGTTGCGGACGCCAGGATGGAAACGCTGGGCACGCTGGAAACGGGGCATGCGGGTCGTTCCGCCAACGTTCACGGCATGCGGTTCGGTTCACGGATATCCCGTGCCCACGATGCTCCTCCTCGAAAAAGCCGACGGCCCGCCGCATGAACGATCACCTCTCCTAAGAATATCCTGCCTGACCAACCCACCTCGCCGGTAGCGGGGACCGCCACCCGAAAGACCCTTGGCTCCAAGATCGGCTTCTCATCCGCAAGAAATTGACGGCTTGGGCTCCGCCGCTCAGATTTGCTGTGCGAGGCGGTCCAGTCTGTCATGCGTGCAGGCCACCGAATTCCGTTCCTGATGATCAATTTCGGTACAGTTCATGACGACATCGAGGATACCGCATCCCTCCCATCGGGACGGCTTGTATCCAAAGCAGCCCCTCATGTCATCTGAACCCGTCATGAAAGCCTTGGTACTGACCATCGGCCATTCCACGCGCCCACTCGAAAAATTCATCGCGTTGCTGCAGGCGCATGCCGTGGCCCGCGTGGTGGATGTGCGGACAATCCCGCGCTCGCGGCACAACCCGCAGTTCAACCGCGACACCCTGCCCGCCGCACTGCACCGGGTCGGCATCGGCTATACGCACGCCGCTGAACTCGGCGGACTGCGCCACGCCACGCCCGCCTCGCCCAACGGTGGCTGGCGCAACGCCTCATTCCGCGGCTTCGCCGACTATATGCAGACCCCCGAATTCGCCGCCGCGATCACCCACCTCATCGCACAGGCCCGCACGGAACGCCTCGCGCTCATGTGCGCGGAGGCCGTACCGTGGCGTTGCCACCGCTCGTTGATTGCCGACGCGCTGCTGGTGCGCGGCATCCCGAGCGAGGACATCCAAAGCGCCACCCGCCGGCAGCCCCACAAGCTCACGCCCTTCGCCAGGGTGCGGGGCACCCGCGTCACCTACCCGCCCGGACCGGAAACCACGGCCACGGTCACCACACGGCCCAAACCCACCCTGACCAAGCGATCCGCTGGCTGAATCCCGCCGCCCGGTTGGCTTTCCAACAAACCAAGGTAACTTCAGCGCAATGAAACTCATCCTGGAATCCAGCCGACTCGAGAACTACCTCGAGGAAATTCCACCCGTCATCCGCTTCGACACGCCGCTCGTCCGGGAACGGATCGCACGAATCAAAGCCAGCGCACCCACACCGGAGCAGCACGCCCGGCTGGCCTTTGCCGTGGCCCGGGATGAAATCAAACACTCCTTCGACTCACAGGATCCTGTGGTGACGATTGACGCCGAAGACGTGCTGCGCCATGGCGGCGGCATCTGCTTCGCCAAGGCCCACCTGCTCGTTTCGCTACTGCGCGGTCTCGGCATCCCCAGCGGCTTTTGCTACCAACGCGTGTTGCGCAAGGTCACGATGGATTCCGGCTACGCCCTCCACGGTCTGAACGCCCTTTATCTGGAGCCCTTCGGCTGGTTCCGCGTGGACCCGCGCGGCAACAAGCCGGGCGTGGACGCGCAATTCTCACCCCGCGCGGAGCAGCTTGCCTATCCCATCCGACCGGAGCTGGGTGAGATCGATTACCCCGATGTTTTCACCGCGCCGCTCCCCGCCGTGCTCGACGCCATGCGCGATTCCCGGACGAGCCAGGAACTTTTCTTCAATCGCCCGGCAGACGTGTAGCCGCCCGGCCACATGGACGGAGGAGGCACCATGAATGCTGCCAGGATGCTCCGAGTCTTCCCCGCCGGAATGCTCCTTGGCGCAGCCCTCCAAGCTGAAGAGGACGTGCGTTGGGTTGAGCGGAACGGCGACGCGGATTGTCTTGAACTGGGCAACGCGACAGCCCGGGTGGTGCTGGGTCCACACCGCGGTGAGGTGGACCCCGGAAGTTGGACCAGAGTGTCGGCATTGTCATTACCCAGACTATCGGCCGCCAGGCGGGGCGTTCCTGGCGGCATACTGACCAACCCTGGGCGCTTTTGGATTGGCAAGCGTCAGGCCCACGTCAGTGAACGCCCAGCCGGTGGGCACAAGCGTGGTCGAAACCTGATTGTCAATCTGTGAGACCTGCGAAGGAGGAGCGTTGGACATCAAGAAGGTGCGGGCCGTGACGTTGTTCACGAGGTCGATGTTCACAAACTTGTCGCCAGCCAGCCAAATTGTCGGCATTTTCTGGGGGGTGGTCGCACCTGTCCGCATCAGGTTCTGTTCTGCCAAGCCGTTGGTCATGCCCTCGAAAAAGAGGCCTTGGATATTGTCCTGGTAGAAGTAGTTGCGCCGAACCGTGACATCCTCGGAACCGCTCTCCGCGAGCGACTTGCCCAAACCGCCATTCGCAACCGGCCGCACGGCGTTGTTCCCGAAGAAAACCGAGTGGGAATTGGACTGCTTCGTCTGGAGATTCTCGATCCAGCAATCCTCAATCAGGACACCATGGATGGGCAAATTGGTTCCGTTGGTCGCGAATTGAATGCCATCCGGGTGGCGTCTGGGGTCGCTGAGCCGACTTTCATCGATGTTCCTGTCGTGGATCTTGACGTGATGGATCCAGAGGTTCTTCTGCCCGGCGAAGACCCGGATATTGTCCATCCCGCATCGTCGGAACGTGCAATAGGCGATCTCGAAATTCGTGGTGTTGTCAGCCCGCAGCGCCTCGTGACCATCAGAAAACAAACAGTCGATAATCCTGACGTTCGAACACTTGAGCATCTGAAGACTCTTGCCGCTCGGATAACCGGAGCTGTCCCGGTTCCGGTTGATGAACGACAGCCCGTCGAGGATGAGGCCATCCCAATTGGAAAGATTGAAACCAAGATCGCGGAATACAGGCGGATTGTTGCGGTCCGTTGGCCGGAGTGTAATCCGCGGGGATTTCGTGGTGTTTGACGACAGCGCAATCGTCCCGTCATAATTTCCCGGAGCAATTTCAATGATCTGGCCACCCGGGGCGTTGATCATCGCATCCTGAAGTGCAGCCATGGTGTTGACCGTCACAGCCGCGGCGTGGGCCGGGAAGGAATGGACGGAAAACCAACAGCCGAGCGCCGCTGAGGTTGCGAGCACACGATTGATCAGAAGAGGTCGATGGCAATGAAGTGTCATGGGCTGTCTGGCTCTTGATCCTGTGTGGTGACATGATGCTGGCAACCGCCTGCGCGCTCATTCGCGCCGGTGTTTCGCCAGCGGGTCTTCGACGGCGCGCCAAGCCTGGGAAATGCCGGACGGGCGGGCATCAATGGGCGTGTTCCTTGCCGGATTGGGCGGGCTTGCCGGCTCCGGATTTTCGCACCTTGGACAGGTACTTGGCCGGGTCCGCCAGGAAATCGTCCTGACAGCTGTCACAGCAGAAGATGACGAGGCGATCGGGCTTCCCCGCAACACGGTACGCGTATTCGGGAGACTTGCCCATGCTGCCGAGATCCTCATCCGACACCAGGCATTGCTTGAGTGGATACGCCTTGCGGGCTTTCGCCAGCCACGCGGCGTCCAGTTCGGATGAAGGGATCAGCTTGCCCGCCTGCACGGGGGCGGTGGCCGCCCGCACTTCGGCGCCGGAGGACGATTCGGGCGCAGCCGACAGGCTGAGCGACGCAGCGCCCAAAACGAGCGCGCAGAGACTGGGGATGAGGGAGGAACGGATCATGGTCATAAGGTGAAATGAATGGGAGCGATTTTCAAGTGGGCGATGACAGGCGATGGACGGAACAAATCACGGGAGGTGGGCTGCCGAGCCGCCCGGCTCGGTTGCGGGCGGCGTCAGCGGCAGGCCCGACACCGCACGCTTTCGTGCTTCCCGTAGAAGTCGGCGCTCCCAATACCAGGTGAAGAACACCGGGACGGAGAAGAGTGAAATCACGTCGAACACCATGCCACCCACCACGGGCAGAACCATCGGCAGCATCAGCTCGGATCCGCGGCCCGTGGACCACAGGACCGGTATCAGGGAGAGCATTGTCGTTGCGTTGGTCATGATCGCAGGCCGACGGCGGCGCAGCCCGGCGACAAAGACCCGCCGGTGCACCTCCGCGGCCGTTCCGGGATGGGTCCTGAACTGTTCCTGAATGTAGGTGCCGAGGAGAATGCCGTCGTTGAACATCACGCCTAGGAGCACCAGGAATCCGACGATCACCGCGGTCGTCATTTCGGCACTCCAGAGCCAGACAAAGAAAAAGCCTCCCGCCGTTGTGACCGTGGCATTCGCGGCGATGATGATGGCCGTGATCAACCAGGAACGCGTGCCCACGTAGATCAGGACCACCATCACCAGCATCGACGCGGAAATGATCCATCGCAGAGTGGCGTCCGCCTTCAGCTTCTGCTCATAGCGCCCCACCCAACGGTAGGTTGCACCGGTGGGAAGCGTCAACCGGCCGTCAGCCATCGCCGTCCGCAGCCGTGCGTCCGCTTCCTTCACCACCTCCACCTCACCGCGCCCCTGGGCATTCAAGAGGACGTACTGGGTGCGTTTTCCTCCTTCGGACCGGATCGCCATGGGGCCGATCGTGTAGGTGAGGCCCAGTTCGCTCGGACGCTCGCGGACCAGTTCAACGTCGTCACGCGCCAGGGCGTCGCGCAGCACCGCCGGCAAGGGATCACCCGCGGCAACGGTCAATTCCGCACTTCGGGCATCGAGAATGACGAAGTTGCGCTGCGCTGCGAGCGGCAGTCGTGCGAGAAACGCATGCGCATCTGGCGCCCCGGCCGGAAACACGAGTTCGTGCACCGTGGGAATCGCGAGGAGATTCACCAGCGGGATCGCACCGGGCTCTCCTCCCATTGCCGCGACCTGCACCTGAAGAAGCTCGTCGTGATCGTCCCGCCGCTCGCGAAGGTACCGGATGCGGACGGGATAGCGGAGTGCACCTTCGACCGAGTAGGTCACGGCCATGCCGCCGAGCGCGGATTCGATCGATGCCATGACCTGTTCGTTCGAAAGGCCGAACCGCGCCAGCTTCGCGGAATCAAGGCGAACTTCCGCATAGGGTTTTCCTCCCTCGCGCTGCATCTGCACATCCGTCGCGCCGAGTGTCGGCTGGATGATCTTTTCCGCAGCTTCCGCAAACTCCTCCAGTGCGTCCATGTCATCCCCGAGAATCTGCAGCGCGATCAGGCTGCGGATGCCGGTCGACAACATGACGACCCGCGTTTCAATGGGCTGCAGCCAGCTCGGCGCCACCCCGGGAATGTCGGTGATCGCCGCGAGTGCCTGCCGCACTTCGAGCAGGGTGCGCGGCCGCCGGACAGTATGGCCATCGTGGGTGCTCATTTCGTGCACGGGCCATTCGGCATACGGCTTGAGCAGAATCACGGTCTCGATCATCCCCAGCGGCGCCGGGTCGAGCGCCGTTTCGGCCCGACCCATCTTTCCCATGACACCGGCCACCTCGGGCACCGATTCGATCAGGCGGTTCTGGGCCAGCATGATGCGCTGTGTCTCCCCCAGCCCGCCGGTGGCCGGAATCGAGGGCATGAACAACAGGCTGCCTTCATCAAGAGGCGGCAGGAAACTCGAGCCGACGCCCGGGAATCGCCGCGTCATGGCGGCATCCAACGTCGTATCCGAAAAATCAGCACCGGCAGCGGAGAAAAGTTTTCTCAACGGCCAGCTCAGGGTCGGCCAGCCCACGCCCAGCAGGTACCCACCCATGGCCATCGCCGAAATGGCAACGGTGAATGCCACCCGGTGACGCAGGATCCGGTCGTAGGCCCATTCGTAGGCCACGTGGATCGCACGACTCATCGGATTCTCCTCGTAGTTGACCAGTCGCTCGCGTCCGATCCGCCAGACTGCGAGGGCCGCCACCGCGCCGAACACCGGTGCAAACAACCACCCGGGAATCGTCACCGCCCAGCGGCCGTAATCCATCGGCAGGCTCCATCCGTCGCGCACAAACCAGCCGAATCCGAGGCCGCCGCCAAGCCCGGCGAGCACGAGGAGCACCGGCTTGCGCACATGCCATGGGGGAAGCAGCAACCGGCAAAGGACCGGGACCAGCAGGGTGCCGAACAACACGGCGCCGCTGATGGCGAGCGACTTGGTCAGCGCCAGCGGTTCGAACAATCGACCGGCCTGATCGCTCAGGGCAAAAATGGGCAGGAAGCCGATGACCGTCGTCGCCGCCGACGTGAGCAACGGCCGGGCCACCTCCCGTGCCGCCCGCACCACGGTCTCCGTGATCTCCGGATCGAAGGGCGAAATGGGCATCGGCCGGTTCTCCTTGCGGCACTGCTCCTGCAGATCCACGAGGTGCTGCGTGATGTTCTCGGTCATGATGATCCCGAAATCGACCATCACGCCGATCGCGATCGCGATGCCCGCCAGGCTCATGATGTTCGCCCCGATCCCGAATCCATGCATGACCAGGAACGTGAAGAGCATGCCGAGCGGCAGGCTGACAGCGACCGCCAGACTGGCCCGGACATGGAGGAGAAAAGCCACCACGACAATCACCGTGGTGAGCACAGCCTCGATCAGCGTGTGCGTGACCGTGGCCGTCGTTTCCTCGATCAGCTCGGAGCGGTCATAGAACGGGGCGACGGTCAATTGTTCCCGCGCCAGCGTCGGCCGGAGGTCGCCGAGGCGCCGCTTTACGGCGTCGATGACGGTCTTGGGATCCTCGCGCACCCGCATGCCGATGATCGCTCCAACATGCTCCTGATATCCATCCGCCAGCAGCCCCTGTCGGAACTGCCCGCCAAGATGAACATCCGCGATGTCGCCGTGGCGCACCCCGGCGCCCTTGGTCCGGTCCCCACGGATGACGATTCCTTCCACATCCGCGACGGAGCGGATGAAGCCGATGCCACGGATCATCGTTTCCACTCCGCTCTGCTCGACGCTCATCGCTCCGACGTCACGCCCCGCCTGACGCACGGCGGTCATCAACTGGTCCAGCGTGATCCCCTGCTCCTCGATCCGGAGCGGATCCACATCGACCTGATACTCGCGCGCCACTCCGCCAGCCGGCGCCACCTCGGCCACGCCGGGCACGCCACGCAACGCGGGAACAACGACCTGATCGAGGAGGAAACGCTTCGTCTCCAAGTCGCGCGGTCCCTGCAGGGTGAACGCATAAACCTGCCCCATCGCCGTCGCATCGGGACCAAGGCGTGGCACGACTCCTTCCGGAAGCACCCCTTGGAGTTGCGAGAGTCGTTCCAAGACCCGGGTGCGGCACTCGTAGAGATCGCGATTCTCCGCGAAGATCACGTACAGGTAACTCGCCCCGTAGAGGGACATGCCCCGCACGGTCTGCACGCCGGGAAGTCCCTGGAGTTCGCGGGCAAGTCTGGAAGTCACCTGGGCGTCCATGTCCTGCGGACTCTTCCCCGGCCACTCCGCCCAGACGATGACCTGATTGTCGCTCAGATCGGGAATGGCATCCACCGGCACGTGGCGCCACGACCAGAGTCCGGCCATCACCACCGCCAGCGTGGCGGCAAGCGTGATGAAGGTGTTGCGTATGACGAATGAAAGCATGCGAGGTCAGCGTCTCAATGCACGTGCGCGGGTGCCGGAGCCACCGCTCCGTGCGGAAAGAGCAGGCTGGGCGTGCCGGCGAGCTGTGCCTGGCTGTCGATGAGGAACACCCCCTGCGTGGCCACCTCGTCGCCGGGCTGCAATCCGGCGCGAACGACGTAGACATCGTTGCCAAACTCATCCTCGAGTCGCGGACCCAGAGCGAGCGGAGCCAGCTCAAAGCGCAGGCGGCCGTCGCGTTGCCGCTCCGCGACCCTCCAGGCAACGGACCGGACCCCCGTGGAGAGCACGGCGGTCTTCGGGACCAGGGCAAAGGACCCGAAGGTGTCGGGTCGCGTCGGATCGGCCGCTTCCAATTCGGCGTCGAGCGTGCTCTCGAACCGTGCGTTGACGAGACTGCCCGGAAGGATCCGTCCCGCCGGATCGCTCAGGTGCAGGTGCACTTCCCGGGCGCGGATTTCCAGGTTGATTTCGGGTGCGACCCAAGCGATCGCCGCCCGTATTTCCGGAAGCGCACCCTTGTCGTCCGAGGAAAGCTTCACCGGCAGTCCCGGGCGCACCCACCGGGCCTGCAGTTCGGGAACATGCACCACGACCATGAAGGCATCGGGCTCCACCAGGCGGATCAGCGGAGCATCCGCCATCACTTCCTGACCCACTTCGGGCAGGCGGACCTCCGCCGCGGTGCCCTCCCCTTCGAGCGCGATCACCGCACGGCCGGCGAAGGGACTGCGTATCGTCACGGTATCCACCGGAGCCGCACCGCTAAGGATGGCGTCCGCTACCTCGGAGAGATTCCACCGCTGGAAGCGGTCGGTGAGGGCGCGCGTCGTCGCCTGATCATTCAGTTTCGCTGCGGCCGCGAGGTCCCCCTGCGCCGAAAACACTTCCGGACTGTAGAGATCGACCACCGGATCACCCACCTTGACCAGGGTGCCGCGGTGACGCGCGGCTTCATGCCGTTTCACAATGCGTCCGCCGACCCGGGGGATCACGACACGCAGGGTGCGATCATCATACTGCACCGTGCCGTAGGCCCGCACCACCACCCGTGCCAGCCCTTGGGTGACGGTCGAAACCTCCAAGTCCATCCGGCGTTGCTGTTCTCGCGTCAGTTCGCCCGCCGTGACCTTCGTCATCTTCATGCCGCAAACCGGGCAGTTGCCCGGACGGTTCCCAATAAAGTCCATCATCGGACAGGCCCAGCGTTCACCCGGGGTTTCCGTTTCGAGCGTGTGTGTTTCGGGTGCGACGAAGAGAGTCTCCGCTGGCAGGAACCAGACGAGCGCGGAGCCGACAACGAGGCCGGCGACGCCGAAGAGAAGTCCGGAGGTGCGCATGGCGTCAGCGCTTGATGACTTCGTTGCGAAGATAGTAAGGGCCGTAGCGGTCCGGATCCGCCTTGAACTTGGGCGGGCACATCCGGCAGCCGAAACCGATGGTCTTACCCTGGTAAACCGCCGTGGGAATCTTTGGATCCACCTCCATGCCGCAGATGGCGCACACGGTGTTGACGGGAACCGATGCCTCCGTCTGCGGAGCGGATTCCGGTGCCGCCGGACTCGCCGGCGCGGCATGGTCGTGATGCGCTGCGGTGTCGGCGGGAGCATGCGTTGAACCGGCTGCATGAGCCGTCGGAGTGGCAGCCGACGGCGGCGTTTCAGTACTGACGGACGCGGCCGCCGGAGCGAGGGCGTTACTCACCATCGGCGCATAGTCGCCGCCCACCGCCGGCTCGACCGGGGCATTCCGATGCGGGTCAAACCAGGCGGCACGAACCACGAGGGCGATGAGTGCGCCGAGCACGAAGGTGACGGCGAAGAGTGTGATGTTGCGGATCATGATGAATCAGGGTTGGGCGTGAAGGAAGGGTTCGGCGGGGGCGTGGCGCCAGAGTTCCGCGCGCGCGGTGCGCGCCGCGGTGTCGGCCTGAATGACCTGGATCTCGGCCTCGGTGGCCTTTTCCAGGAGTTCGACGACAAGAAACACCGTGGATTCCCCCGCGGTGGAGACACCCGCCGAGCGGATCAGGGTTTCGTACTCGGCGTTGAAACGCCCGAGGGTTTCGAGACTGAGGCGCCGCGCGATCGCCGCCTGCCGTTCCGCACGTTCGGCCCGTGTCACCGAAGATCGGATACGGAAGCGCACCGCTTCGGCATCGGTGTGCGCGGCTGTCTTCTCCGCCTCGGCCGCACGTTCCTCCGCCCGCGCATAGCGCCGCCCGCGCCAGGGAATCTCGGACATGAAGGCGACCCCGATGGTATCCTCGTTCCCCATACCTGCGCGCTCACGCTCAAGCCGTAGACCCACCGCAGTCATGGGCTGCGCGGACGAACGAGCCATCTTCGCCATCGCCGTCGCCTCGGCCGCCCGTGCCGTCGCCTGAAGGACCGCAGCGGCCTTTTCCGGATCGATGTCCGCAACGGCCGGCGCGGAAAATTCGGGCAGCGTGGCGTCCGGCGGCAGGCCCAGCCTGCCGGCGACTTCAGCGAGGGCGTCCTCGCGGGTCCGGCGTTCCTCCTCGATTGCCAGTTGCAGGGACGCCTTGCGCGTTTGCACTGAAAGACGATCGGCCAGACGCCCGCCGCCGGTCGCGATGCGGGAGTCCACGCTGCGCTGTACGGCATCGAGACGTTCGCGCTGTGTCTCCATCAGCTGCAGCCGGGCACGCGCCCCTTCAGCCTCCGCGAGCGCCATGGCCGTTTCCGCCGCCATTTCCCCCGCCATCGCCGCAAACTCGGCCTCGGCCACCGCCACCGCTGCCGCCGCCCGTTCACGGTCGGCGGCCCGCTCGCCGCGCTTGGGCAGGGGTTGGCGCAAATTGAATTCCCACATGGTGCTGCGGGCATCCATCGCTCCCACGCGACGCGACCCCATGCCCTCCACCTCGGGATCCGCCCACTTTCCGGAAGCCTCCACCCTCGCCTCGGCCGCCTGGATGCGCTGGCGCGCCGCCTGCAGGGCCGGCGCCTGCGACACCGCACGGAGCAACGAGCCCGGCGACGCGGCCGTTTGCGCGATCACGCCCAAGGGCAGGAGGAAAAGCAGGGCGAAGAGACTACGCATGGGAAAACAAGGGAATTCGTGTCCGGCAGCCGCATCTTGCAGATAATTCCCGTGCAAACAAGGAGACCCCGGCCCTCCCCGGCACATCGAAAGTCGCCTGACGCGCCGCTTGCTTCCCTGCCAACAGTGCGTCCATTGCCGTACAATCGATTGCAGGAATCGGGCCTTGGGGAACGGTTTGCCTGCGGAACGACGAATCATCACCTGCACTAACCCTCAAACTCAGAAACCCCTCAAAAAATCTTGAGGGATTTTCTTCGCGCCGGGGTAGTGTAGGCAAGAGACCATCATGAATCCCTCCCCTCCGAACGATCCCCTGAATTCCCTCCTCGCGAGCTGGCAGATCAAGCCCGGGACGAATCCGCAGTTCCGCACGCAGGTCTGGTCGCGCCTGCAGAAGCGAGCCGGCGCGTCCTGGCCCGCCTATCTCCGCTCGCATCTGGGCTCCCTCTCCCTGACCGCAGCGCTGGTCGTCATGACCGCGGGTTGGGTCGGCCACCTGGCTGGAAAGGCGCATCTCAGCTCCGAGCGCGACGCCCTCATCCGGAGCTATCTCGTCGATCTCGATCCCCGCGTGCAGGCGAAATTGCGCCCGTAGAAATCCGCACCCATGAGACAGCTGATCATCACGTTTGCGGTGGTTGCGCTCCTGGCCGCCGTCGTGGGATTCACCGCGTTCCACCTGACCGGTGACGCCGCAGTCAGGGCGGCGCTGGAACAGCGCGATGCCATGGCGTGGCTGCGCTCCGAATTTTCCCTGAGCAATGAGCAATATCAGCGGATCAAGTCACTGCACGACAGCTATTCCCTCGAGTGCGCTGACCATTGCCGCGCGATTCAGGAGGCGGAGCAGGCGCGCGATGCGCTGAAGGCGGAACACGCCGATTCCGGTCGCCTCGCTGAAGCCGATCGCCAGGTGCAGCATTTGGAAAAGGTCTGCGAGGACGCCATCACCTCCCATGTCCGCCGCTGCGCCGCCGAGATGTCGCCGGCGGCCGGCGAGCGTTACCTGGCGCTCGTCCTGCCCAAGATCACGGCCTTTGATCACCGCGCGCCTCCTGACGTCGGCGTCAACCCACACCGTCATTGAAGCCGGTCCGCAGCGCCATCATCGACGTGCACCGATTCTTGCCGGCGATACCGGCATGGCGAACTCGCGCGGACGGGATCGCATGTTCGTCCAACGCCAGGGATGCGGCCGTCATCCTCACCGGCAGGAAACGCCCACGGGCATGAGCGCCGCCGCCTTCGAAACGCCTCCCTCCGAACCGGACGATGCGTCATTGATGCGGCGCATCCAAGCCTCGGAGGAGCCGGCATTCGCTCTGCTCATGCAGCGTTGGGAGCGGCCGATCAAGGCCGTGGTGGCCCGCATCGTGCTCAACACCAGCGAAGCCGAGGACCTCGCCCAGGAGACCTTCGTGCGCCTGTGGCAGCACCGCCACCGTTTCGATCCGACCAAACCCATCAAACCCTGGATCCTGGGCATCGCCATCAATCTGGCCCGCAACCGGCTCCGCTGGTGGCGGCGGCGCCCGAACATCGCCCTTGAGGAGTGGACCGAGACGGCCGAACAAGGCTCCACGAACGAACCCTATGGGCACCAGCGCCTGGAACACGCCGAGCGGTCCCGGGCGGTGCGCGACGCCGTGGCCGCGCTGCCCGCGGAGCTTCGCGAGGTCCTCGTCCTTTACGAGTACGAGGACCTCTCCTACGCCGACATCGCCGCCGCCCTCGGCATCGCACCCAGGAATGTCGAACGCCGTCTCTCCCGCGCCCGCGCCAGACTGCGCTCACTGCTTCGCCCCTGGCTGGCAGGTTCCCCAACGGCGCGGATTTCGCCTGATGGGCAGTAGATCGCGCACCAACCGAAGATCACGGGGTGACCACCGTCCGGTCAGTAGCGCAACACCAGGCGGGCGTGACCATTGAACGCGGGTATCACCGCCGTCTCCTCGTCCGCGGAATAATCCGCCCCTTCAACCGAGGTCGCGGGCCGGCCCGAAGGATGAGGCACACGGACGCGCACGATTTGCGGACGGCGATCGCCCCGACAATCCACACTCACGGTGACCTGCGTGCCGTCAACGGAACAAGTGGCCGTGGCGTCCAGCGGTCCGAAATAGCTGGCGGCACCTTTCAGCGACACGGTTGCGCCCGGACGCAGGTAGCTCCGCGGCAAACCACTGAACAGGTGCAGCATTTCACCTTCCTCGAGATAGAGCATCCAGCGGGTTTGCATCAGAAACCAGGCTTCCTCATGCGTCTTGTGATCGCTGACGGGAAAGAAGTGCTCGGTGAACGTGTAGGTGTGGCGGTCCGCGAGCGATGCGACCGCGCCGTAGCGCGCCTGCAGGAATGCCTTTGTCTCGCCGCGTCGAAGATGCACCCACGGGTGCCGTGAATAGTAGGGCTGGCTGAATGCGACGTTATCCTGCGTCATCAGCTCGGCGTGCGTCAGCAGCAGCTCCGTAGCCACTGTTTCGCGAGGGTCGAAAATTTCCTGAAAGACGAGGTAAAGCGGGCCGAGAAGGGAATCACGCGCGGTCATCGTGCCGTGGGTGAACCATTTTCCCCCGTCGGCATGCAGCATCACCGGACCGCGGTAGTCCGTCCAAGGCGGCGCCGCGCGCATCCAGGTGCCGTCTCCCAACGGGACCACGAGCGATCGCTCCATGGCCTCGTTGACCGCCGCACGGATGTCCGCCTTCAGCGCCGCAGCCGCCGTGCGATAGCGGGCCGCCTCGGCCGGAACCGCAGCGGACAGCATCTCGGCGGCGCGCGCCAGACCGAGGTACGCGTAACCGTTGAGCATGTAGGAACGATACGGATCATCAGGGTCGGCGGTCTTGCCATCGAGGAGCCCGTGGCCGTTGTCCTGCAGCCCGGGACGCTGGTTGCGCTCACGCCAGGCGAGGAGGTACTCGCAGGCTTTCGTGACGTGCGGATGGACCCGATCCAGCCAGGCAGCGTCGCGCGTGTACCGCCAGTGCTCACCCATCGTCCAGAGCACGGCCCCCGTCTCCAGCATGTAGCCGTTGAAATTCTGGATGAATCCATCGTCGTGCTGCTTCCTGAGAAAGAATTCGATCGCGCGGGCCGCAGTCTCGTGCCAGCCCATCGAGTCCATGAACTGGATGATCGGCGCGCTCTCCGAACCGATGGCCGTGTAGAGCCCGATCGCCGGCAACAGCGGTGCCGAGGGTTCGCGTCCGTAGCTGATGAGGTCGAGGTGAAGCAGCCCGGCGCGAACCATTTCGTCGATCCGCGCCTCGGGCAGGGTCCAGCGCGCCGCACCCGCAAGCTTCTCCCTCCAGAACGCCCGCGCCTCCTCCAGGCGCGTGGCCATGTCGCGACCCGCCAGCGCGGCCGCACGCTCCATCGGGATGGGGCGATTCGGCAGATAGAATTCCAATTCGACCGACTCCCCGGGATGCAGCAGGATTGAGACTTCCTCCGCGGAGAGAGGACGGCCGTTGAGCCGACTCACGGCAAACACGCGGCCGGATTCGAACCGGCTGAAGCCGTTCGTCGCATCGAAACTCCAGGCCGGCAGCTTCGGCGATGTCGGAGTCGCCAGAGTCGGGGCAATCGTGCGGAGCAGCGCATACGCCGGGGCGGCGCCCCGGTTGGTGGCGACCACGCGGGCGCAAAACACGACTTCCTCGCCGGTCTCAAGCTCCGCCTGGTGTATCCTTGCCTCCGCTTCGGCCTGCGCGGGCGTGAACATGTGCCCGTGTCCGTAGGCATCCGCGACCAGGAAATCGGTGCCGCGCAGATTCGATTGCGTGAGAGTCCCACGTTCCAACGAGGCGAAGGCGGTCAATGCATAGTGCACCGCTCCGTCATCCACATCCCCACACAGGATCGGCAGGTCTCCGCCATCGAGGCGTCGCGACACCGTGTCCCTCGGCCCCCAGCCGCGTCCCATCTGAAAGGCATACGCTGCCGGTTGCTTGGGAAATTCGGGGATCCGCACATCGTAACCCGCCAGCTTTGGCCGCACGACCTCCAGGTTCTGGTCCAGCCAGAACAGGCGCATGTCCCGGCTGACGCCAAGCCAGGTCTGGACTTTGACCTCCCGGGATGCGGCCGCCGCACTGTCAAAGGTCGCCTCGGGCGCCGACTCAATCCGCTGCAGTTGGGTCCTGCCACCCCGCTCCCGAATAGCCGCGAGGATCGCATCGAAGCTTCGTCGGTCATCGGCAGTCGTGATGATGATGCCGTCATCGGGAAGGCAGATGGGGCATTCGGAACTCACGTCGCCAAGGCGGAACGTGAACGCGCGCGGTGCGGATTGCACGGTCACCAGCACCGGCAATCCTCCCGGCACTTGAGGCACGGTTGGCGTGACTGCGAGGTCGAGCCGCGCGCCTGCCGCTCCGAGCTGAAAATCCGGACTGGCGGCCTTCCCCTGGTTCGCAGTCAGCCCGGTCAGCGCGCCCCGGTCAACCACCACCCGCCCGACCGCTCCCGGGCGGGCCCACAGGACGGATACGCGCGTTTCACCGACGGCCCGCAGGAGCGGCGCAAGGAGAAGGAAACCCAGCCACACCAGAGTTGCCAGACGCAGAGAGCGCATGTCCTCTGGCAGAAAACCGGCGCCGTGCGTCGTGGCAAAACGATTTCCCGGGGGGATGGAATTTCAATTCGCCTCCCCCGACGCACCCGGTCGCACGGAGGGGGCCGGTCAATCCCAGTCGTCACCACTTCGTTAAGTGCAATGGCTCCCGCGGCCTATTCCGGAGGGGATGTAACCCATTGGGTTACATCCCTTCTGAAAACGCCCGCAAAGAGCCATTGCATTTAACAAGGCAATATTATTCGCCGAGCACTTTCCGGAGCGCGGCTTCAAGTTTGTCGCCATGCGTCTCGGTCGTGATGAGACGCCCGTCGCGGCCGAGCAGGAATGTTGCGGGTATGCTGCGGATATTGTATTTCAGCCCGAAGGGATTCTTTCCCGGGCCCTCGTGGAACCAATGGGGCCAGTTCAGTTTCTCGTCCGCGACATATTTGACGAGCTTGTCACGATCGCCGGCGCGATCGAACGAGATGCCGATCACGGTGAAACCCTTGCCGCCCCATTTTGCCAGCGCGGCCTTGACCGACGGCAGCTCCTTGATGCAGGGTACGCACCAGGTTGCCCAGCAGTCGATCAGCACGACCTTGCCGCGGTAGTCGGCGAGGTCGACCTTCGTGCCGTCGATCGCGGTGAACGTGAGCTCCATCGGTGTGGTGCGGAGATGATGGATGGCAAGCTGCCCGCGGCCGAACTTGGCGAGGTCCTCGCTATCGCTCACGGCGAGTTTTTCCAAGTGCGCCTCGACCGCGTCCGGCTTCAGTTGCTCGAGCCAGCGCACGTATTCCTGTTCGAGGAACGTGCGGTAAGGCGACGTCGGCACCCGGTCGGCAATGAGCGTGATGCGGTGCCGCAGGGCCTCCAGATCCGCCCGGCCGGTGGCGTCGACCTGGATGGCGATGTCGTTCTTGGCCGCGACCCACTCGAGTCCGGCCCAGACATTGTCCGGCCAGGCGCGGTTCTTCAACACGCCGTCAACCGCACTCCGCAGGTGCTCCTGCCACTGCGGGCGACGGCCGGCGGAACGTTTGTCCTCGCCCATCCATCCGCCGAAACTGGCAAGATTGAAGAGGATTCCTCCCACACGGCGCTCCTCGGGAAATTTCTCGAAGAATTCGAAGGCCTTGCCCGTGACGAGGTCGAAATTCACCTCGTTCCGGCCACTCGAGCGGTCGCCCATGCCACGGGCGTGCTCGGACCAGATGGCGGTGGCGACGGGGTCCAGCACCGGCCGGGGAGTCTCCTGCGCGGACAGGGAAACACCGCCTGTCGCGAGCAAAATAAAGATACCAGTTCGTAAGCTCATGGGAAGCGTTACAGGCTCTTCTTCACCGCGAAGGTCACATAGCACTGCCGCGGATCCTCGAAGCGACTGTAGGGACTGTAGACGTCGGTGCGGAAGGACGGTTCCTTGTTGAACACATTGCGCACGCTCAGGGTCCACTTGGTGGCGTCGAGCCAGCGCTGCCAGCCATTGAGGTTGCGGTCCGCCGGGATGGCGTAGGCGACCTGCAGATCCCACAGCGTGGCCGAGGCGATCTTCGAACCATCGAGGCCGTTGGCGGTCGGGTAGACCACGGTCGGCGTGGTCGTCGAAGTGCTGAAGGAATCGATGTAGGTGACCGTGACGCCCGTGGTCCAGCGATCGTGCTCCCAGAACAGGGAGCCGTTGCCGCGCCATCTCAACGGGCTGCTCGCGGTCGTTGCCGTCGTGCCGACGCGTTCAATGATCGGATTGATGGGCAGGATCTGGTCGCGGAACGAATCCGTCCATGTCACCGAGCCGATCGCGGTCAGCTTGCTGCGCGGGTTCAGCTCATGCGTGTAGCGGATCTTGGTGTCGATGCCGGAGGTCTTGGTGAATCCGACATTGACCGGGCGGTAGTCGATCGAAAGCACCTCACCCGCCCAGCCTTTGGCAATGTCGGCGGCGGTCGCGGGCGCGCGGACGACGCGGCCGGGATAGGATTCCGGCGAGGCCAGGATGACGGACGGGCCGGCCGGGATGAGAATCGCATCGATCTTTTCGATGTTCCAGAAATCCACGGTCAGGGTGAGTCCGGACAGTTTCCGCGGCGTGAGAATGATGCCATAGTTCCAGGAGGTCGAGAGTTCCGGCCGGAGCTCCGGGTTGCCACCCGAGATTTCAACGTGCTGGTAGTTGTAGAGCAGGTTGCCGCGCGCCGGATCGGTGAACGGCGTGATCGCCGCCTCATTCACGCGCGGGCTCTCGTAGTTTGACTGGTCCGGCGGGAAGAATCCCTCCGCGTAGGACACGCGGAATGCGATGTCCTTGATCGGGGCGACACGCAGGGCGACGACCGGGCTGGTGGCCGCGGTGGAGTCGTCCGCGCTCTCCCAGCGCAGGCCGGCGTTGAGCTCTGCCGACTCGATGGGCAACGGACGCCACTTCGGTCCGATCAGGGGAATGACGCTCTCAAAGAAGGCGGATTCGGTGCGCCGGCTCTGCTGCGCGGTGGAATTGCTGGGCCCGATGATGCCAGTGGGAATCGCCTGCCGGATCGCCTCGCTCACCCCCACGGTCGAGTTGGTGCGATACTGGCTCCAGATCACTTCCGCGCCGGGCGATACGAGGATCGGACCGGCGGGAAGCTGGAAGAGCTCGCCGACGACACGCAGGTTCACCTGGGAGAGCCAGTTGTAATAGGTGAAGTTGCGCCGGTACTCGAGGTACGGAGCCATGACATCACCGCGGGGAAAGGCCTTGTGGTCCGCGAGCGGGTTGTACAGGGCGCGCCGCTGGGCCTGCGTCAGGGTGCCCACTGCGGTGCTGGAGACAAAATTGTTCAGGTTCTGGTTCGTGTTGATACCCAGCGAGTGGCTGCGTCCGTACTCGCCCGTGCCGTCGATGGACCATTCCCAGCGGTCATTGAGGCGACCCTTGAAGCCAAGCAGGGCCCGTGCTCCCTGACGCTCCTGGAAGAGCGACGGATCCGGCAGGTCAACGGGATCGTAATAGACGAGGACCGGCACTCCGACGAAACCCGGGGTGACGCCCGTGCGAAACGGATTCAGCGGATCCGTCGCCGAAAGACTCATCGTCGAGAGGTTCATCGGGAAGGAGTAGTTCGAGCGGAAGTAGGTCACGCCGGCCTCCGCATAGAGCGAAAGCTTGTCCTTCACGAATTCGTGCTCGAGTTGGGAGGTGAACGACTGGCGCTCCTCGGGCCGGTAGATGATCGAGCGGTTGTAGCGGTCGCCGAGATTGGCCTTGCCGGCGCCGGTGACAAACGAGCCCGGGGTGAGTCCGGTGCCGTCCTGATTGGAGGGAATCGCCGCGTAGCGCACGCCGGTCGTTCCCGGGATCGGCAGGGTGCCGGTGGTCGAGTTGACGAGGATCGTGCCGGGCATGCCATTGAAGGCCTGGAGGATGTATTGCTCGAAGGCCGAGCGTCCGCTGATCAGGTCGGTGGTGTTGGCCGGATACCGCGCGAGAAGGTTGTCGAGGTAGTTGCGATCGCTGTTGTAGAGCGGGCTGCTGTGCTGGTAGTCGACTGTAACGGAAAATTGGGTACGGCCTTCGTTCATGGTCCGACCCTCGAAATAGGTGAACTGGTAACGTTCCGCACCGCCATCGAGACTGGTGCCCGCGTTGAGCGTGATGTCGCGACCCGAGTAATCGCGGCGCAGGATGATGTTGATCGCACCGCCGATGGCACCCCCGCCGTAGATCGCAGACGCCGAGGAAGGCAGGATTTCAATGCGCTCAATCGCTGACGTCGGGATGCGGTTGAGATCCGGCCCAGCGGTGAGATTGCCGCGCTGCAGGCGGCGGCCGTTGACGAGGATCGTCGTCTGCAATGACGAGAACCCGCGGAGCTTCACTTCAGAATTCTGGTACGTCGCCCCGCCGGCAAAGGCCGGATTCAGCGCCGATCCCTGCATGGCCTGGCTGCCGTAGTCACTCGTCTGCCCGACCATGCGGAAGAGTTCCTCCAGGGAGGACACCCCCATGCGCTCGATGTCCCGCCGGCTGTAGACATCGTAGGCCATCGCGCCCGTTTCGTCCGTGCGGTAAATGGTCTTGTTGGCGAGGCCGTTGATATGCATCGCGGAAACCTCGACCGTATCGAGCCGTACGACACCGGTGTCGGCGCGCTCCGTGGTGCCCGCCTTCCCCGCCTGCGCGGCGCGTCGAACCGTGAAGGTGCCGGCCCGCTCGCCGCGGATTGCGGTGAGCCCCGTGCGGTCGAGCAGTTGTTCGAGCGCCGCGCTGATCTCCAGATCGCCCTTTACGGCGTTGGTGCGCACCCCTTGGACAACCTCAGTCGGGAAGAGCACCTGCTGACCCGCCTGCTCGGAGAAGCGCTTCAGGGACTGCTCCGCCGCCTCGGCGGGCAGGTCGAAGTGACGGACGGGCTCCGCCGCAAAGGCAACGGCAGCGGCCAGTCCGGCCAGGAGAAGAGCGGAGAGCCGGCGCAAGGCCTGGCTCCAAGGGCACGAGAAGGTGCGGGTCATGGGTGTTGAATGGTGAAAAGGGTCCGGCGACGACAAAATGTCGCACCGAGCCATGGGAGTCGACGAACCGGCGACCGCTTTCAGTTACAGCAATCGCGAGAACCGCAATGCTCGCGGTTCAGGGCGCCCGGCGCAGGCGGTAGTCGCCGTTCGGGAGTCTTTCCGACTGCACCCCGGACATTTCAAGCAATTTGACAAAATCCCCGAGCGGACGGGCGATCACCAAGCCGCTCACCCGCAGGTCCGCCAGCGATGGATCATCGATGATCAACTGCTCCCGATTGTGCCGGTTCACCTGCGCCGCGGCTTCGGCCAGCCGGGTGCCCGAAAAGTCCAGGCGGATGGCACGCCACGCCAGTCGCTCCCCCACTTCCACGTCGTCCAACTGCCGAATCTCGGGTGCGGATGCCGCCCCATCCAAGGGGAGGCGCACACAGCCACCCGCCGACACGATCGGGATGGAACCATTTCCTGCAGGCAGATCGGATGCATTTGCATCTCCGTGCGTATAGCCAACGACCACGCGACCCTCCGTGACGAGAACCTCCATCTCGGTGGCCGCAAGCCGTATCGCAAAGGCAGTGCCAACCGCACAGACTTCAATTCCCTTCGCCTGCACGACGAACGGCCGGCGGGGATTCTTCGCGACGGTGAAATGGGCCTCGCCGCGCAGCAGCCTTACCCGGCGCAGGGAATCGGAAAATTCCACCTCGATGTCCGCGCCTTGGTTCAAGTCGACCACCGAGCCATCCGGGAGCGTCTGTACCCGAAGGCCTGATACGGTGGGTGCAACGGGAGTGTGCACCGCCACGGACGGGGTGATGACGCCCGGCGGTGACGACCGCCACCACCAACCGGCGGTCACCGAGACCATCAGCACCAGCGCGCCCGCCGCCGTGAACCGGCGACGGCGGTGCCGGCGACGGCGGTCAAGTGCCTGCTCCGTCATCATGTCCGTACCGCGCAGGCGGGGCAAGTCGAGCCAGCGCCAGGCCCCCATCGCCTGCGCCATCGCCCGGCGGTGTTCCGGCCCGATCTCAATCCATCGCTGAAACTCGGCTTCCTCCATGGCCGTAAGGCCGGCATCGCGACGCGCAACCCATACAGACGCTTCGCCAAGCACGGAGGAACTGGGCGCGGGACGCTTCATCGCCACACCCCCCGCCCGCGCAGGTGCATCGCGCACTTCTTCACGCCACGCGCAATCTGCACTTGCACGGTCTGTTCGGACAACCCCAGTTCAGCAGCGATCTCCTTCTGCGAAAGCCCCCGCAGCTTGCGCCGGATCACGATCTCGCGACAACGTGCCGGCAGGGCATCGATCGCCGCGGCCAGCAGTTCCGCCTCCTCGCGGGCGCAGACCGCTTCCCCGATGCCGACATCCTCGGCCGCGACTGCATGCCCGGCCGCGTCGTCGCGTTCGAAGGGCGACGCCTTTTCGCGCCGAATCCAGTCCAGTGCCAGATGTTTTGCCACGCGGAACAGGAATGCCCGGGCGGATCGGATCGGTTCGGCGGAACGCGTGGCCCACACCCGACGGTAGGACTCCTGCATCAGGTCGTCGACATCCCTCATGCGCGGAAAAGCACCGCGCAGATACGCACGCACCGAGGAATCGTGCGCATGCACTTCCTCGATGAACCAGCGGCATCTCTCGGAATCCGGTTCGCTCACGGGCAATGGGTGACCGGAGGTTTGATGCGCGAGCAGGCCTTCCCTGACAAGCCACAACCGTGGCGGTGGGCAGCGGGATCCACGGCATCCCGGGCCCGACCGCATCCGCGCCCCCGGGGCGCACCGGCAAATTCCATATGCAATTCGTCACCCTGCGTATTGATCCACCCCCGGTGGTTCCGGTATGCTCGTTCCCTTCGCCTGCCGCCGGCAGCCCGGCTCGACAATCCATTTTTCCATGACGTCCCCACTCAAAATCGGTCTTTTCGGCATCGGCCTCGACACCTACTGGCCCCAGTTCGCCGGCCTCAAGGAGCGGCTCGAAGGCTGCGTCCACCAGGTTGCGCAGCGACTCGCACGGCCAGGCGTCGAGGTCGTCAACCTCGGCCTCGTGGACAGTCCCGACCGGGCGTTCGGCGCAGGACGCGAGTTCCGTCGCGCCGATGTTGACGTGATCTTCCTCCACGTCACGACCTACGCGCTGTCGTCCACGGTCCTGCCGGTGGTGCAGCGGGCCAAGGTGCCGGTCCTCATCCTCAACCTTCAGCCGACGCTGGCCATCGACTACGCGTCATTCAACCGGCTGGAAGATCGCACGCGCATGACCGGCGAGTGGCTGACCCACTGCAATGCCTGCCCCGTGCCGGAGATCGCCAACGTCTTCCGGCGGGCCGGCATCGCCTTCCATCAGGTCACCGGCGCGCTCGAGGGCGATCCGGAATGCTGGCGCGAGATTGACGGCTGGATCGAGGCCGCGCGCGTCGCCGCCGCCATGTACGGCAACCGCCTCGGGCTGATGGGACACACCTACAGCGGCATGCTCGACATCCAGTCGGATGTCACACTGCAGGGCGTGACCTTCGGCACACACATCGAACACCTCGAGGTCGACGAACTCTCGGCCCTGCGTCGTGATGTTTCGGATACAGAAGTGCGGCGGCGCTGCGGCGAATTCCAGACCGCCTTCGATGTCCAGCCCGATTGTCCGGCGGATGCCCTGGCCGAGGCCGCCCGCACCTCGGTCGCCCTCGACCGGCTCGCGGCCGAATACCGGCTGGGCTCGCTGGCTTACTACTACAAGGGGACCGGCGTGCCGGAGAACGAGGTGACGATGTCCTCGATCATCCTCGGCACCTCGCTGCTCACGGCACGCGGCGTGCCGGTGGCCGGCGAATACGAGGTGAAGAACGCCCAGGCGATGAAGATCATGGACCTCTTCGGCGCGGGCGGATCGTTCACGGAGTATTATGCGATGGATTTCCGGGACGATGTGGTGCTCATGGGACACGACGGCCCGGGCCACCTCGCCATCGCGCAGGGCCGGATCAAGGTGCGACCTCTCAAGGTCTATCACGGCAAGGTGGGCCGGGGGGTGTCGGTCGAGATGGCCGTGCGGCATGGGCCCGTGACGCTTCTTTCGGTCATCGAGGCACCCGGCGGCAGGCTGGCCCTGCTCTGCGCCGAAGCCGAGTCGGTCCCCGGTCCGATCCTCGAGATCGGCAACACCAACAGCCGCTATCGCTTCGCCGGTGGCGCGCGCGCCTTCGTCAATCGCTGGAACGAGCACGGACCGGCCCACCACTGCGCCGTCGGGGTAGGCCATCTCGCCGACCGCATCGGCAAGTTCGGCGCGCTGCTCGGCCTTGAAGTCATCCGCGTTGTCTGACCCGCTTCCACGATGGAACCCAACCCCTTTGTCGGCGTCGGCTATCATTGGATCGGCGGCCTGGCTGCCGCCAGTTTCTACATCCCGTTTCGCGGCGTGCGCCGCTGGTCGTGGGAGACCTACTGGCTGCTCGGCGGCGTCTTCAGCTGGGTGGTGGCGCCCTGGGCGCTTGGCTTGGCGTTGACCCAGGATCTGGCCGGCGTGATCGCGCGCGCGCCGTCGTCCGCGTTGTTCTGGTCCTGGGCCTTTGGGGCGCTCTGGGGCATCGGAGGTCTGACGTTCGGACTCACGGTGCGCTACCTCGGCGTCTCGCTCGGTTACGGTGTGGCGCTGGGGGTCTGCGCCGTCTTCGGCACCCTCATTCCGCCGCTGTTTCACGGAACTCTCGCCGCAATTGCCGCGAGCACATCCGGGCGGATGACCTTGCTTGGCATCGCCATCTGTGTGCTGGGCATCGCCGTGGCGGCCTTGGCCGGTCTGGGCAAGGAGCGGGAGCTGACGCCCGCCGCCAAGCGCGACTCCGTGCGGGAATTCAACCTCCGCACCGGCCTCGCGGTGGCGCTCTTCTGCGGCGTGATGAGCGCCTGCATGGCCTTCGCGCTGGAGGCGGCCGCCCCGATCGCGCAGTTGTCCCAGGCCGCGGGTACACCGACGATCTGGACCGGGCTGCCCAAGCTCACCGTGGTCCTCTTCGGCGGCTTCTGCAGCAACGCGGTCTGGTGCTGCGCGCTGCACATCCGCAACCGGAGCGGACGCGAATATCTCGCGCCGACCGACCGCACGGGGGAGTCCGTTCCACGCCTCGCCAACCTGTTGTTCTGCGCCCTCGCGGGGGTCACCTGGTACCTGCAGTTTTTCTTCTACACGATGGGCGAGACCCAGATGGGCCGTTTCGGCTTCTCGTCATGGACCCTGCACATGGCGAGCATCATCATCTTCAGCACGCTCTGGGGTGTGGCCCTGAAGGAATGGCACGGCACCAGCCGCCGCACCCGCAGCCTCGTCGGCGCCGCCGTGGCCGTGCTCGTTCTGTCCACGCTTGTCGTCGGTTACGGCAATTACCTCACCCATCCCCAGTGATCCTGAGGCCGCACCTGTGCCGAGGCTCAGCGCGAGGCCTGACGCTGGCCGGGCGGAAACGTCACGACCTCGAAGGGAATCGCCGGAAGGGTCACCGCCGGGGAGCGACTCCGGTTGGATCCCTTCGACTTGTCCGGAGCGGCGCGCTCGCCGGTGAATCGCACGATCAGGTTGCCCTGCGCACCAGGCTTGATCTTCGCGGGATCGGCCGTGAAAACGAGTTCGAGATTGTCACCCCGCACCTTGCTTTCCGTGAGTGTAATGCCGGCGGGACCGTCGCTGAGTTCGGCGTTGACCGTTTCGAAGGTGCGCGCATTCGGGACGCTGACGCGCAGGCGGGCGGGTGCATCGGCGGAGAGACGAAGCGGCGGCCGATCCACCAGGCGCAACGCAGACCGGATCCCGCGCGGACCGCCCAACACGGTGACCTGAAGGTCGCGGGCGGGGACGAGGTGATGATAAATGAACGCCTGCATCCGGTCATCGCATGGCATGGCTTCGCGCACTTCGTTCTTCCCATTCACGGCGGCGCGGCCGAGAAGCGAGATGCGCTGGGTGCCTCCCCTCACGTCCGGAAGGGTGGTCAGGGTGAGCCGAACTGAGCTCTGGCCCGAGGGAATCCGGCCCCCGCTCACCATCAAGCCAGCCTGCC
Organism: uncultured Opitutaceae bacterium; assembly: GCA_964583635.1. Taxonomy (GTDB): domain Bacteria; phylum Verrucomicrobiota; class Verrucomicrobiia; order Opitutales; family Opitutaceae; genus UBA6669. The sequence goes on along the minus strand of CAZOXB010000016.1, from coordinate 4,693 downwards.
GGCCCTCCAGCCCCAGTTCAATCGGCCCATCAAACCCATCGTGCCGGATCGCGTAAACGGTGATCGGTTGGTGGGTGCCCGCCCGCAGGTTGATGGCGGAAGGAGTCACCCGCAGTTCAAAATCCGGCCGGGCCGGGCGCAAGTGGAGACGGTAGGCGTAGGAGAGGCCGCCCTGGTTCTGGGAATCGCTCAAGCGCACGGTGTGAATCCCCGATTTCGTCGGCACATAGTAGATCCGCGAATCCGCCTGATGGGCCAGGAGCCCGGCCGTCTTGTCCTCGGCATCATCGTTGACCGCCACCACCTTGCCGCTGGGATCGAGGAGTTGCAGGCGCGAGTCGAGCGGCGACTGCAGGCGCCGGGCCACCACCTCGATCACGACCGGCTGTTGTGCCTCCGCACGAAAACGGAACACATCGACGTCGTTCGGCCGGTCGATCCGTCCGTTGATGATCAGCGGGAGCGATGCCAGCATCATCGGCGTGGTGGCATCATTGGGTTCCGCCTCCATCTGCTCCGGATCGCGGTCAAAGGCAAACATCACCGCATTGGAGGTCAGCCCGTTCGACTGACAGGTGAACTCCATCTTGCCGGGCGAGCGCTGGCGTCCGTCGATCATCGCCTGGTTCGACCGCAGGTTCCACCCTTCCAGGCTGACCGCCTGGGCCTCGCCCACCTTGCCGCCGAGCGGAAACAGCCCGGTGATCAGGGGAAGCTCTCCGAGGGCGATGCGATAAAGAAAGTCCTGACGCCCCCGGTACAACGCATCGTTGATTTCCAGGATGTAAGTGCCATCCCGCGGGATCGCCACCGAGAGCGTGGGATCGGGATTGAAATTCGAGTCGTCATTGTAGGCGACTTCCCTCCCCGCTTCATCCGTCAGCCGCAGCACCGCCTGAAACCAGCCGGGCACGGCATCCGCCATGTAGGGCACGATCGACCGGGCCTGCACCGACGCGATGACCCGTTGTCCCGCGAGGGCCTGAAAACGGATGCGATCCACCTCGCCGGGAAGGATCTGTCCGTTGACGCAGGCGGGCAGCGTGACATCGCGCGGAGCCGTAGGGCGCGCCTGCGGTTCGGTCCTCGCCTGCGCCCGTTCACGTTCAGGAACAGCCGGGGCGGTGTTGGGGTGGGCCGCTTCCTCCGAAAACTCCGTCAGGTTTCCCACCCAGAAACTGAGCGGGTTGGACAGACCGTTCGGAGTGTGCAGCCTCAGTTCGCGCGGACCGGGCGGAGCATCCGGCGCCACCACGAGTTCGACTGTCACGGCCTCCGCGATCGCCGGAGCCAGCTGGCGATTCATCCGGTAACCGATGAGCGTGCGAATTTCCGCCGCCCGTGCGGCATCCGCATCGGTCCAGGCGGGTGGAGTCGTGCCGGAAGGCGGGGCCTTGGCCAGCGCCATCCGCTTGTCCCGCAGTTTCTCCGCCTCGTCCTGCAGATCCTGAAACTGCTTCTGGGTGAGGGGCTGAAAACGGGAAACAATCCGGGTGGTGATGCCCGGCCCAAACACCTTGACGGCGTCGACGCGGGCCAGCCCCTGACCTCCCACCGTGACAAGAACGGTGGATCCTTGTCGGGCGCCGGCCGGATAGGCGTAGCCGATCTGCGGTGAGCCATCCCGCGCACCCGGATTCTGCGCCGAAGCAAAAGGGAACACCATCACCGCAGCCACTGCGGCGAAAAGCGGGCGAAGGCGCGGCGGGCAGGTGGTCATCACATGATCTCCCTGAGCAATCCCTTGCTGATCTGGCCTGGCAGGGGGGGTGGATAGGCGCGCATATCGAGTCCTTCCGGGTGCGGCAGGCGGGCATTCTCGTCGATGCCGAGCAAGGAGTAGACGCTGCCAATCAGATCGGCTGGCTGGATCGGGCGATCGGCGATGTCCTCACCGCGCGCGTCCGAGGCGCCGACGACCTGGCCGCCCTTGAAGCCGCCACCGGCCAGCAGGGCGGAGAAGACCCGGCCGTGGTGTCCGCGCCCGCCATTCCAAGGAGCTTCGTAGAGGACCCGCGGGGTGCGTCCGAATTCACCGCCGCACCAGACGACGGTGCTGTCGAGCAGGCCGCGGTCTGCGAGGTCCTGCAGCAGGGTGGCCAGTCCGCGATCCAGCTCGGGCAGCTTCGTGCGCATCGTCTCGAAGTGACGCTTGTGGGTATCCCATCCCTTGTAGTTGATGGTCACAAAAGGCACGCCCCGTTCAACCAGGCGCCGCGCCATGAGGCAGGACTGCCCGAAGGTATTGCGCCCATAGCGCTCGCGCAGGGCGGCCGGCTCCTGGGTGGCATCGAAGACCTTGCCGGCATCGCCCAGGATCAGATCATAGGCTTGGGATTCGGCCTTGGCGGATGCCGTGAGCACCGGATCGGTGGGGAGCGTGTGAGCGAGCGTGTTGAGGCGTTGGAGCAGCTCGCGGCGATCCCGCTGGCGGGTCTCGGTGAGACCGGCGGCAACAACCCCCTCGACTCCGAACGGATCACGGGCGGGATCCCCACCGGTGGCAAACGGCTTGTAGCGGGCGCCGAGGAAGCCGGCCTCGGAGAACCGGCCCTGCAGTTCCGTGAGCACGAGATAGGGCGGAACGAGACCCTGGTAACCCGCATCGTAACCTTTGAAAAGGGATACGACGGCGCCCATCGAGGGAAAGACGGACCGGTCCGTGCTGGAGCGTCCGGTCTGGACCATGTAGGCCGCCGTCTCGTGTCCATTGTTCCCGTGGGTCAGGCTGCGGATGAGCGCATAGCGCTGGGCCTGTTTTGCCAGCAGGGGAAACGATTCGCCGATGCGCATCCCGGAGACGTTGGTCTCGATCGCGCTGGAAAGCGGGCCGGTGAATTCCGAGCCAATGCCCGGCTTGGGATCAAAGGTGTCGAGGTGACAGGCGCCGCCCCAGAGCCAGATTTGAATCACGGAGCGGGCCTTGGGCGCGGGTGCGCCGGCCGGCATGGTCGCCACACGGGCCGAGGCGGCCGCCAGGGCCCGGAGACTGAGGTTGTTGGCCAGCAAAGCGCCCGTGGTGCAGAGCAAACCGCGCCGGAGGAGGTCACGCCGCGTCAGGCCGGAGGAGGTGATATTCGGCTCCGAGGAGGAACAGGCCTGCCAGCGGCCGTCGGGGGAGAGAGGAGAGTTCATGGTGAGGAAGGAGGCCGGCCTCAGTGCCGGTGGAGGAATTCATCGGAATTGATCAAGGCCCAGATCAGGTCGAACGTGGCCGCACGGCCCGCCGGCCCGGGCTTGAGGGTGGGCTGCACGGCCCGGCGTTCATCGTCGGTCGGCGGACGGGAAAGCACTGTCAGGAAAATGTCGTCGACCACCCGGCGCGGCGGACTCCGCAGCAGTTCGGCGATGCGCGGCCCCTGCTCGATCTTGCGGCGGATGTGGGTCGAGTTCAGGAGATGGAGGCGCTGCCCCGCAGTCATGCGGTTGTTGCGTTCCGACTCGAGACCGGAGTCGCGCGGAGGCCGTCCAAACAGTTCGAGGAACGAACTCGTGATGCTGCCATCGGGGAGCGCGACGGCGCGGACGTTCGCCGGTACAAACGTGTACGGCTCGGGGATGGCGCTGCTGTAGGTCTCGGTCGTGCCGGTGATATCATTCAACGCGTCGATCAGGACCTCACCCTCCAGACGACGCAACGGGTAGACCGCAAACAGGGAGGCCGCCCGCGGATCATCCGACTGCGGAACGCAGGAGAGCTGGTAGGCCTGTGAATTGACGATGATCCGGAACAGGTGCTTCAGGCTGTAGTGCGACGCGACCAGTTCCTCCGCCAGCGCGTCGAGCAGCTCCGGATGACTGGGAGGATTGTCCGCCCGGAAGTCGTCCGGCTCCTGCACAATCCCGCGCCCCATGACCCAGGCCCAGATGCGATTGGCCAGCACCCGCGCGACCCAGCGGTTGTCAGCAGCCAGCATCCAGTCGGCAAACACCTGACGCGGATCCCGGTCCGGGGACATCTGCGGCACCGTGCCGTCAGGAAAACGCGCGGGACCGACCCCGGAGGGAGGCGACAGCGTTGGATCCCAGAAGACGATCTCCTCCTTCCATTCACCCGTCGACTTGTATCCCACCTGGGAGAAAAACCCGGCCAGACCCGACCATTGCTCCGCACTCAGGGACTCGGGGCGGATGCCAAGAAACGTGAGCGCAACGGCCTTCGCGAGCGACAGCGGATCGCGCGCCGGAATGGCCCGGTAGAAATTGACGGGACCATTGTGGAAATTGCTGCCCGAACTCACCAGCAGGGTGCGCGCAAACTGATCCAGCGGCATCCCGTCCTGCAGCGCCCCATAGATCCATCGGTGGTAGGCCTGAGCGGCATTCGGCCAGAGGTTGATGGGGTACTCCGCCTTGACCCGCAGCAGGTCGGACCATTTGAGGCTCCAGTATTCGGCAAACTCGGGACGTGCGAGCAGCAGATCGATCCGCTTTGAACGCTTGTTGCCATCCGTATCCGATAGGTACTTACGCGTCTCTTCCGCGGTCGGCAGCCGACCGATGAGATCGAGGTGGATCCGTCGCAGGAAGGCTGCCTCGGAAACCGGCCGGGCGGGCTCGATCTCCAAAGCCGCCAGACGCGGGAAGATGAAGTCGTCGATGGCACTCCGCGAAACCCGGCGGGCATTCGATTCGTAGGGGCTCAGCGCCGACGCCGCAGACGCCTGGATCGGGGCGACGAGCCCCAGGAGGG
>CAZOXB010000015.1:25660-30175 GCA_964583635.1 uncultured Opitutaceae bacterium | reverse complement strand
TGGGTTTCGGCGATCTGTCCTGTTACGGGGCGACGCGGGTGAAGACACCGAATATCGACCGGCTCGCGCGACAGGGTATCCGTTTTACGGATGCGCATGCGACCTCCGCGACGTGCACGCCCTCCCGCTTCTCCCTGCTCACAGGGGAGTATGCCTGGCGCCGCCCCAATACCGGGATCGCGCGTGGCGATGCCACCGCCCTGATCAAGCCGGGGACGGTCACGCTGCCGGGCCTGCTGCAGTCGGCCGGCTATGTGACGGGGGCGGTGGGGAAGTGGCACCTCGGGCTCGGGGAAGGCAAGCCGGACTGGAATGGGGAGCTGAAGCCGGGGCCGCTTGAGATCGGCTTCGATTACTGCTTTCTCATGCCGGCGACGGCGGACCGCGTGCCCACGGTTTACGTGGAGAATCACCGGGTGGTGGGGCTGGATCCGCAGGATCCGATCAGCGTCAGTTTTGACGGCCCGATCGGCAACGAACCGACAGGCAAGGCCAACCCCGAATTGCTCCGCGTGCACCCGAGTCACGGACACGATCAGACCATCGTGAACGGAATCAGCCGCATCGGCTACATGTCGGGAGGGCGCGCGGCGCGCTGGGCCGATGAAGACCTCGCCGACACCTTTGCCCGCAAGGGGGTGGCGTTCATCGAGCAGCACCGTGACCGCCCGTTCTTCCTCTATTTCGCGCCCAACGACATCCATGTGCCGCGGTCGCCCAACGCCCGGTTTGTCGGGAAAAGCGTGATGGGTCTTCGCGGGGATGTGATCTTGCAGCTGGACTGGACCGTGGGGGAACTTCTCCGGGCCCTCGCCCGGCTGAAGCTGACGCAGAACACGCTCGTCATCTTCTCGAGCGACAATGGACCCGTGGTGGACGACGGTTACCAGGACGAGGCGGTCGCACGTTTGGGCGACCATCGTCCGAGCGGACCGTGGCGTGGGGGCAAGTACAGCAATTTTGAAGGCGGCACCCGCGTGCCGATGATCGTGCGCTGGCCGGCACGCGTAAAGCAAGGCGTGTCGGATGCCGTATTCAGTCACATCGACTTCGCCGCGTCCCTGGCTGCGCTGGTGGGGCAACCCCTCGGGTACGACGATGTTCCCGACAGCACCGATCAGTTGCCGGTGCTGCTCGGTGAATCGAAAGCGGGGCGCACCGAGCTCGTCGAGCATGCACCGGTCCTGTCCTTGCGCGAGGGACGGTGGAAATACATCACGCCCGGCAAGGGTCCGGCGCGGAATGACTTCACGAATACCGAGCTGGGCAATCTTCCGGCGCCCCAGCTCTACGATATCTCAGCCGATCCGGGCGAGACGCAGAACCTGGCGGCGCAGCATCCCGACATCGTGAACCGGCTCCGCGACCGCCTGGAGGCGATCCGGCAGGCGGGCCGGTCGCGGCCGTAGGAGGGCCGGTCTCCCGCTGAGCCACCGGCGAGGGAGTCACACGAAGCCGCGAAGGACGCGAAGAAAGACAACATCTTGTTTTCTCCCACTTCGCGTGAGATTTTTTCCGCTGGTTTAACCTGCCCGGAAAACTTGACCTGTTCGCAACGAATTGCCGGATGCATCGACTCTGGTGAGAGGCGCGGGCATGGCGTCTGGCGTGCGCGCGGCTTTTTTCTTCTGTGCAGCGGCAGAGGATTGGCTGAGAGTAGGCGTGAACAATCTTGAGTAACCTGTTTCAGCCTTCGAACTTCCTGCCTGACATCATCGAGATCGCGCGCGAAGCCGGCGAGATTGTGATGCGCCACTTCGCCGCGCCGATTCAATCGACGCTGAAATCGAGCCGCATCGATATTGTCACGGCGGCGGACACGGAGACGGAGGCGTTCATCATCCGCCGGCTCACGGCGAAGTTTCCCTCGCATCACATCGTGGGCGAGGAAGGGGGCGGCCAGGGCGCGCCGGCGGCCGGCGCACCGTATCACTGGTATGTGGACCCGATCGATGGCACGGTGAACTTCGCCAGCAAGCTGCCGTATTTCAGTATCAGCATCGCGCTGGCCACGCCAGAACGCCTGCCACTGCTCGGGGTGGTCTACGATCCGACCCGCGGTGAATTCTTCACGGCGGTCGAAGGACAGGGGGCGCGGCTCAACGGCTGGTCCATCGAGGTGACGAAGACGGGGGAGCTGATCGACTCCGTGGTGGCGAGCGGGTTTCCGTACGACAAGCAGAGCAATCCCGACAACAATCTCAAGGAATGGGACGCGTTTGTCCCGCGCATCCGTGGCGAACGGCGGCTGGGCAGTGCGGCGCTCGACATGAGCTATGTGGCGGCCGGACGCCTGGACGGCTATTGGGAAAAGAATCTCAAGCCCTACGACGCGATGGCCGGCATGCTGATCGCCCGGGAAGCGGGCGGACGCGTCACGGATTACGCGGGCAATGATTTCCCGCAACGGCAGGATCGCGGCCGCTATGTTGCCAGCAATGGCCGCATCCACGCTGCCATGCTGCAGGTGTTACAATCGGTCTAGGAGGCGGGCCGGACTCCAAGCTCTGAAATTTCAAATTTGAGAACTCATATGCACGCGCCCCGCCTATTTCAGCTCGTAGGCCGCGACCGAATTCTTGAAGAACGTGGGCACGTAGACGGTCCGCGTGCGGCGGTCGTACCCGATGTCGGCGGTGTTGCTCTTCTCAGCGCGCGTATCCAGGAGCAGGGTCTTTTCCCTGCCCTTCACCGAGTAGATGACTCCGCTCCAGCCGGACACGACGAATTCGTCGCCTTTCACCTGTTCAATGCCGTCGGTGCCGCCTTCGAGTCCCTCGACGACGACTTCACGCGCCTTGTCCTTCCCGAATTTCAAGAGCGTGCCGGAATCGAGCACGTAGAGGGAGTCCTTCACGGCCAGCACACCGTTGGGGCTCTTCAGTCCCTCGAGGTAAACCGACGGCGCGCCATCCTTGATCGCGTAGATCCGGGCGCCGCCCATGTCGGAGACGTAGACCACGCCGGACGCGTCGATGGAGATGTCGTTGAGTCGCTTGGATCCCGGCACATCGATGAATCGGGTGATTGCGCCCTTGGCGACGTCGATGACGGCGACGCGGTCGATATCGGCCGCGTAGAGGATGCCCTTGTGCAAGCCCATCCCTTTGGGGGCCTCGAGTCCCTTGACCCATTGGGCGGCGATGACCTTGCCGTCCAGTCCCACCTTGGCGATCGAGCCGGCGCCGTCCTTGACCCAGGGCTGGCTGCCTTCGATGTTGGAAACATAGAGGACCTTGCCCTTGCCGTCGAAGAGCACCGATTCCGGCGTCAGCAGGGTCGGGTCCGTTTCCCATTTCTTGACCAGTGTCCGGGTCTGGGCGCCCAGGCTGGTGGCGATGGCCAGGCTGGCGGCGAGGGCGATGACGGGGTGTTTGCAGGCGTGTTTCATGGGTGGAAGAGAAGGGAAACAGGGGGAGGGAGTCTCCCCGAAGTGGCAAAGTTTGGCCGAAAAAGTCAAGGTGCGTGCAATCCCGCGCCGACAACGACGCGCGGCGGCGTCAGCCGCGGAGGTGCAGCCGGGGGCGCTCAACGTCCAGCAACAGTTGGTTTGAAGGGTGGACGGTGGAGATGCAGGCTCCGGGTGATCCCTGCCATGAAAAAGATCCTTTCCCTGTTCCTGTTCGGCCTGATGTCGCTCGCGTTGTCCGCGGCCCCGCACAAACCGCTGCGTGCGCTTCTCGTCACGGGCGGCTGCTGTCACAGTTACGAGACCCAGAAGATCATCCTTTCCGAGGGCATTTCAGCGCGGGCGAATGTCGAATGGACGATCGTGCACGAGGGCGATGACCGGCTGCACCGGGTGTCGATCTACGAAAAGGCGGATTGGGCAAAGGGCTATGATGTCGTTGTCCACAACGAATGTTTCGGCTTTGTTGACGACGTGGCCTTCGTCGAGCGCATTGCCGCGCCTCATCTGGCGGGGCTGCCGGCGGTGATGCTGCATTGTTCCTCCCACAGCTACCGGAAGGCGCAGACCGACGCGTGGCGGGAAGTCATCGGCATCACCTCGATGAGTCACGAGAAGCAGCGCGACATGCTCGTCAAGTCCAACGGCACCACCCACCCGGTCATGATCGGGTTTCCCGCGGAGTGGGCGAATCCCCTGGACGAATTGTACAAGAACGAGAAGATCTGGCCGGGGACGGTCCCGCTCGCACGGGCATGGGGTGTGGAGACGCAGAAGGAACATGCGGTCATCTGGGTGAACACCCATGGCAAGGGACGCACGTTCTCGACGACGCTCGGTCACACGGATGCCACCATGGGCAACCCGGTGTTTCTGGATCTGGTGACGCGCGGCCTCCTCTGGGCCTGCGACAAGCTGGAGGACAACGGCAAGCCGAGGCCCGGATACGGTCCGGGTGGCCGGTAGGCGCAACGCCTTCGTACCCGTTGGGGATGCGCAGCGCCGCGGACGACCGATCGCGGGGCGGAAGGACGGGATGGCCCGCAGTCCGCGCTACCGCAGGGGTGCAATCTGCAGGTCGAAGATCGCGGCCGAGTTTTCCATCA
>CAZOXB010000015.1:0-25650 GCA_964583635.1 uncultured Opitutaceae bacterium | reverse complement strand
CCGGTTACGGTCCGGGCGGCAGGTAGACGCAACGCGTTCGGGCCCGCTGCGGACAAGATCGGACAGTGTCGCGGACGACCGATCGCCGCGACGGAATGAACGCATGGACCGCCCGGCGGTCCGTGCTACCGCAGGGGTGCAATCTGCAGGTCGAAGATCGCGGCCGAGTTTTCCATCACCGTCAGGAGAATGGGAACAAACGTGTCCCAGTCCTGATTGGCGACAAACTGGCTGTCCCACGAAATGAAGAGCTGGCCGGGAATCATGTTGGAGGGCTCGATCACGATGCGGATGTCCTTCTCCCAATCCGCGATCTTCACGTAGCTCAGGGCGGCGGGACGTTCCACCCCCGGGACGACGGCAAAGCGTTGCAGGAATTCCGCGGCCGTGAACGGTTCGTCCACCTTGACGTGGGCGGTGGCGGAGAAGTTGCGGACCAGGTCGGGTTTCGGATTCGTGTCCTGATGGAGGAAGCGGACGAAGAGCTGCTGGACGATCTCCCAATCGCCTGCCGAGCGGGCGTTCTTGATGCCGACCCGCATGCGATCGGGGGTGCGGACCAGAAAGCCGTTTTCACCGAAGAACTGCGCCAGGATTTCGTAGCCGAAAGCGGGATCCCAGGTCTTTACCCGGACCTGGTCCGGGCGCAGCCGGAAGCCCTCGGGATCGCAGAGCCAGTCCGTGAAGGCGAGGACCTCCTCATGGTCGAGGGGGCGGGCGCGGGGGAGCGGGGTTTCAATCTGCAGGTTGAAGAGTTCGATCTGGCAGGGAGTCATCGCGTAAACCCGTCGACTGGACGAACCGATGGCGCGAACGCAAACCCAAATTGCGACGCCATTTTCGGGCTCGAAGTCGATCGGGTTCACACACTTCACCAATTGTGGCGAGGTATTCCGGTTTTTGGGATTGACGGACCCCGGTCAGACGGTGGCCTAAACGTCGATGGCAAGGGGATTGCGCATGCCGGCCCGCCACGCAACCAGTGCAAAATGCCTGGTGCGGCGGGAACTTATGCCCGGCTTTCGGGTCCCCGCGCACCGCGTGCCTGATGTCTCAAAAAAACTTCCGCAATGATCGTTAATCAAAATCCCGAACGGAGTTGGATCACAGAATTTCCCGGTGCCGTGGCGAGTGCCCGAAGCACGGTGCGCCGCCTGCTGGCTGGCGTGCTCCTGTTCGGCGCGCTGGCCGGGGTGGCCTCGGCCGCGCCGGCGGTCACCGGCGTGGACACGCCGGCGGCGGGCACGTATCCGGGCGGCGTCGCCCTCGATTTCTTCGTGTTTTTCAACGAGACGGTGAACGTCGTGGGCGCACCCCGCATCTCGGTCACGATGGATACCGGGCTGGTCTATGCCGATTATTTTTCCGGTAGCGGCTCCACCACGCTGCGCTTCCGCCACGTCATTGCATCCGGCTCCCAGGATGTGGATGGCATTCTGCTGGGCGGCGCCATCGAGTTGAACGGCGGCACGATCCGCAACGCCGCGTTGCAGGACAGCAGTCTGATCCTAGTCAATGTGGGTCCGACTGCGGGGATCAAGGTGGAGGCGGTGCCACTGGTCGTTTCCTCGGTCACCGTTCCCATCAGCGCCACCTACAAGGCCGGGGCCACCTTGGATTTCACGGTCGTTTTCAACAAGCCGACGTCGGTCGGGAGCGGTGGCATGCCGCTGCTGCCCCTCGCACTCGATAGCGGCGGCACCCCGTATGCGGGCTATGTCTCCGGCAGCGGCACGACCTCGCTGCTCTTTCGCTACACGGTGGGTCCCACCGATCTGGATCCCACGGGGCTTGGATTCACGGGTTCAATCGACCTCAACGGGACAACGCTGCGGGATGCCGCGGCCAACAATGCCAATCTGACGCTTAATGGAATTGGCGGCACGAGCGGCGTCGTGATTGATGGCGTGGCCCCCACGGTCCTGACCTCCAACCGCGTCGGCCCTGCCTCCACCCGCGCCACCGCGGTTTCCTTCATGGTGACGTTCAGCGAGGCGGTCAGCAACGTCGACCTCGCCGATTTTCAACTGACCGCGACAGGGACCGCCGTGGGCACCCTGGATTCCGTCGCTCCCATCTCGGTCGGCACCTACAAGGTCAATGTCGTCAGCGTCGGCGGCGACGGCACGCTCCGCCTGGACCTCAAGGCCTCCGGCACAGGCATCACCGATACTGCCGGCAACACGGCCTTGGTGGGTTTCACCGGCGGGCAGACCATCACGATCGACAACACCGTTCCCACGGCGGCCATCAGCGCCCCGTCTTCGACCGATACCGATGTCGGCCCGGTCACGTTCACCATCACCTACACCGGTGCGGAAATCATCACCCTGAGCCCCGCCGACGTGACTCTGAATACGACGAACGGGATCACCGCGACGGTGGCGATCGATGGCTCGGGTCTCGTCACACGTCAGGTCATACTCACCGATATCCGCGGCGCCGGTACGGTCGGCATCAGCCTTGCAGCCGGCACTGCGGCCGACCTGGCGGGCAACCTTTCGCCGGCTGCGGGCCCCAGCGCGCTGGTCACCGCCAACCAGGCTCCGGTGCTCGCCCGGGCGATCGCCAACCAGTCGGTGGGTTACAAGACGCCCTTCACCCTGGTTGTCCCGGCGGACATGTTCGTCGATCCGAACAGCGGTCAGGTGCTGACCTATTCAGCCTCGGGAATGCCCACGGGAATCACCTTCAATCCGCAGACCCGGTCCTTCGCAGGCATCGCGCCCATCGGCACCGCGCAAATCACGGTGACGGCGACGGATGACGGCACACCGGCGAGAAGCTCCAGTTCATCGTTCACGCTCTCCATCATCAAGGCGGTCATCACGGTGAAGGCGGACAACAAGTCGCGACCGTACGGTTCTGCGAATCCCAGCCTGACTGCGACCATGACAGGATTTGTCGCCGGCGAGACCTTGGAGACTTCCGGCATCACCGGAACGCCGGTTCTCACCACTCCGGCGACCCCTGCGGATGTTGTGGGGACTTATCCCATCACCATCGGATTGGGCGACCTTGCCGCGGCCAACTACTCGTTTGTGACGGCGCCCGGCACGCTCACGGTGACCAAGGCTCCCCTCACCGTGAAGGCGGATGACAAATCCCGCGCCTACAACACGTTGACCCCGACGCTGACGGCGTCGATCACCGGTTTTGCGAATGGCGAAACCAGCGCCGTGCTCACCGGTGCCCCCTTCCTGTCCACGACGGCCACCGCGGCCAGCAACGCCGGCACGTATCCGATCACGGTCGAGATTGGCACCCTGTTTGCCTCGAATTACAGCTTCACCAACCTTGTGCCGGGAACGCTCACGATTTCGGCATCGTCGCTTTCCATCACCCTCGAAGGCCTGAACCAGGTTTACAACGGCCAGCCCCGCCCGGTCAGTGCAACGACCAACCCCTTCGGGTCACCATTGGTCTTCACCTATGACGGCAGCCCGACGCCGCCCACGAATGCAGGTTCCTATGCCGTGCAGGCGACGTCGGCGGATCCGAATTTCGGCGGCACCGCCACGGGTACGCTGATCATCGCAAAGGCGCCGCAGACGCTTACCTTCACCCTGCCGGCCATCACGATCGGCGTGCCGGTCGCCCTCACCGCGACCGCCAGCTCCGGACTGCCGGTGACCTATTCCGTCGTTTCCGGCAACGCTTCGGTGGCGGGCAACATGCTCACCGTGAATGACGGCGGATTGATCACGGTCCGTGCCACCCAGGCTGGAGACGGGAATTACAATCCGGCCACGCTCGAACGTTCGAGTGGTTCGACGAATCGCATAGCGCAGTCCATCACGGCGGCATCGCCGGGGAGCAAACTGACCTCGTCGGCGCCGTTCCAGATTACGGCCACCGCCAGCTCGGGCCTGCCGGTAAGCATGGCGCTCGTGAGCGGCCCGGCCCAGCTCTTGGGCAATACCGTGACGCTGACCGGCACTCCGGGAACCGTCGTGGTACGCCTCAGCCAGGCGGGCAATGCCACCTACCTCCCGGCGGCGGACGTCATGCTGTCGATTGCGGTCTCGTCCACCGGGGAGACCGCCTACTTCGGTGCCGTGGTCAGCGGGGTCGGTGGAGCCAAGAACGGCGACATCGGCGCGACCTATCAGGAATCCTCGAATCGGGGCACCCTGCTCATCCTTGCGCCGACGCTGCTCGTGAACACGGCGGTCGATTTCTCTCTCACGGGGAACAGTTTCACGCGGTCGGTCGAGGTGCCCAACGGCACACCGGTGCCCCTGACCATCACCGGCCAGATTGCCAACGGCGTGTTGTCGGGCACGATTGAGCCCTTCGGCCAGACCTTCAGCGCTCCGCTGGTGACGGGTGGTGGCGCTGGTTCACCGGCGGCCGGATTCTATCGCCTCGCCGCCCTCGGGGCCGCCTCCGGCACCTCGTATGCGATGGTGAGTCCGCAGAATCAGGCTTTTGTCCTGGCGGTGCTTCCGCTGAGCCGGGTGTCCGGTTCCTCGCCGATCGCGGGTGATGGCACCTTTGACTTTGCATCGGCAACCACCCAGGTGCACGGCAGGCTGGACCCGCAGACGGGAATGCTGGCGACAACCGTGGTGCCGCAGGGCCTGCCGGCGATCAACTTCGCCGGAGTGAGCACTTCCGTCGCACCCAACGATCGGGTGATCAATGTCTCGGCCCGATCCAAGGCGAATGGTCCGGTCAATCCGCTGATCACCGGCTTCGTGATTTCCGGAACCGCTCCCAAGACCGTGGTCGTGCGCGGAATCGGTCCGGGCCTGGAACGGTTTGGGGTGGCAAATGTGCTGACGACCCCCACGGTGCGGCTGTTCAATGGCGGCACCCAGGTGGCTGAAAACACCGGCTGGACGACGGCGCCGAATGTTTCCGATCTGATTGCGGCATTCAATCGGCTCGGTGCCTTCCCGCTGGATCCAACCAAGGCAGACTCGGCCCTCTTGACCACCCTGAATCCGGGGGCCTATACGGTGCATGTCACCGGTGGCACCGGCATCGCGCTCGCGGAGGTTTACGACGCCAGCGCCAATCCGCAGGCGGAAACCCAGCGCCTCATCAATGTTTCCATCCGCAATGATGCCGGTTCGGGAGACGAAACCCTGATCTGCGGATTTGTTGTGAGCGGCAATTCGCCCAAGCGTGTCATTATCCGTGGTGTCGGACCCGGATTGGCGGGTTATGGTGTCCAGGGGTATCTCGTCGATACCCAGCTTCGTGTCTACGCGGGCGATGCCCAGCTCGCCGAAAACAATGACTGGAGCGAAACGCCCACCCAGGCCGCGGCACTCGTGCAGGCAGCCAATCAGACCGGCGCCTTCCAGCTTCCCACCGGCAGCAAGGATTCGGCCGTCATCGTAACCCTCGCGCCCGGGGCCTACACGGCGCAGGTCTCGTCGACCACGGCAGGTGTGACGGGGGTGGCGCTGATCGAGGTCTACGAGATTCCCTGATTTGCGGTACCGCCTGTAGACAAAAAGACCGGCCATCAATGTGGCCGGTCTTTTTCTGTGGGGGAGGATCCAGCGCGGTTCATCCCCCGGATACGGACGACGGCTGAACGGTAGCCAGCCCGTGCCGCAGCGCGCAGACTCAGAATGTCAAAGCTTCGTGCCCAATCTGGCGTCCCAGGAGAACCGGCCGCCTCCCGCGATGAACAGCGTGACGAATGCGCCGAGGTAGAGGAGCGCCATTTCGCCGCTTGCCGGGCCCGATAGCTGGGCCTTGTGAATGAGGAAAAACGCGACGCCCAAGCCAAAGGCGGAACCGAGTGCGGCGAGGCGGGTGAAGAGGCCGAGGATCATCAGGGCGGGGAATACCACTTCGCCGAACAGGACGAGACAGTAGCTGACGGGCGATCCCACGCCCAAGGGGTCGAAGAAGGTCGTCCTCAGTTGGGAAAACCCCTCGACCTTGCCCTTGCCATGAAGCCACAGCAGGGAGATGCCGAAATGGAGGCGAAGCAAAAGCAGCGCCAGGTCGGCACTGCGCGGGACGAAGTCGAGTTGCAGGATTTTTTTCATGGTGTGCTTCCCGATTGGGAGGAGTTTGCCCGCAAAGTCAAAGTCCCGCTGCATATGGGCCTGCTCAGGCCACGGAGGCGACGGCGGGGCGAGCGTGCCGAAAGGCGTTGCCGGCGGCCGATACGGTTTTGGTGCCATGAAATCTCGGGATTGGCATGCTCTCCAGCAATTGTCTTCGGTCCCTCATCAGTACCTTCGAGGGAGTTGATACTTACGCTTGACGTTCGTAAACCGGGGTACATCGTCAAGGTGTGATCAGGAGTTTTGCCGACGAGGCCACCCAGGATGTCTACCGGGGTCGTCGCCCGGCTGGTTTTCCCGCCGATCTCATCAAGAGAGCCCGTCGCAAACTGGCTTTGCTGGACTCGACCGCGAAGCTCAACGATCTGAGGACACCCGCGGGCAATGATCTGCATGCGCTCGTTGGCGGCCGTAAAGGACAGTACGCCATCCGCCTGAACGAGAAATATCGGCTTTGCTTCGTGTGGAACCATGAGGACGGTTCTGCCGACGATGTCGAGATTGTCGACTACCACTAGCCGACCCAACGAACCCATCCAAACAACACGACCATGATACCGAACAATAGACCGATGCTGGTGCCGATTCACCCCGGA
Source organism: uncultured Opitutaceae bacterium (assembly GCA_964583635.1). GTDB lineage: Bacteria > Verrucomicrobiota > Verrucomicrobiia > Opitutales > Opitutaceae > UBA6669. Next base: position 19,019 of record CAZOXB010000015.1, on the reverse strand, counting down.
GAAATCCTACTTGAGGAGTACCTCAAGCCACTTGGCCTCAGCCAATACAAGCTGGCCAAGGCGGCTTGCATTCCGGAGAGCCGTATCAGCCAAATCATTCACGGACGCCGTGGAATAACGGCCGAAACCGCCCTCCGCATAGGCCGCGTCCTCGGCACGACGCCCGAACTCTGGCTCAATCTCCAGCGGTTGCACGACCTCGCGGTCGCCCGCAGGAAGAAGGGTCGCGAGATCGAACAGTTGGAGCCGCTCTTTGCGTAAAGGAATTTTCTAGCTGAAAACTGCGGATCTCTTCCGGGCGATCCAGTGAATCTCACCTGCGGCTGATGCTCGGGGGGCGGGCATCGGCGGTTGACCCGTGGACGGGACGCCGTTTGGATGCGTACCCCATGGTCGACGAGTATGTTGTCAAACTAGGCGAGCGGAGTTACCCGATCTCTTTCGGGGCTGATCTCTCGGCCTGGGTGCGTGCCAGGGCGGAGGAGCTCGTCCTGGCGGGACGCAAAAGCCTGGCTGTGATCGATGCGACCGTCGCGGAGAAACAAGCCGGGGTCGTGGCAGCCATGCTGGGTGACATGCCGCGACTCGTCATCCCCTCGGGTGAATCCAGCAAGTCGCTCGCCACGCTTGGGCGGGTCCTCGACTTCATGGCCTTGCATCGCCTTGACCGCAGCAGCGTGCTCGTCGCCATTGGCGGAGGGGTGATCGGCGATCTCGCTGGTTTCGCCGCTGCCAGTTTTCTCCGTGGCATCGAATTCTGGCAGATTCCGACCACCCTGCTGGCCATGGTTGACAGCTCCGTGGGAGGGAAAACCGGGATCAACCTCGCGGCCGGCAAGAATCTGGTGGGCGCCTTCCACCAGCCGACAAGAGTCTTCGTCGCCACCGGGCTGCTGGCGACCCTGCCTGCGCGTGAGTTTGCGGCCGGCAGCGCCGAAGTCATCAAATATGGACTGCTGGGTGATCCGAGCCTGCTGACGCGCCTCGCCCAGTCGCCTCTCAAGCCGGACAGTCCGGACCTGGCGGCGGTGATCCGGCGTTGCTGCGAGTCGAAGGCGCGGGTGGTGGAGGCTGATGAATTTGAGCGCGCGGCGGATGGCGGGAGGGCACTGCTCAACCTGGGGCACACCTTCGGACATGCCATTGAACAGGCCACCGGCTACGGAGCCTATCTTCACGGGGAGGCGGTGGCCATTGGGCTGGTGGCGGCGGCCCGGTTGTCACAGAAACTCGGATACCTCGGCCCGGCCGACATCACGCGCGTTGAGACGCTTCTCGCCGCCCATGACCTGCCGGTCCGCCTGCGTGAACCGGTCGCGCTGGGGGCCCTTGCCGCCGCGATGTCGCGTGACAAGAAGGTCCGTGCGGGCCGCCTGCGGTTCGTGGTGCTGCGCAAGCTGGGCGAGGCCGCGACGCAGGGTGACATCGATCCGCAACTGGCCGAATCGGCCTTGCGCGAGGTTGGGGCCGTGAACTAGCGCGACATCCGATCCACCCGCCGCAATCCGACATGTCCGCCATCGACGAAAGCATTGTCCGGGAGTATTTCGAGCAGAACGGCTTTCTTGTGCGGCAGATGCGCAAGTATCAGGTCATCGCGCGACGGAAGACGACGGATGAGGAGATCGATCTGCTGGTTTTCAATCCCGTATGGCAGCGCGGCGATCGCAAGGCGGATTTTTTCCTTTTTGGCAACGAGCTCCGGTACCTGCGCCAGGCCGTTGTCGCCATCAAACCCTGGCACACGGATGTATTCACTCCTGGAATACTCAAGAGCTCCCCGGAAATCTTCCGCTTCCTCGAGGGTAACGTCATGAAGCGGGCCGCCCGGCTGTTTCCCAAGGACGGTGAAGCGGACCCCGCGGTCGCGGAGGGCGGCGAAATCACCCGGGTGCTTGTCCTGCCAAGCCTGCCCACCCAGGAGCCCTTCCGCTCCCAGAGCGTGCAGATGCTCAAGGAACGCGGCGTCGACGGGATCATCTCATTCCGGGCCATGCTGCAGGACCTGATCGAGAAGATTGAAACGAACCGCAACTATCGGAAGAGCGACACGCTGCAGGTCATGCGCATCCTGAAGAACTACGATCTGTTGAAGGATCCGCAGATGGATCTGCTCCCGCCGAAGACGAGGCCGTGACGCCGCGTGTGACGGCAATGCCCTCCAAGGACGACACCATGAGCTATGTACACGCGACGGCGGTGATTGAAGAGGGGGTGGAACTCGGCAACGAGGTCACGATCATGTCCGGTGTGATCGTCAGGCGCGGCACGCGGCTGGGTGACCGTGTCATCGTTCATCCCTATGCGGTGCTGGGTGGCGAGCCCCAGGACCTGCGGTTTGCCGCCTCGACCGTCTCGGGCGTCAGGATCGGGAGCGGCACGACGGTGCGTGAGTTTGTCACGATCAATCGATCCACCCAGCCCGGGTCCTTCACGACCGTGGGAGAGGGGTGTTTTCTCATGGCGGGAGTGCACCTCGGACACGACTCCAAGGTGGGCGACCATGTGATCCTCGCCAACAACGTGCTGCTGGCGGGGCATGTGCAGGTGGCCGACAAGGCGTTCATTGGCGGAGGGGCGGCCATCCACCAGTTCTGCCGCGTGGGCGAAGGCGCCATGATCGGCGGACTTTCGCGGATCACGGTCGACGTCCCGCCGTTCACGATGGTGGCGGAGCGTGATGAACTGGTGGGCCTGAATGTCGTCGGCCTGAAGCGCCGCGGCCTCCCGCGTGAAACCATGCGTGAGCTGAAGGAGGTTTTCCGGCATGTCTATTCCACGCCGGGCAACATCCGGACGATCGCTGCCGAGGCGCTTCCGCGCGCCCAGTCTCCGGAGGCGCGGCATTTCCTCGAATTCTTCATTGCGGGAAAGCGCGGGTTCTCGCGTCCGCGCCGGCACTCCGGGGACGCGACGGGCGAAGAGTGATGTCTATTCGGTGAAACTCCGGCGTTCGCGCGGGGTCACACCGTCATTCTCCTCATGAAGCGACTCGCACTCACTTGTGGCGATCCTGCCGGCGTCGGGCCTGAAATCATCGGGCGCTGGCTGGCGTCGCAGTCGGACTTGCGGCGTGATATTGTGGCCATCGGGCCCGGCCCCTGGCTGTCAGGGCTTCCGCTGCACGACGACCAATTGGTGGCCGTTGGCCGGACATCGTACGTGGCCGACCCAGGAAAGCCGGACGCTGAGAGTGCGCGGGTGGCTTGGTCCGCCATGGAACGCGCGGCGGATGGCTGTGCCGCGGGGGAGTTCAGCGGTGTGGTCTCCGGTCCCGTGAGCAAGTCGCAGCTCGCGGCCATCGGATTCGGGTTTCCGGGGCAGACGGAGTTCTTTGCCTCCAAATGGGGAGGAGCCCCGACCATGGCCTTTTGCGGGGGAAAATTGCGCGTGGTGCTCCTGACTTGGCACATTCCCTTCAGGGAGGTTCCCGCACATCTCACGACGGCCGAATTCGAACGGACGATCGCCGCCGCCATGGAGCTGGGCCGCGCCGAGGGCTTTTCCGCGCCGCGGGTGGGCGTGTGCGGATTGAATCCGCACGCGGGGGAAGGGGACCTGCTCGGATCGGAGGAACGCGACCTGATAAACCCCATCCTTGAACGCCAGCGCGCGATTCATCCGGGATTGTCCCTGTGCCAGTCGGGCGACACCCTTTTCCTGCGCGCGCTCCGCGGCGAGTTCGATGTCGTGATCGCGCTCTATCACGACCAGGGGCTCGCGCCGTTGAAGCTGGTGGATTTTGACGAGTCCGTGAATGTGACCCTGGGCCTGCCGCACGTTCGCACCAGTCCGGATCATGGCACCGCCTTTGCGATCGCCGGGAAGGGACTCGCGCATGCGCGGAGCTTCGCGAATGCGGTGACGATGGCGCAGAAACTCATCCAAGGCCGCGTCCGGGCCTAGGAGGCCGGCGCTCCCACGAACGCAGTCGCGACGGATCGGGAAGCTTCCGGCGGGTTGGCGTTGCGGATCAGAGTCGGCGCCACATCGCGGCTCCATGCCTCGGAACACACGAGGCCCGCGCAACGCTCGGCGTGCGCGTCGAGATGGAATCCGGCCCGCTGCAAGAGCGGCGCCAGCGGCGTCACGGCCCTGCCCTCAAGCCGGACCAGCGTGCGGAAGACCCGATACATCAGGGCGTGAATGAGCCGGGCGCGGTGGCGGCGCCAGCCGCGGGCGGGAATCTGGAAATCGGCATGCAGCCAAACCGCCGGCGTGGAGAGCAGGCCGGTGATGCGCGGGACGATCGCCTCGACATCCGCGGGGGTGAAGCAATCCAGCACAAACGGTGTGATGACCGCGTCGAACGGCCGGGCCGTGCTTGCCCAAGTGCGGACATCCGCGTGCTGCCAGTCGATCCGCGAAACCGGGATGCCCTTCCGGGTGAGCCGCCGCCGGGCGACAGCGATCATGGCAGCGCTTGCCTCGACCACCACGATCCCGGCGTGTGACAGGTGGGGAACGAGTGCTTCCAGGCTGCGGCCGACGCCTTCGCCAAGGATGAGGATCCGGCGGGCGGAACCGAGCCGGTCAAAGTGGCAGGTGCGGGCATGCTGCAGCGTGGTGCCGGCTGAAAGCCACTCCATCGCCCGGTAGTACGGGGCGAGGCGATCGAAGTTCATGCGGCTTCGCATGTGCCGGACGAACGAAGGTTCCAGATCAGGAGGGCCGCGCATCCGCCGACCGCGTAGGCGGCGACATCGAGCCAGTCCGCCGTGCCGTGCCCCAACAGGAGCGGGCCAATGCCTTCGCACACGAGCGACCAGACCACCACATGGAGGGCAACCTCGCCCGGGCCTGGCGGATCATCGTGGGTCCGTGTTCCCAAAACACGATGTATCCAGAGGACCGGCGGCAGGGCGGCGGCGACGGTCAGCAGGTCGTTGAAATGGTCCCGCAGGAATTCGGAATGAAGATGTCCATGGCACAGCCAGCGGTTCACACCGTAAAGAACGACGGCCGTGAGGCACAGCGGATCCAGGCCGTAGCGAAAGGGCTTCACAGGAGGGCCCACATGAGCAGCCCGCTGACAACGGCAAGGGCGATATGACTGAACCAGGGCGCAAACAACACATTGAATTTCATGCAGGGGAAGAACCTATTCATATCGTATCGCGATGCAATTTACTTTTCCGGGGTCCCGTGGTCCAGGCCGGGGAGGCCGTTCGCCTTTCCCGCCGGGCGCGGAGGATATCGCAGCTTTGTTGCCGGTTGCCCGGAGTCAGTGCACGAATATCACCATCAACTCTTTGGCCGCCCGGCCGCGGACAGAAGGTTGGTGCAGAGCCCGTCGAGGGCGGCCAGCACCGGTGCGAGCGGCGTGGCGGGATCGGAAAGAAAATTTTCCGCCGGGGCGCGGGCGTTTCCCCAATGGGCGGCGATCGATTTGGGCAGCTCCCGTTCCATGGGTTTGGGGGGATTGAGTCGCACGCGGATGGCGAGCGCATGGTTGATCAGATCCATGCCCTGACGGATCGCGGCGGCGGCCTCGTCCCGGAACGGCAGCGAATCGGCGGAAAGGAGTCGCGCCAGCTTGATCTGACGCTGGGCCCGCTCGACATGCAGCGCCAGTTGCGCGGCTTCGGCGGAGTTCAGACGCGGCAGGGAGTCCGGCGCCGCTTCCAGCGTCCGCACGGTGCGGCCGGCCCGCTGCACGATGCCGCCGGCCTCCAGTCCGGCGAGAGCCTCCGCAGTCATTCGATCGACCACGATCAGCTTCGGCCAAGGTTCGGGCGTCTGCTGGAAGAGTTGTCCGTGGAGCTGTGTGAGGGATTTTCGGGCGGCTTCCAGTTCCGATGCCACGACCACATACAGTATCGTCGATCCGGACCCGCCGGCAGCGCCGACGCGTTCCTCGCAGGTGACGAGTGCGGCTCCCAGCTCCGCATGGGCCCGTTCGCCGAAGGCCCTCACAAGATCGACCGGCGCGGATGGCGTGACCGGGGAAGGCGCGATCATGAGCTTGACGCGCTCGAGCAGGAGGGCTCCGCCGCCGCGCACGGGAATCCGCGAGAGGCTCGCCTTGCCGTCGAGAATGCCGTCGGCCAGGCCCTGCTTCGCCGCGAGTGTCGCGAGCATGCGGTGCTCGATGGTGTTCTCGGCGATGAGGTTGATGACCGTCACGGGGCGGGTCTGGTGCTTGCGCCACGCCCGCCCCACGCGCTGCTCGTAGCGGGCGGGATTCCACGGCAGGTCGCAGTTGACCACGACGCTGGCGACTTGAAGGTTGAGTCCCACGCCGCCGCTCTCGGAGCAGAGCAGCACCCGGCAGGCGGGATCATTTCTGAAGCGCTGGATCTCAGCCCGCCTGGCCTGCTGCGGTATGGATCCCGTGTGGCTGCTGTGGTCGATCCGGCGCCGCTTGAGCAGTCCGCCGACCAGCTCGAGCATGCGGACCCATTCTGAAAAGATGATGACCTTGACGCCCTCCTCAGCCAGGGCGCTGGCGAGCACTTCGTCCAGCTCGCGCAGTTTCGGGCAGTCGTCGCGATCCCTGGCAGTGCCGGAAAGGATGAAGGGTGAGTCGCAGAGCATGCGCATCATCGCCAGTTCACGCAGGAGTTTCTGCTGCTCGGCGGGGAGCAGGGGGCGCCGCTGGGAGAGTGACACCAGGGTGGCGACCTGCTGCTCATGGGCCGCGTAGTGCCGGCGCTGTCCTTCCGACAGCGCAACGTAGCGGTGGATGTCGTTCCGGCTGGGCAGCTCGTTTTCAACGTCGCTCTTGCGCCGGCGCATCATGAGCGGCCGCAGGGTGGCGCGCAGCTTGTCGAGGTTGCGATAGGCCGCAGGTCGCCCGCGGTCGTCAAACTCGTAGTACTCGCGATTGAACCGGAACAGGGGACCCAGCACGGTCGGGTCGAGGAAATCGATGATGGAGTAGAGCTCGTCGATGCGGTTCTCGATCGGCGTTCCGGTCAGCACGAACGCATGGCGGCTCTTCAGCCGCTTGATCGCCTGGGCGGTCTGCGAGTTCCAGGTCTTGATGCGCTGCGCTTCGTCGAGCACGACGATATCGGGGCGCAGCCGGGCATTGATCGTGAGCACATCGGCCCGCGCCTGCTCGTAGTTGACCAGGGTGAAGAAGGGCGGCTGATCATAGGCTTTCGTCCGGGCCGCCGAGGCTCCGGTGACAATCCGGCAGGGCAGGGTGGTGAAGCGCTGGATCTGCTCCTCCCATTCGCCCTTCAGCGATGCGGGTGTGACGACGAGGACGCGTCGCGCCTGCCCGAGGCGGTGCAGCAGCGCGCAGGCGGCGATGGCCTGGATGGTCTTCCCCAATCCCATTTCATCCGCGAGCAGGGCCCGTTCGGTGAAGGCCAGGTGCAGCATGCCTTCGCGCTGGTAGGGAAAGAGCGGCACGGTGGTCTCGCTGACGGGATGGATGCCGGCCTGCACGTTCTGTTCGTAGTCGCGCCGCAGTCGTCCGCGTTCGCTGGTGCGGCGGCGGCTGTCGAGCCAGGGGGCGACGTCCTGGGAAATACGAACCTGCGGCAGCGGATGCAGGGTAAGATCCGCCACCAGCTGTCCGGCGCCGGCCGGATCGCGCAGCAGGCCGTCGGCGGTGAACGCCGGGCGCACACGCGGCGGAAGCTGATCGAGGCCGCGCTCCACCCGCAGCGTCCCGGCGGACGGATCCGGCACGATATCGACGCGGGAAGATCCCCGTGTCCGTGCAGACGCGAACGCCCGTGGGGAGGACTTCTCGAGATGGAGCAGCACCGCCTCGACATGCTTGCAGGTGGCGAGACCGTTGATCCGGAAGTCCACGCAGGTGCAGGCGAAGTGGCGCTCGGCCAGGTCGCGGATTTCGACGTCGTAAGTGAATCCGCTGGGCGACTTCACACGGAAGTTCCCGAAAACCGGGTGGTTGGGCGTGCAGTTCTCGATTTGAGGCGATTCGTCACGGGCACGTTCGCGGCGGCGTTCTATCTCATCCTGATCCGTCGTGCGCCAATCGTGGGCGGAGCGGGTGGGTGTGGCGGGCATGCTTGCGAAAGAGCGTCCCGCCGGGCCCGTTACCGGTCAAGTCCGGACGGAGGTGAGGTTGAAGGCGCGGATTTGCGGTCGCCAAACGGTGCCTGGCGATACAGGCTCCGCTTTTGAACGTGAGTCCATCTTCCGACACCGATTCTGCCACAGATATCCCAAACGTGCTCGCTGAACGCTACGCGTCGCCGTCACTCCGCCGGCTCTGGTCACCGGCTGGGCGCATCGGGATCGAACGCGACTACTGGATCGCGGTCATGAAGGCCCAGCGCGACCTCGGGGTTGCGATTCCCGCCGAGGCCATCGCCCGGTACGAAAAGGTGCGTGACCGCATCGATGTCGCCAGCATCGACGCCCGCGAGCGGACCTCGCTGCACGACGTGAAGGCGCGGATCGAGGAGTTCAATGCGCTGGCGGGGCATGAGTTCATCCACCTCGGGCTGACCAGCCGCGATCTCACGGAGAATGTGGAACAGCTCCAGATCATGCGCAGCCTGGCGGAATTCCGCGTGAAGACGGCCGCGGCGCTGCTGGCGATGTCGCGCCGGGCGAAGGAATTCCGGCAGGTGCTGCTGACCGGGCGCACACACAACGTACCGGCGCAGCCGACCACGCTTGGCAAGCGCATCGCCATGTTTGGCCAGGAGTTGCTCCAAGCATTCATCCGCCTCGACGAGCTGTGTTCCCGTTATCCCGTTCGCGGCCTCAAGGGAGCGGTGGGCACGCAACTCGACCAGCTCACCCTGCTCGGTGGGGATGCGGGAAAGGTGGCCCGGCTTGAAAAGCGGGTGCTTTCCCATCTCGGCTTCAAGCGGGCGCTGATCGCGGTGGGACAGGTTTATCCGCGGAGCCTTGATTTCGAGGTCGTCTCGACCTTCCACCAGATCGGCGCCGCGGCGGCCAGTTTTGCCACGACGCTCCGCCTCATGGCCGGGCAGGGCCTGCTCACCGAAGGTTTCCAGAAAGGCCAGGTGGGATCCTCGGCCATGCCCCACAAGGTGAATGCGCGAAACTGCGAGCGCATCTGCGGGTTTTCGACCATCCTTTCGGGTTACGTCACCATGACCGGTGCGCTGGCGGGACACCAATGGAACGAAGGCGACGTTTCCTGCTCGGTGGTGCGTCGCGTGGCCCTGCCGGATGCCTGCTTCGCCCTCGATGGGCTGCTCGAAACGCTGCTCACCGTGCTTGCCCAGATGGATGTCTTCAGGGCGGTGATCGCGGCGGAGAACGAGCGGCAGTTGCCCTTCCTCGCCACCACCACGATCCTCATGGAAGCGGTCAAGGCGGGTGCCGGACGCGAGACCGCACACGCGGCCATCAAGGAACATGCCCTCGCAACCGCCACGGCGCTGCGATCGGGCGAAGGGGACACCGACATGCTGAACCGCCTCGCGCAGGACAGCCGCCTGGGGTTGTCCCGGGCGCAGCTCACCCGTGCCCTGGCGGATACGAAGCGCTTTGTCGGTGCGGCCCCGCGTCAGGTCGACGGGTTCGTGCGGACGGTTGCGGCTGCGACCAGGTCGGTCAAAGGGGCGGCGACCTACCAGCCCGCCAGGCTGATCTGACGCGGTTGATGCATGAGAGAGGCACTGCCGTAAAGGGCAAGGTGCCGGTCTTATCGGCGGGTGAACGGCCCAATTCCGAGGAATCCAGGCGGATTCGGAGTGGCTTGCGCATGAAGCGTACCCAGTGAAAAGTTTTCGCGCAGGTTGGTGGAAATAAGAGGGATTTCCGGGCGTCGGCAAGGCAGGCGAATCACCTTGAACCGGCGATGGGACGAACCCTACCCAAACGCTTTCAACGTTCTCCGTTGGACGTGGTGCTGCCGGGCCGCCTGAAGATCAGATCCCACACATCCGGGAAATTTGAGTTTGCCAGTGGACGTACCGGACCGCTTTGATGTTCGTTCTCGTTTTGTCCAATCTCTTTCAAAAAACCACTGCTATGGCTGAAGAACTCGTAGGAAACGTCTTGGTAGGCCAGTCTGGCGGCCCCACGGCTGTCATCAATGCAAGCCTCGCGGGCGTTGTTTCAGAAGCGCTCAACCATGAGTGCATCGAAGAGGTCTATGGGGCACTCAACGGGGTTTTGGGCATCTTGCACGAAGACCTGATCGACTTGGCTGCCGAGTCCCAGCAAGCCATTCGGGGACTGCGTCACACGCCCGGCGCCGCCCTTGGCACGGTGCGCTACAAGCTCAAGAAACAACAGGATTTCGAGCGCGTGCTGGAGGTTTTCAAGGCGCATAACATCCGCTATTTTTTCTACGCGGGCGGCAATGACTCCCAGGACACCGCCGACAAGATCTCCAAGCTCGCCCAGCAGCAGGGCTACGAACTGCGGGTGGTCGGCGTGCCCAAGACGATCGACAACGATCTGGTGGTGACCGACCACTGCCCGGGCTATGGCTCGGTGATCAAATACATTTCGACCACGATCCGCGAGATCGCGTGCGACAATGCGGCGATGGGCCAGCACGACCTTGTGCAAATCGTCGAGGTGATGGGTCGCAATGCCGGCTGGATTGCGGCAGGTGCCGCGCTGGCCAAACGCCGTGAACATCCGCACGACGCGCCGCACATCATCCTGCTGCCCGAGGTGGCATTTTCAGGCGAGAAATTCCTCGAGGACGTGAAGCGCGTGCTCAAGCGGGAGAAGTACTGCCTCGTGGTGGTGGGCGAGGGTCTGGTTGACGCCGACGGCAATTACGTGGCTGCGGCGGACAAGACCGATGCGTTCGGCCACGCCCAACTGGGCGGAGCCGCGGAATTTCTGCAGGGCCTCGTCGAGGAGGGCCTTCCCGGCGTCAAGGCCCGCACGGTCAAGTTCGGCATGGCCCAGCGTGCGGCGGCACATTGCTCCTCGAAGACCGACAACGATGAGGCTTTCCTTTCCGGTCAGGCGGCGGTCCAGGCTGCGGTCGATGGCCACACCGACAAGATGGTCACCCTCATCCGTGGCAACGGCGATCACTACTCGGTGGAAACCGGGCTCGTTCCGCTGAGCGAAATCGCCAACGGTGTGAAGAAGCTGCCGCGCGAGTGGATCAATGAAGACGGCGTTTCGATGAACTTCCAGTTCGTCCGTTACGCCCTTCCGCTGATCCAGGGCGAGGTGGCGGTTCCCTACGAGAACGGCCTGCCAGTCCTCGTTCACCTGGAGAAGCGTTCCGTCGACAAGCTTCTTCCGGCGTACGAAACCTGAGTTCGGCGATCGCCCGCGCCACGTCTTTCGCCGGCGGATCGCTGCCGTCGTGCAGGGTTGCATTTCCGCGGGGATCCTCATTCCCTAGGAAATTCCCGGCCGATGTTCAGCACGCTCAATCTCCGTGCACTCGGGGTCGCCATGGTTGCGACTCTCTCCCTGATCGGCGCAATTTTCCTCGGATCCCGCAATCTCCAGAATTTTGACGGGGCACTGATCGCCTACCTTTTCGGTTCGGTGTTTGCCTGGTTCGGGCTGATTTATCGCTACGACGTCTGGCTCCAGCGCCCCCCGACGCGCCTCTATTGGCGGCGGGGCTGGCAGTATTTCCATTCCGGCCGGATGTTCGGCCATGGCTGGGCGCTGGTGCGGCTGGCATTCGACGATCTGGCCGCACAGCGCTTCATCCGCAAACGCGGGCTGCTGCGGTGGACGGGCCACATGCTGATTGCGTGGGGATGCGTGATTGCGTTTGCGGTGACGTTTCCGCTGACCTTCGGGTGGATCCATTTCACGCTGGAGCCGGGGACGATCGACACCTACGTGGCGCATGTTTTCGGGTTCAGACTGTTCTCGTTTCCGTTGAACAGCTTTGTCGCCGCGAATGTTTTTCACGTCCTGAACTGGTCTTCGGTGATGATCATTGTCGGACTTGGGCTGATGATGCGGCGTCGGCTGACGGACGCGGGGCAGATCGCCATTCAAACCTTCGAGGGCGACATCCTGCCGCTCATCCTCCTGGCCGCGATCGCCGTCACCGGGCTGGGACTCACCTGGGACTACGAATTCATGCTGGGACGTGCGCACCAATTCATGGGCATCACGCATGCGATCGTGGTGATCCTGTTTCTGCTCTGGATGCCGTTTGGCAAGTTCTTCCACATTTTCCAGCGTCCCGCCCAGCTCGGCGTCGCCATTTACCGCCGGGAGGGGACGCTGGGGCCTCAGGCGGTGTGCCCGCACACGGGCGAAGCGTTCGCGTCGAAGCTGCATGTGGACGATCTGAAGTCGGTGACGCGCGAGCTTGGCTATTCCTTCACCCTGGCCGACGGGTCCTCCCATCTCGACTTGAGTCCCCAGGGGAAGCGTGCCGCCCTGGCGAAGGCACACCTCGCGGCGAGGAAGGAGTCTGGCGCATTGTTTGGATAGCCTGATCCCGCAACTCCATGGCCAAGCTACCTGTCACCGCCGAGCAGTTGATCGCCGCCTTCGGTCCGCGCAAGAACTACCCTCCGCAACAGGGCTTCCCCGGCCGGGACGAACCGGACCGCGTGGTGGAAACCCACTGCTGCTTCTGCGGGATGCAGTGCGGCATCAAGCTCTTGGTGAAGGGAAATCGCGTCGTGGGGTTCGATCCGTGGGAGGAGTTTCCCTATAACGAGGGGCGGCTGTGTCCGAAGGGCGTCCAGCGGTATCTCCAGAACAACCACCCGGATCGCCTGATGCATCCGCTGGAACGTGCCGAGGGCGTCGGTTTCCGGAGGACCGGATGGGATGCGGCGATGGACCGCACGGTGGCGGAGATCAGGCGCATCCAGGCCGCGCATGGACCGCACGCCTTCGCCATGCTCTCCGGGGTGTCGCTCACGAATGAGAAAAGCTACCTGGTGGGAAAATTTGCGCGGCTCGCGCTCAAGACACGCAACCTGGATTACAACGGGCGCCTCTGCATGGTGAGCGCGGGTGCGGGCAACAAGAAGGCCTTCGGTCTGGACCGCGCCTCGAACACCTACGCGGATCTGGCCCATGCCGAAGTCATCATGATTTGCGGCACGAACGTGAGCGAGACGTTCCCGACCCTCACGCACTGGATCTGGCAGGCGCGTGACAACGGTGCCAGGCTGATTGTCGTCGATCCCAGGCTGACGCCGATTGCGCGGACCGCGGACCTGCACCTTCCGGTCCGGCCCGGCCGGGACTCGGCGCTTTACGGCGCACTGCTGCACCAGCTGGTGAAGAACGACTGGCTGGACCACGCGTTCATCACCGCGCACACGACGGGTTTTGCCGAGACCATTGCAGCGGTGAAGGACTACGATCTCGCTTGGGCCGAACGCGAAACCGGAATTCGGGGTCAGGACATCATGCGGGCGGCGGAGATGTGGGGGAGGGCCAAGACCAGCTTTCTCCTGCACGCGCGAGGCATCGAGCATCACAGCAAGGGAGTGGAGAACGTCCTGTCGTGCATCAATCTCGTGCTTGCGACCGGGCGCATCGGCCGGCCCTATTGCGGCTACGGAACCATCACCGGTCAGGGCAACGGCCAGGGCGGGCGTGAGCACGGGCACAAGTGCGACCAGCTCCCCGGCAACCGCGACATCGAGAATCCCGAGCACCGGGCCCACATTGCCCGCGTCTGGGATGTGCCGGAGTCCGAGATTCCGCACAAGGGGCTGACCGCCTACGAAATCATCGACGCGATCCACCGGGGCGAGATTCGCGGTCTCATCACGATCTGCTTCAACCCCCTGGTTTCGCTGCCGAACAACAACCATGTCCGCGAGGCGTTCGAGAAGCTCGAGCACTACACGGCCATCGATTTCTTCCTCAACGAAACCGCCCGGCATGCGGATGTCATCCTGCCCGGCTCGCTCCACGAGGAGGAGGACGGCACGGTGACGACCGCCGAAGGTCGGGTCGTGCGCATCCGCCAGGCCGTCACACCCCCGGGCGGGGCACGCACCGATACGGAGATCATCCTTGAACTCGCCCGCCGGCTTGGCGCCGCGGAGAAATTTTCCTTTCGGAACTCCGAGGAGATTTTCACCGAGCTGCGCCATGCGTCGCAGGGCGGCACCGCTGACTACTTCGGCATCACCTACGAGAAGATTGAGAAGAACATGGGCGTCTTCTGGCCGTGTCCGACGCTTGAACACCCGGGCACGCCGCGCCTCTGGGAGGACCGCAAGTTTGCGACACCGGATGGGAAGGCTCATTTCAATCCGGTTGTCTATCGTGATCCGGGCGAGGTGACGGACTCCGAGTATCCGGTGATCCTCACAACCGGCCGGGTGGTGTCGCAGTACCTGAGCGGAACGCAGACCCGGCGCATCGGGCGCCTGGTCGACCAGTATCCCGAACCCCTGCTTGAAATCCATCCGCAGCTCGCCTCGAAATACGGCATTCGCGACGGTGACCTCGTGCGTGTCGTGACCCGTCGAGGCTCGGCGGAGTTCCCGGCGCAGATTGTGGAGACGATCCGCAGCGACACGATTTTCATCCCGTATCACTGGCCCGGGCGAAAGTCCGCCAACCAACTCACCTCCGGGCATCTGGATCCGATCTCGAAGATCCCGGAATTCAAGGTGTGCGCCGCACAAATCCAGCCGCTTGGCCGGCCGGAACCGGCGGCCGACCGCGCGAACGCCTTCGCCAGCCCGTAGACCCCACCCGATGCAAAACACGCAGGTCAAGACGGACGAGGAGTTCTTCGTGGATCCGCAGCGCTGCATCGGCTGCCGCGCCTGTGAGATGGCCTGTGCGGAGTGCGAGACGAACGGCCAGACCTCGATGATTCACGTCGACTACGTTGACCGTGCCCTGAGCACGCAGACCTCCGTGCAGGTGTGCATGCACTGCGAGGATCCGGCCTGTGCGAGGGTGTGTCCGGCCGATGCGATCACCAAGGACGAGTTCGGCATCGTTCACACCGCGAACACCGCCCGCTGCATCTCGTGCGCGAACTGTGTCCTGGCTTGCCCGTTTGGCGTGCCGAAGAAGATCGAAAGCACGCAGATCATGATGAAGTGCAACATGTGCTACGACCGCACCAGTGCGGGCCGGCGGCCGATGTGTGCGACGGTCTGCCCGAGCGGAGCCCTCTGGTTTGGCCGGCGCGAAAAGATGGCGCAGATGCGGCCGCACAGCACGCCCGTGAACACATTTCTCTTTGGCGCACAGACGGTGCGCACGAAGGTCAACATCATGATGCCACGCGGCAGCACGGTGCTGCGTGTGGATTGACTGCCATGTCTGAAATCGAAGACGCACCCCTCAAGCCCCGTCCCGCCTGGGAGACGGATTTTCCCCATGAACGCGTGGAGGCCACCCATGTCTCCCGTCGCGAGTTCGCCAAGTTCCTGTGCCTCGTCTCGGGCGGGCTCTGTGCCGGCACGGCCTTCGTTGCGGTGAAGGACAGGCTGGCGCCGCCCCATCGCCTGGTCGGCGAGCATCCCGTTTGCCGGCTGGACGAGGTGCCTGCCGGTGCGATGCGGGAGTTCGTGGTGCCCGGCTCGGCGACGCCGTACATTCTGATCCACCTCGAAAGCGGCGAGTGGCGTGCTTTCGAGCAGAAGTGCACCCACCTGTCGTGCGCCGTCCTCTACAAGCCGGGCACGGGCAAAATCGAGTGCCCGTGCCACAACGGCTGGTTCGACGCACGCTCCGGAGAAGTGCTGCAGGGGCCCCCGCCGCGGCCGCTGCCGCAACTGGCCGTCCTGGTGCGTGGCGGGCAGATCCTGGTCGCGGAAATGAAACCACAACCTTTCCAGGCATGAGCACCTTTCGCGACGCGCAGAGCCGGGCGCATCCAAACAAGACGAACACCCTGTTCGTCGGCATCATCGGCGTGCTCATCCTGATCGTCTCCCTGCAGGTGTGGCTGTTGACGGCCGTCCTCAACACGGCGCTCGGCGGCGATCACCGCATCGTGTGGCCGGCCTTTTACGGCTCGCTGGCGCTCTTTCTCGGCGGCGCGGGGCTGCTGCAGTTGCTGCCGAATCCGATTCGACGGGCGCTGGTGAGGGAGAGGGTCGAACCCTTTGTCAAGGCGGCGCTGGCCTGGCGGACGCTGGCGATCAGCGCCGCCTCGCTGGCGCTTTCCTTCGCGATCTGGTTCATGTGGTCCGCCATCGCGGTCAAGCTGGCTCCGGCCGGATTCGCCATCTCTCCGCACCAGCGCTTCTGGATCACGGCGGCCCCGGTGGTGCTGGGTTCGGTGCTGCGCATCCCCTACGGGTTGATCGTCTCCCGATTCGGCAGCCGCAACGCCTATACCGTCGTGACTCTCCTGATGCTCGTTCCCTGCATCGGCGGGGGGTTGGCGCTGCGTGATCCGTCGACCTCATTCGGCACGTTGCTTTTCTGGGCTTCACTCACCGGGATCGCCGGCGCGAATTTCGCCACGTCGATGGCGACGGTCACCCTGTGGTTTCCGAAACGGCTGCAGGGCTCGGCGCTGGGGATCAATGGACTGGGCAACCTCGGCGTGACCATTGCCCAGTTCACCATCCCGGCGATTGTCGTCGTGGGGATGTTCGGCGGCCTGTCGGGCGACGCGTTGCCGATGAAGCTTGCGACGGGAGGCTCGCGGGATGTCTGGTTGAGCAATGCGGCGTTCATCTGGATTCCGCTCATTCTGGCCTGTGCGGCGGCGTTGTGGTTTGGCACGGAAAACTATCCGCAGCCGGCGAAATCGCTCGCATCCCAGCTCGTGGTCGCCAGGCGGAGGCATACCTGGATTCTCTCCACGCTCTACTTCCTGACCTTCGGTGCGTTCGTGGCCATGGGTGCCTCCCTGCCCCTGATCATCAATGAGGTCTTTGCGCTCGCTCCCGGTGGGGCACCCAACCCGTTTTTCTTCGCTCCCTTCGCCGTGCTGGTGGCGACGCTCACCCGCCCGCTTGGCGGATGGCTCGCGGATCGCTGGAGCGCAGGTCGGGTGACGGCCGTCAGCATCGCCGTGATGGGCGTCTGTGGCTTCAGTCTCTCGCAGTTCCTTCAACCGGACAGCTTCAGCGGGTTTTTCTGGACGATCATGATCCTGTGTGCGGCGGCGGGACTTGGAAACGGGTCGATCTTCAAGATCATCTCGAGCGTAATGGGTGCGGAGGCCGGGCCGACCATTGGTTTCGTGAGCTGTCTGGGTGCGCTGGGTGGTTTCTTTCCGCCACTCCTGCTCGGATGGTGCCTGCACCATCTTGGCTCCCCGGCCTGGGCCTACACGGCCATGGCGCTGTTCGCGCTCGGCTGCTTCGCGCTGAACTGGGCGTTTTACTGGCGGCACACCTCGCCGACCCGTTGTTGAGCCGGGGGGCGCAACAACGGGCGCTGGTCCCAACGGGATAGTCCCGCCCGCACCGCAGCCGGATAACGGTATCGTGTGGTCAGCGTCGACAAACAGATCCCCGGGTTTCCCCCTCAGGGCGATTTTTCCTGGCCGGCCGCATGGGGTATCGCCTGCCGATACTCCGGCCGGCCCTTCAACTGCTCCAGATAGGGCGCGTATTCCGGCGCGGTCATCCACGTGCGCGGTGGCTGGTCGGCGGGATCCACCTTGCCTGCGGGATAGTCCCTTCCGGCGACGCTCGCCTCCACGGATTCATTCCATGCCAGAAACGAGGCACGCATCCTGTCCAGCATGTCCGGTTTCACCCGCGCGAGATCTGTCTTCTCCGCCGGGTCAGCTTCGAGATCGTACAGTTCAAATGTGCCGGCCTTGAGACTGGGGCCGGCGAGTTTGTAGCGATTGTCGATCCATGCACCGCGGCCCTGATGGCGGAACGGCAGCGGCTTATCCCTCCTGGCGAGCTCGCGGGTGAAAAGCGGCTTCAGGCTCAAACCGTCGCTGGGCTGCAGCATGACGGCGGCGGACAGGCCGAGGATGTCCGCGATGGTCGGAAAAATATCGACGGTTCCGGCCGGATAGAGGGTCACCCGCGGTTTCCTGATCACGGCCGGCCACTCCACGATCGCAGGCACGCGGAGGCCACCTTCATAGATGGAGTTCTTGAAGCCGCGCAATCCTCCCACCGATGACGGTTCGATGCCCGGCAGCCCGCCATTGTCGCTGTTGAACCAAAGCAGGGTGTTGTCGGCGATGCCCAGATCACGCAGACCCTTTCGCAGCCGGCCGATGCTGCGGTCCATCGCCACGAGCTCTCCGTATTGACCCGCGGAGTTGCGATCGAGCCGGGTGAATGCGGCCTTGTCCGCCTCGCTCGCCACCATCGGAGAGTGAGGCGAACCGAACCAGATGGCGGTGAAGATCGGCTTTCCGCCCGCGAGGTTGCTCCGGATGAACTTGAGCGCCTCCTCCACGATGATCTCCGACGAGTCGCCCTTCCGCTCCTCGAACACCCCCTTGTGACTCAGGATCGGATCGCGATCGAAGAAGTTGGTGACCGACAGCCATTCGTCGAAGCCGAACACGCCCGGACCATGGGGATCGCTCGCGAGGATCGGCACGCCAGGCCCCCTGAAGCCGTCCAGATGCCACTTTCCGAAATGAGCCGTCGCATAGCCGGCGTCACGCAACGCCCGGGGCAGCACCTTCTCCTGGAGGCGCAGCGCGTAGCCGTGGTCCCTGACGCCGGTCCGGTCGTTTGAGCGTCCGGTGAGGACGGTTGCGCGCGTTGGCGAGCAATTGGGGGCGCCGGCGTAGAAGCGGTCAAAGCGCAATCCGGCGGCCGCCATCGCGTCGAGGTTGGGTGTCTTCAGGACCGGGTTTCCGTTGTAACCGGTCTGCCCCCATCCCATGTCGTCCGCCATCACGAGGATGATATGCGGCCGGCCTGTGCTGTTCGCCGCGTGCGTGGTGAGTGTGAGTGCCAGCGCGACGGTGGCAACGAAGGTTCGGAAGAAGTTCATGAGGGCTCAATGATCAGGCGGAAGCTGGGACGGGACAAGCGACATTCATCGACGCGACAATCCTGTCGAGTCAGGCTTTCACCGAAGCCTGCCGAAATCGGAAGATACCCTGCCGGGAGGATTCGGTATTTGCCCGCCGATCATATGATCCATTCACTGGCACCATTTACCCGACGTCACTCAGAAATTCGTCACTCAGAACTTCTCTGTATGGCCGAATAATACTGATGGACGAA
>CAZOXB010000014.1:0-30643 GCA_964583635.1 uncultured Opitutaceae bacterium | reverse complement strand
TCCAGTCAGCTGTGATCTGCCCGGTGAGATCAACCTCCGCGCCGCGACTGGTGACCTCTCCGACCGGGAGCAACCAAGTGGACGGCACACCCGGCCTTGGGTCGCGCTGCAGCATGTTGGTCTTGCGGATGTCATAGATGCTCGTCGTCAGTCCGAGGCGTTTTTCAAGAAACTCGAATTTCAAACCCGTCTCCCACGAAGAACTCTCCTGCGGAGGGAACGGGCCGTTGCGGTCCTCGTCGCCGAGCGACTGCGGTTTCAGCCCCATGGCATAACTGACGTAGGCGGCGATGTCCGGCCGCAGCATGAAGACCACGCCCCCACGGTACGTGAAGACGGCATCATCAAACTGATCGGTGCTCGGTCGCTTCCGCACGTCCTCAAAGTATTCGTAGCGAAGTCCGCCCAGCAGGTGCCAGCGGCTGCCAATCGAGACCTGATCCTGCAGGTAATAACCGACGCGTGTCTTCTCCGTATCATTCGGAGTCACACCATCGAGGGAGATGTCGTACATCGATCCCGAGCTGAGCCCGTAGACCGGATGCAGGACGTTGATCGGAATCACTTGGGACTGATTGATGGTGCGGGTTCTGAACACACGGTGGGCCCGGTAGAATTCGACCCCGGAGAGGACCTTGTGCCTGGCGCGCAGGAAATCGAAGTCGGCGATAATGTTGGTTGCGGCCGATTCCTCATACATGTTGCGAAGTTGATGGCGAAACTCGCGGGACCAGATGCCGGTCGCCGCATTGTAGGTGTTCGGCTCGTGATACGCCTGAGGGGCCTCACTTTCGAAGTAGCGGTAGTATGCGTTCAACCGCAGGCTGTGGGAAAACACGTGGTCGAACTGCAGGTTGTACACCGTCGTTTCGAGGTCCTGCAGGTCCGTCGCCTCCGCTGCGTTGAAATGGACGGAAGTGACAAATCCATCGGCGCCGAACGGAATGCCGCGCAGCCGGGCGCCGCGGGCCTTGTTATCAATGTACTCAATCTCGCCAGTCAGACGAGTCGCCGGCGAGATCACCCACGTGAGTCCGCCGCTGAGGTTGAGTGCCTCGCTGTGGAAGTTGTCGCGAAAACTGTCGCGTTCGTCATAACTCAGATTGGCGAGATAGAGGAACCGCTTGCTCGAATCGAGCGGACCGGTCACCTGTGCCTCGCCGCCCACCAGTCCATAGCTGCCCACCCGCGCAGCAACCGATCCGCCGAATTCGGCCCGTGGTTTGGAAGTGACGATGTTGATCATTCCGCCCGGCTCGTTGTCACCGTAAAGCAGGCCCACCGGACCCCGGATCACCTCGACCTGCTGGACGTTGTTGAGCGTGAGAATGCCAAACTCGTTGTAAGGATTGCCGCTGATTCCGTTGTACCGCGTTTGCTCCTGGCGAAAACCCCGGGCGCTCACCCCGCCGTAGGAAAACTCGGTGACGCTGCCCATCAGCGGATAGAGGTCCGTGATGTCCAGCGCACCCAGATCAGCGATCTGTTCCCGGGTGATGACCTGGATTGACTGCGGAATCTCGATCAACGGCGTGTCCGTCTTCGTACCGGTAATCGCGGTGGCCGCCTTATAGGGCGAATCCTGCCGATCGGTGACCTGGAATTCTTCCAAGGTGATGACCTCCTTTGCGAAGGCCGGTAGACAGAGGACGAAAACTCCAAGAATGACGATTGCGAGACGCAGGTAGGCGGAATTCATACTGAGATTGAAATCCAGTCTCGTCACAGCAGGTTCCCGCCCTGTCAAATTCAGAATAAGACTCGATCTCAATATCTGACGATTCTCGTTTTCAGAAGAGTTTCATATAGAGTGTCGCCCCACCGGGATCCTCATCCATCCACCGCGGACTCACCTCCCCTGTGCGCCGATGGGTATTGCCTTCGGCAACGCCTGTTCCCGCAGGACCATGGTTCACGATCCCGCCCGCTTACGATGCTCCGAAAAACGCATCCTCAAGCATCAGCGAGAGGCAGTGGTAGACCGGCAGGTGATATTCCTGAATGCGGTACGTCTCGTCCGCGGGAACGTGAATGGCCAAGTCGCACAAAGGCGCGAGCCTGCCTCCACTCCGGCCCGTTAGGCACACGGTATGAAGCCCTTGCGCTCGTGCCACTTCCGCGGCGGCGCAGACGTTCGCGGCGTTGCCCGACGTGCTCAGACCGACCCAGACGTCCCCCGGCCGACCCAAGGCCCAGGTCAGTTGGGCAAAGATGAGCTCGGGGGATACATCGTTGGCAAACGCCGTGGCGAGCGCGGGAAAGCTGGTCAACGGAATCGCCGGCAGGGCGCCTTGCAACTGACGGCCCACGTCAGGGCGAAAGCGGGCTTGTTGTTCCGGAGAGAGGGCTCGGCGCGACTTGAATCCCTTCAGCAGTTCCCCCGCCCAATGATCGGCATCCGCCGCGCTGCCACCATTGCCGCAGAGCAGGAGCTTGCCGCCGTGGCGCAGCGAATCGTGCATCACCTGATAGGTGCGCAGGAGAGCCTCACGACAGACCTCGAGTTCCGGCAGACGTTTCAGAAGGGCGGCTAGATGCTGGTCGGGCGACATGGGGCGGAACGTGATACGAGCCAAATCCGTCCCTCAGGCCGAAGCAAGGGCGGACGCGCCACAACCCGTTCATCCCCGCCAGCCCTTGACATCGTTTACACTGTATACATTCTGAAGGCATGGCCTCCGTCGTTCAATCCTGTCGTCTTGATTCGACGCATGCAGCTTTGATTGCCCGCCAAGCCAAACGGCTTCATATGGATCCCTCCACATTGAGCAGTCTGTATCTCAAGGAGAAAGCGATGGAAGAGGAATTCCCTGGGATCGGTTTTCGCGATGCCGTCAGCGGACGCGAGGCGTTTGTTCTCGGTCACCGGGTGGCGGCCTGGGAGGTCTTGGAAGTGTTTCGGCAGGTCGGGAGTATTTCCCGGACGGCCGCCTATTTTCGCTGGCCGGAGGCATTGGTGCGCTGTGCCTTCGCGTTTGCAGAAGCTTATCCGGACGAAATCAGGGCCCAGCACGAGGCTGAGACGGCCCGTCCATGACTTGGCGTTTGCTCGCCGATGAGAACACGGCCCATGGGCTGGTGGCGGCCTGCCGCCGGATCCACCCGGACTTCCCGATCATCCACATTGCCGAATGGCGTGAAGGGGCGCACCGAAGCCAGAAAGACCCTGCACTCCTGATGGCGTTGCGGGAAGCAAGGATGACATTGGTCAGCTTCGATCGTGCCAGCCTGGTGGTCCATGCTGGCAAATTGACCCGGGAAGGACTCGGTCATTCCGGCGTGATCCTTTATCGGCGGGTCATTCCCGTGCTCGCCTACGGCAAACAGGCGCAGCTCCTGATCGACCTGTGGCAAGAGGCCGCGAACGAGGATTGGGCCGATCGCATCGTCTACCTGCCCCGTGAACACAGCTCTCTTCACGGCACACCCCGCCGATGAAATGCTTGTTCGCCGACACTTATTTCTTTCTCGCGTAGAGCGGCGTCACGACGTTCTTCCACTGGACCCACAATGCACGGATTGAAGGACGGACTCCGAACTCTTTTCCGGCTTCCTGCAAGCGAACAGAATCTTGCTCAACGGGTCTCGCACCAGAGGACACTGGCCGCGGCGCTGCGCGATTCCACTCTGAGCTTTTTATACAGATGCTCGACGTGTTTGCTCACGGTGCCGGAGGATATGGCCAGGATGCGCGCGATCTCGGCATCGCGTTTTCCCTGCGCGAGCCAGTGCAGGACTTCACACTCACGGGTGGAAAGACCACGGGCATGCAGGGCGAGGGGATTCGGCGGCCATCGTGCCTCGGTCAGGCGCAGCAAGACACCGCCATGCGACTGCGCAGGAAACATACGCACGATCAGGGTGCCCCGTGCCGCCACGGTGCAAAAGCAGGTGAGCGGGTGCAAAGGCTGCCGCCCATCGAGCCGGGCCAGGGAATCGTCTATCCAGGTTTTCATCTTCTCCGGCAGGCGCCTTGCGGCAAGCTGTGCGCGGTCGGCCGGGAAATAGTCGGTGAGAAACCGCTGAAGCCACCGCGACAGGACCAGCGGACGATGGTCTTTGCCCAGCTTGATTTGCGACTCGGGCAGCAGCTCCGGCGAAGGATCCGAACGCGAACTGCGCACCCGTATGGCTGCGGCTTCCGTCGCTTCGACAACTACCGCGCCAGAATCCTCTTCTTCTGCGGCAAGCTCGACGTATTTCCCCATCTCGATTAACCGCCTATCCACTACGTTCCGTGAAGAACCCTTTCGAGCCAGTCTTGTCCAGTAAAGCGCTCGCCTTTGTGCTAGCAGCACTGAAGACGCGCCAGCAAAGACAGCTTGCTCAGACCACTTCGACGATCCGCACTTCCTTAACGGCGTGATCCGCCCAGTAAGTCACTGCCAAATCGCCCATCACCTTGGTCTCCAGCACACGACCTGAGAGGTCGGTCGTGCGCCATTCGCCCCGGACAAAGGGATTTCCAGCCAGCATACGGAAAATCTGCAGCCAGATACGCTGCTCTTCCTCCGGCTGAGCCGCCATCATTTCCACGACAGCTTCGTCCAAAACATAGCGGTAGCCGCTCACGGCTCAACGCGCGTCTGTCCGCATGCCCGGCAGCCGTTGCAGGAGGCCAGCTTCATCCGTTTTGTATCCGGCATCCATCCGCGCCATGCGTTGCGCAAGGCGAGCCGCCCGGCTCGGATCGGTTTGCAGCGTGACCAGCTTCAGATAGCCGATGAGCTCACTACGTTCGTCGGGACTGAGGTGCCCCACCTGCTCCTTGATTTCAGCCAAGCTCATATTGGAAACACTAGCAGATCCTCCAGTGCGAGCAAGTTGGTTCAGGCGTTGGAGCCGCAGATTTCCGGAGAGGCCCCCCTCGGACCGGGAACGGGTCCTTACTGACAAAATCTGCGGATTACCTCTTTCCGATCTGGCCACGAGGGACCGTGGCCCTCTGACGGATTCACTCCGCCGTGTCGGTCGCGGCTTCGTGGCGACGGATATCGTCCGTTGCCCGGCGGCTGGTCAGGTCCGTGCTCCGCTTCCGCAGTTGCCGGTCGAGCTTGTCGATGAGCTGGTCGATCGCGTTGTAGCCATCTTCGCTCACCGCCGACACATGACAGTCCGGCCCGCTGATCTCGATATGTCCCTTCGCCTCGAAGTGTGTGCGCCCGTCCGCCCAGTGAGGTTCCACGTTGATGCGGATGCGCACGATGCGCGGTTCGTGGCGGAGCAGCCGCTCGGCCTTGGTGGAGATCACCGTTTTCATCGCATCGGTAAGATTGAGATGGATGCCGCGGATGATCAATTTGTCGCCGAGGTTGAGGGTATTATCCGAATTCATGATTTTGGGCAAAGCCAACCTACGGTCCTCATCCTCCTAGGCAATCTCGACCGGCGCAATATAAGGAAGTTTTGCCGCTTGAAGCCGTTGCGGTGATTTCTCCCGGTGCGGAGACGCTGTCGGGGCAAAACGGCTGACGCCGCAAAAAGATGTCATTTATTTTCTGTATCACAGAAACCCGCCCGATCAGTCCCGGAAACAAACCTCCGCTTGAGCTTATTTCTGACCGCTGAGCTTTGATCTCCGACTTCTGAAGCCGGGTGGAAGCCTGCACGCTATCGGGAATCCGCACGCCCGGCAGGTGTCATCGGAGGCAGTTCGGCTTGGAGCCTTTGGAATCGCTCGCGTCTGTCGGGGTCGGTCGTCACCTTCAGGCCGATCGCGACCAATTGCGCGGCATCCTCGAGAAAACCGTACTGCTGCTTCAGGCACGCCGCCTGATAGATCCAATCGGGATATTTGAGAAAGCGGCGCACCCCCTCGTCGACCACGGCGAGATCTTCCGCGGTGGGCGGCACAGCCGATTGCGACCACACGGTGGCGATCAGGCTGTAGATCTCCGGCAACATCGGTGGTTGCCCGCGGGCGACCAGAAGAGGCTCGAGTACGGTTCCGACCTGTGCCGCACTCAGGCGTTTCCGGGTGCCAAGCGGGGCTTGCATCACTTCGTCGAAACGCAACTGGGCCAGCCGGAAATAGGCGCGCGGGCGGTTCACCTTTGCCTTCGCCGCCGCCTCAAGGAACTTCCTCGCGCGCGCGGTCTCCCCCTCGGAGTATTCGAAGAGCCCGAGCGAGGCCAGCAGCTGCGGATCCCGCGAACCCCGGATGTACGGCGCAATCATCGCCTCCCGCGCCGCGGTCTTGTTGCCCGCCATGCGCAGCGCCTCACCTTTGATGCGCCCCACCTCCGCCTCCGTGGCGTCGCGGAACACCGGCTTCGGCGGAGGCTCCAGTTTCTCCCCTTTCTTCGCCTGGAAAACCACCGCCTTGTAGGCCGTGAAGTCGACATAGCCCCGGATCTGCAGGAGCATCTGGTTGTAGGTCATTCCGAAGCACTCCTTGAACAGCGCCTCCGACGGCGGTTGGCTGCCGAGGCGGGAGAGAAACGTCAGCAATCCTTTCTGGTACTTTCCCTGGTTGCCGTACAGGCACAGGTGCACGAATGCATACGACTGCTTGGCCCAGAGGTTGCCAAGAGGATTGCGCGCGGTGCGCGAATCCGCGCGGACGCTGAACATCTCCTGCAGGGGCATCAGGGCGCGACGTTGCAGGAACCGGTTGAAATCTCGGTCCTCAATGATTCCGTTCGGCGACACTTCATTGGGGTCCTCGACCTTGCCGATGACGATGCGGGTGGGCGAAAACTCCATGCGCATGAAGATCTGCGACAACCCTTCCTCCATCCATGCAGGCAGACGGGGCTGCGCCTGTGCCAGGACAAAGCGGATGTACTCGCGATAGAGCTGCCGGTAGTGATCGACCACGAAGTCCGGCATGAGGGCAAAGCCTGCGTCCCCCGCACCCGGATCAATGTCGGCCGGCTGGGCGGCCAGGATGTCCAGGGTTTCCGGCGTGTCGATGTTCAGGGTCGTGGACTGCAGATCGATGACGATTGCCGACAGTTCGCCATCGCGCAGGTTGAGGCTGACCGATCCGCTGTCCGGGCGCAGCTCGATGCGGGGAACGAAGGGATCGAACTTGTCGCCCCGGCCCGCCAGTATCAACGAAGTGGGTACCGCAGAAATGATGTTTGCCGGAGGCCACGCGAGGATGAGCGCCTGATGGAACCGCTGGAAATCCTCGACCAGCCGCTGGGTGGCACGATTGGAACTGTTGGCAAGGATCTCAAAGCCCTCAATGCGGGCGTACCGCCAAGCCTCCGGCTCCGGAAGGATGCGCGAATCCTGAACCGTGAACGTGGGTAGCTCAATCGCCGGCTCCTGCGCCTCGGCAGCGGACGCAGGGTCGGAGGTGGAAGACTGGGCCAAAAGACCGAGGCTCATGATCCCCACCGCGCAGGTGAAAAAGCACATCCGGGAAGTTCGCTTGGCCTTCATGGGCGGGACAAGTCCGTAGATGACTACAAGTAGGCGCCAATCGATTCAAGTCCACCCGACAGTGAAGAAATCAGTCTGCGATACGCCTTCAAGTGTCGTAACCAGGCCAAGCAAACCAGTACAAGGCGGGACAGACGGGACCGTCACGGTGAGGTGGCTCGATAATCGAGCTTCGCGAGACCGATGCCGTATTCGCCCGCTGTGGAGTAGAGCAGCCAGGCCCCGTCGCCCTCCCGATACACGGCGGGGTCGCGCAGCTCACGCACGCGGTTGTAGCCATACTTGATCGTGCTGCCGCCCCGCGAATAGGCCAACGGCAGGTCGGCACCTTCCCAAGGACGCTGGGGCTGGAGCACTTCGAACGCTCCACGCGCCTTCCAGGATGCGGCCGGACCTTTAATGTCAGCCACCGTGGCGATGATCCGCTCGGGCCGATGCGACAGGCATGAGAAGTACACGTACAGACGCCCGTCATACAGGTCCGTGCCGACGTGACGAATCCCGTAGCGGCCGTCGCCGCTGGCGGGACGCTTGTCCGCAGGCATCGCATCGGATTCCCCGCGCAGCCAGGGGTCGAGCGCATCGATGACATCCTGTCCAATAATCGTCGCCAAAGGTTCGAACGGCGCGCCGAGTCTCTCCGCCCGGTGCAACACGCCCGAACCGGTCAGGCCGTACCACACGCCGTCGTGACGAAACACCCGCAGGTACGCAGGCCCCACCACTACTCCCAGATCGCGGAATTCACGCCCGTCCGGCGATACCGCCACCGTGGTTACCTGCGAGCCCGTGCCCGCCCGGGGAGGACCGTGGGTGAACAGGAAAATTTGTCGGGTCTCCTCGTCGATCACGGCTTCGGGCGAGGCGATGTGACCGCGCAACGCTCTCTGTCCGGCGACCGGCAGCAGGCCGCCGGGCACGAGCGTCCATGGACCGGCGACTTCGTCGGCGTAGGCGAAACGGATGTACTTTCCGTCATGGTGTGCGAAATACAGGTAGTAGCGACCGAGCCGATTCGGCACCCAATCGGGCACGCGGATGAGCGAAGGGCCGTTGATGCTTTCGCCTTCGTCGCCGGGCAGCATCGAAGGTACGATAATCGGACGATCGACGACCCGCTCGGCCCGGATGGCAAACGCGACAGGACGATCCGAACCGGACAGGCCAGGCCCGGCCAGCACCGCAGCGAAAAGGAAAACCACAGAGCGATGGTGCTTCATCATGGAATGGACCAGAAAGAGCAGGAATCCCGAGATCGCAAAGATCGGATTGGATTCACGCGAAGGCGCGAAGACGCGAAAAAAACCCGAGCATGGGAATCCACAGATTGCATCAGGCTTCGCGTCTTCGCGTGAGACTACTCCCCGGCACGGCAGCGTCAATTCGCATCCGGGAAATCCTTCATCCACTCGAGCTGCGGCCAGGCGGCAGCCGGGCTCCAGGGACTGCGCGGCCCCGGCGTGCTGCGGCCGTTTTCGATGCAGGCCCGCAGCTTCCGACCGAGGCGCTGCACGATTTCGGGATGACGGTCCGCGAGATTGACGGTCTCACCCGGATCAGCGTCGAGATCGTAGAGCTGGTAGGGCGGCAGGCGCGAAAGGTCGGTGGCTTCAACCGCGAGCCAGCGGCTGGGCGATGGCGTAGGCGGGCTCCAGCCGCCCGAGCCCGGCCAGAGCAGGAGTTTCCAGCGACCTTCACGAATGGCGAAGCGTCCTTCGGCGGAATGAATGACTAAAGTCTCCCGACCAACTGGCAGGGACTTTCCGCGCAGTTGCGGCAAGAAGCTCACGCTGTCCTCAGCCGCATCGGGCGGAAGCGGAATTCCCAGCAAATCGGCACACGTGGCAAACAGGTCGAGCTGGCCGATCAATGCGGTGGTCCGTTTGCCGGCCGGCACCGGGCCCGGCCAGCGCACGATAAAGGGGATGCGATGTCCACCTTCGTAGAGGTCCGACTTGAAACCGCGGTATCCCGCGCTCGGATCATGCCCGTGCCGCCGGTGCTCCGGCACGCTGACTGCCGGAGCAAATCCGTTGTCGGATGTGAATATCACCAGCGTGCTCCGATCGAGTTGGTGGCGTTCGAGCGCGTCCAACAGCCGGCCGACGTCGGCGTCGACCTGGGCGACAAAATCGCCGTAAGCGGTCACCCCGGTTTTGCCGGCAAACGCCTTGGTCGGCAGGACGGGAGTATGCGGCGACGCCAGCGCGAGATAGAGGAAGAACGGCTGGCTTCCACCCGAACGCGCGCGTGTGGAGAGGTAGTCCAACGCCTCATCGATCAGGCGCGGCTGAACGTCCTCCATTTGAAAATCCGGTGCGATCGGACCCCCCCGCCAGAGCCGCGGCGGCTCGCTGTCGCCGATGCGGCCTGTTGGCAGAGCGGTGGCCCGGTCGTCACGCAGCCACACATACGGCGGCATGTCGAGGGAGGCGCTGATGCCGAAAAAACGCTGGAATCCATGCGCCAGAGGGCCGCCTCCGAACGGCTTGGAGAAATCAACCGCCTGCTCGCCCGGTCCATCCTTCTTCCAGTCGAGCCCCAAATGCCACTTGCCGATGGCAACAGTGGCGTAGCCATGATCGTGAAGGAATCCGGCGACGGTCGCCCGCCCGGGTTCGATCAGGCTGGTTCCGTAACCATTCAACACGCCCTGCTTCAGCCGCCCACGCCAGGCGTAGCGACCAGTGAGCAGCGCATAGCGGCTGGGCGTGCAGAGCGAGGATGCGGAGTGAGCGTCCGTGAACATCAGTCCCTCCCGCGCCATCCGGTCGATGCGGGGCGTGCGCCAGGCACTCTGAGGATTGTAACACGAGACGTCGCCGATGCCGAGATCGTCCGCATAGATCACGATCAGGTTGGGCCCGGTCGGCGCCGCCGCTCCCCAACTCGCCGGCGCCACCAGGAAAAGACCGGAAAGAGCGAGCGCACGCAGGCTCCCCTGAAAGCATTTCGAAGCCGGCGATTTCAAGGTCGAAGGAGGAAACCTTGCGGGGCGCTTGCGCGGATCACGGCGCCACTCGCGGTGTTTTCGGGGATTTTGTTGCGCCCCTCTTGATGTACGCCACCACCCGGTCGGCGGCGGCCAGCGCATCGGCGTCCCCGTGCACAATTCCGTAATAGGTGAGCGCTAGGGCGACCTCGGTGTAGTTCACGGTCTTTGGATCTCCGAAGTAGCTTTTTTCCTGACCCAGGCCGGTCCGGGTGTTTCCCCGGACATCGACCCTGCCATCCGGCCCGATGCGTGAGATCTGCCAGGCAACCGCCGCCGGCAGCGCCGCCTCGAACTCCGGCAGCGGAACGTGGAGTGCGAGCACCTGGCCAAAAAGAATGGAAACGACGTTGTAGCTGGAGTCGCGCCCGCCCTTTTCCAGAAAGACTCCGGCATCGTCGCGCAGCGTGAGCGACAAGGCGATCAGACGCCGGGATTTTTCGATCAGCGCCTCATCCTCGAGGAAAACGCCGCACAGGCCGAAAGCCTTGGCCGCGATGATCAACCGGTTCACCGCATGCTGGGTATGGGCAACAATCGTGTCGAATCCGCCACTGAGGAACGCGCCGGACAGGCGCACCTTGGGTTCGATCGACGCAATCCGCGCCCGGAAATGAGCCTCGTGCGGCGACTGCTGGATCACCAGCAGCGCCCGTCCCAATTCCTGGAGGAAGAAGAAGGCGGTTTCGACGCTCGCAGGATAGGGGCGGGCACTCGCGCCGTTGGGCCGGATCTTTGCGCTGAAGCTTCCATCCGGGCGCTGGTGGGCGAATGCTGTGTCAATGCCAACCCAAGCGCGGTCCGCCGCGGACAGGTCATCGGCGACGACGGCCGCAATCAAGGCGCGGCAGCTTCCGCGCTGGGGTCCGGCCTCGAGCCAGCTGCCGTTCAGACGATTGGACCCGGTGAGCCCCTTCGCGTCGGGGAAATCATTCGCGCTGAGCGCGGAGAACCTTCCCGGTGGAAAGGAGCGCAGGATCTCATATTCGTTCTTCCTCTCCTGCCGGGCCGTGCCGCCGCTCTCGCGCGAAGCGGCATAGACCGGCTCCAAGGCAGACAGCAGTGCCGCGAGGCACACGCACAGGCTCCAGCAAAGGCGGTGGAAAGGACCGGGAAAGGACGGTGCCCGCGAGCGTCTACCGGGCCTGCGCCCCGGCTTGTATGGAGGGCCACGGTCCCTCGTGGCCGGGATTGCGGAATACGACGTCGCAGAGGTTGTCTTGCCGGCGTTGTCGAGCACGGTGCGTCCCCGCTGCCACGAGGGACCGTGGCCCTCTTTAAACAGGTGTTTTCCCATTGGGATCGGGGCTCAGAAGTCAAACGAGGTCGACAGGATGAATTGGCGCGGATCAATGATGCGGAACGCGTAGGGCGCGCCGTCGGGATTGACCGCGATCGCCTGGAGGCGTCCGTCCTCGAAGATGTCGCGGACGTTCAACTGGATCCGTCCACGCACCTTGTCCTGGAGCAGCTTGAACTTGTAGGAGACGTTCAGATCCACCTTGTAACGCGCCTTGTCATAGATCGGGCGGTCGGGATCGAGATCCGTGACCAGACCGTCGGCACCCGGCGGCTTGCCGTAGAAGCCGATGGCGCCCTTGCTCTCCCAGCGGAGGGCGCCGCCGATGCTCCAGTTTCTGAAGGGGCCGTCCACGAAATCATAGTTGCTCAGGAGATTCAGGCGCCACTCGCGAAGCTGCGGGCGTGATTTTCCGGAATTGGCCACCTCGAAGGAATACGGTGCGAGGATCTCGGAGATGTACGTTGCACGCGCCGCGCCGTTGTCGGCATCCCACCAACGCTCGCCTTGGTCATCCTTGACCGTCGTCCACACCGGCATGCGCTCGGCGACGTAACGCGTCACATCCGTGCCGATGTTGCTGTCGAAGGCCTCCGTCTGGGAGATGTTGCCCTTGATGCGCCAGTTGGATTTCGGATTGTAGGTGGCCTCGATCTCCCA
Source organism: uncultured Opitutaceae bacterium (assembly GCA_964583635.1). Taxonomy (GTDB): domain Bacteria; phylum Verrucomicrobiota; class Verrucomicrobiia; order Opitutales; family Opitutaceae; genus UBA6669. Next base: position 18,299 of record CAZOXB010000014.1, on the reverse strand, counting down.
GCCCTTGGACGTCACGTCGGCGGGAACATTGACGGCACCGGTTTCGTTCTGGCGCCGGAGCTGGACCGGGTCGATCTGCATCAGCGCCGCGGCGGCATTGAAAACCTGATCTGCAGTGGGATTGGAGACCCCCTGGTTGAGGAAGCGCTGGGTCACGACATCGACCGCCCACGGGTAGAACGATGCGGTGAGCGGCTGCCTCCAGCCCTCAAGCCGGTGGATGCGGGAGCCAATGGTTCCAATCTGGCTGCGGCGGGAATTGATCTCCGTGTTGTCGTAGCGGTTGACCTTTATGAACAACTTTCCGTCGAGGAGCTTGAGCAGGATACCCCAGTCGGTGCCCTTGCTGGTCGGATTCGGCAGGACCTCGCCGAAGATATTGTAGGCGATGCCAAGCGGGTCGAAGCTGTCCGAGAAGTTGTAGAAAACATTGAGCCATGAAGTGGGCTTCACAACGATGCCCAAGGTCTTGGTCTCGCCGGACTGGCCCGTCCAGTCTTCGTCAAAGGCTTCCAGATTCTTGTAGTCGATCCAGCCGGTGGCCGGATCAATCGCGACGTTGGAGGTTCTGCGGCCCTGTTGACGGTCACGCCGCCAGCCGAGGGTCGGAAGAATGCGTCCATCGAAGAAAGAGCCCTGGTACGTGATGTTGTAGGTATCGATCCTCTGCTGCTGGAGGTTGGTGCCCGTGATGGCGGCCGCTCCGAGTTCCGCGGGATCGGAGATCCAGCGTTGCTGCCCGGAAGCCCCATTGTACCAATGAAACGGATACGTACCCGAGAGGTCATTCCGGGAGGTCGGGGCATAGTCCACGTTGTACCCCGAGGCGTCGCCGAGGTAGTACTGATAGTAGTTCTCGGGTGACGAGGTTCGGTTGACGGTGTTTGTCCAGCTGTGTGTCGATGTGATGATGTCGCGGTAACGGAAATTGGTCGTCTCGGTCCTGCGGTGTTCGCCGTGGAAGTTGAAACGCTGCTGGCCGATCCAGTTGCGACCGCCGTTGCGCAGCGGAGTCCACTGGTAGGCGAGGTCGACGGAAAAAGTGTCGATATCCTCCGGCTGCCGGATGAAGAGCGGCGCGGTGGCGCCCACATACGGACGTCCAAAATTCGGATTCGTCGTCCCGTCAATGAGCTTCGTGTTCGGGTCCACGTAGAGAACCGTATCGTTGGCGACGATCATGTTGCGGTTGAGACGCTCGAAATCCTGATGAAACCAGCCGACCTTGGAGGCGAGGAGATGCTGCCGGGTCTCGACCAGAATCTGCTCCCATTCACCCACGAACATGTCGCTCGTATCCTCCGTGTAGTTGGGCGCGATGTAATTGACCGAGCTCCAGTCGTACACCGACTTGTCGGTGATGCCGCGGTCGAAGTACAGCGGGTAGAGGAGAGAGCGTTCCCGGCTGAGACGGGTGCCGCTCTGGAGCAGGCGGACATTCTGGTTGCGCGTCAACGGCGTTGCGGCGTTGCCCGTGCGGCCGACCGACCAATAGCTGATTTCGCCGTCCGGCTGCACGTAGAGGACCCCCCGTGTGTAGAGAGCGGAGCCGCCGCGCAACCCCCACGGTAGCGTGGTACCGTCCGTGTTCTGCGCAAACGGGCCGGCGGTGGTGCCGTTCGCGTAGGTGACGCGGTACGTGGTGGGGTCCCAGGCGGGCCGGCAGTTTTCCACCCAAACGGTAACGTAATCGCGCGGGGTCACATAGTTCGGCACCTGTGCTTCGCGCGTGTAGTGCTCACCGCTGAGACGGAAAACCGTCCTCTTCGTCGGCTTCCACGTCAATGCACCGTAAAGTCTGCGGGTGTCATCGCGGGACGGTTCGCGTTCAAAGGCCTTGTTCTGGACCACGCCGGAAACGCGGATGGCAAGCTTGTCGTGGATGAGCGGCTGATTGACATCGAAACTGCCACGGGTGCCGCCGGTGTTGTCGGCGCGGCCGGCGATGCTGGCGGACCGCCGTTGCACGTTCGCGGAGGAGCGCACGAGATTCACGACCCCGGAACCGGAGCCGAGGCCGAACAGGTTGGAGTTGGCGCCGCGCGAGATCTCGACGGAATCGATGTTGTAGACATCGAAGGGCACCTTGCGGTTGCTGACGAAATTGCCGATGGCGATATTCGTCGCATTCATGCCGCGGATACGGTTGGCGGTGTTCGGATCATTCGCCGCGTCATCGTTCACACCGCCATCGCGGTTGATGGTCACGGCTGTAAAGTTGCCGATGCCCTCGGTGCTCGCCTCGTAGAGGAAGAGATCGTTGATGTCGTTGACGGCTGTGTCGATCAACTGCTGCTTCGTCACGACAGTCGTGGAGGAGGCGATGTCCTCCAGTTTCGTGTTGAGCCGGGTGCCGGAAAGGGCGTTGGAGGCCTGGTAGCCGGCGTCATCCGTGGTGACCTGGAACGGTGACAGTTCAATCACCTTTTCGTCGAAATCGTGCGACGTGGCGGGAGAGGTGACCTGCGCATTTGCGAGCGGAGCGGCAAGCGCGGCGAGCCAGGCTGCGGCTCGGGTGAGGAGGTTGGATTTCTTCACGGGACTGTGTTCAGTTTGAGGTGCGGGGGGGACTGTCCCGGAAGACTTGGCTGGCGGTTGCGGGGAACGCTTTCGCCCGACGACGATGGCACCGGTGGATGGATCCTGGGTGGCGGCCAGGTTCGTGCCGGCGAGCATCCGGTCGAGCGCTTCGCGCGCCGAAAACCGGCCTGCCACCGCATTGGTCCGCTGCCCCCTGACGTTCTCCACCAGATAAACGATCTGCTCGCCGGAATCGTCGGCAAACCGCTTCAAGGTCGTCGCTGCGTCGCCTCCTGGGAGGTTGTAGCTCTTCGGCGACGCCGTCTCCCCCTGCACATCCGCGACCGCGCAGGCGGCACAGGCCAGCGCCGCGGCGCAAACGGGGTGCGTAGAGAGGAGATGGGGTGTCATGCGAAGAAGCAGTAACACCCCTGAGACGCAGGTGCGGAGAAAATGGGGGATGGACACAGGCAGGAAATTCCGGCTCCTGCGCTACCGGACGGCTCAACGCGTCCTGTACAGGACTATCTCGTGCTCCGAGCGACGCTGGAAAACAATGTCACCACTGTTTTCGAGCAGGCGGACAAAAGCATCGACGTTGTCGGAGGCAAAGGTGCCTCCCACCAATTTGTCGCCGAGCGCGGGCTCGCCGAGGACCAGTTGGGTGCGGTTGCGTTGGTTGAATTGGAGGATGACGTCGCGAAGCGGCGTGTCGGCAAAGACCAGCCGGCGCTCCTGCCAGGCCAAGGCCGCACGCATCGCCGCCGGTGCGACCGTTTCGACCTTGTCCGCGGACGGGATACTTCCCGCTGAAATCACGACGCGCTGGCCGGCCGCGACGAGGGGCTTGTGTTCAGCCGGTTCCGCATCGGAAGACGGCGTCTCTTTCGACGCTACAAGCACCTTGCCCTCGGTGACCGTCACTTCGACTGCAACCGGGGCGAACCGGACGTTGAAGGCGGTGCCGACCGCACGCACGGAATAGCCGCCGGCGGTGACCACAAAGGGCCGCTTCGCGTCATGCGAAACTTCAAAATGAGCCTCGCCGGCTAGCAGGGTCACGCGGCGCTCGGTCGCGGTGAGATCCACCCGCGCCTCCGTGTCGGCGTTCAGCTCCAGCGTCGATCCGTCGTTCAACATCACACGCTTGTAACCTCCGGCCGCCGTCGTATAGCGGAGCCCCGGGCCCGCCGCGGCCGGAGCAGGCGCGGGCCATTGCCACCAGGCGAGCGCGGCCAGCACGAGTGCAGCGGCCAACCCTCCCAACGCACGCCAACCCATCCCGGCCCGAGGAGGCGGATGCGATGCCGGGAGCTCCGTGTCCTTTCGGAAATCCGCAAGGCGGTCCGCGGCGAATGGCAGGCGGACGAGGAAGGCCTGGGTCTGCTCCATCCGGTCGAGCGCCGCGGCATGACGCGGGTCGGCACGCCGCCACCGGTCGAGTTCGCGGGCACGCTCGGGACTCAGCCCCTCGGCGCATTCCACCATCCACCGCGACGCGATCTCCTCGATCGCATCTTCGTCGGGCCGGGATCGGAAATCCTTTGCGGAGCTCATCGCGAAAATCCCTCCTTCGAGCCGGCGGGTCTCACCAGTCCGCGCGACGCGAAATGCTCCGCGCATCGGCGCATCCCCGTGGCAAGCTGGGTTTTGACGGTTTCAGGAGAGACCCCAAGCCGGGCGGCGATCTCCTTGTAGGAAAGCCCATCGAGATAGCGCAGCAGGACAACCTGGCGGCAGCGTTCGGACAGGACACGGACCGCGTCGGCCAGAATTTCCAGCTCCTCCTGCCTTGCCACGGTGTCCGAAACCACCGGTGCCTTTTCCAGCACCGCAACCTCGGCCAGATCGGTCACCGCCTCGACCGGCGCCACCCGCCGGCGGCGGAAGAGATCGCGTGCCAGGTTGCCGGCGATGGTGAAGAGCAGCGCCCGCGCGTAGCGGACCTTGCCGGCCGCCTTGGCGCGGAGAAGCCGGATATAGGTTTCCTGGACCAGGTCGTCGTGGTCGGAAAGGGTTGAGAAGCGTGACTGGAGGTAGGCACGCAGCGCGGGTTCGTGCGGTTTGACTTCCTCACCGAACCAACGGGCTTGATCAACCGGGGGCATCAATGAATTTCAGGGCTTGGGACCAACGACAGGAGCGGGCACCAGCCTGTTTTCAGCGGCCGCCCTGTCGAGGGGAAACATTGAATTTGAGCCGATCGGAAACTTTCTCGAAATCGCGATCCCCCAAAACGCCGGAGCGTGCGTCTTTATTTCAAGGGCCAGGTTGCATGCCACCCCAACGCAAGGTTCCTCAGCTTCTGCGCGACCTCGGGATGCTCTGTCGCGAGATTTGTTCGTTCGGCCGGATCCTTCGCCAGATTGTAGAGCTGCGCATCGGTGCCATCCGCGTTGACCAACAGTTTCCAGTCGCCGTCGCGGACTGCCAGGCCCGGGCTCTTGTCGGGACCAAACTTGAAAAAGCGGTCGTTGCGACCGTATTCCCAAAAAAGCGGCCGTTCACGCACCAACGTGCCGCCCAAAAACGCCGCCGAAACGTCCATGCCATCGAACGGCACCCCTGCCGGCAGCGTGGCTCCGGCGAGGGCGCACAGCGTGGGAAACAGGTCCACGGCCGCCAGCACAGAGCGTTCATCGACGCGTCCGGCCGGGATATGCTTGGGCCAGCGCACGATCAAGGGCATCCGGATCCCGCCCTCCCATAATTCAAGTTTGCTGCCGCGATATACCCCCGAGCGCGCGCCGCCGAAGGTGGGCAGTGCCCCGTTGTCGGAGGTGAAAATCACCATCGTGTCCTCCTCCAGGCCACGCGCCTGCAAACCTTCGAGCAGGCGCCCGATCTGCCGGTCGTATTCTGCGAGGACCGGCCGGAAATTCTTCGGGAGGTCCTTCTTGTCTGAAATTTCGTCGGGGACCCAGGGCGTGTGCACGTCATCCGGCCACAGATTGATGAAGCACGGTCTGCCACGGTGGCGGTCGAGGAAGTCGAGGGTCTTGTCGACGAAGAACGCCGTGCGGTCCCATCGTTTCACCTTGTCCTTGTCCGACCAGATCCAGTTGGTCGCCGTAATATCCGGATGCGGCTCGGGGCTCTCGTAGGTGCTCGCATTCTCGTCGTAGCCGTAGGCGGCGAATTTTGGCGCGTTCTGAACGTCGCGCCCGCCACCAAGATGCCATTTGCCGAAATGCGCCGTGGCATAGCCGCCCGCCTTCAGGACGCGCGGCAGCGAAGGGGCATTCGGGTCGAGAAAATCCGCCATCTCGCAGCCGGCGTTGCCTGCCCGGGTCTGCAGGTAACTCGTGATCTGCCATCGCGCGGGATACATGCCCGTGATCAGGCCGCAGCGCGAAGGCGAGCAGATCGGTGACGCCGAATAGTACTGCGTGAAGCGCGTGCCCTCGGACGCCAGCCGATCGATGGCCGGCGTCGGTGCCTGCCGGCCGCCGTAGCAGCCGAGATCGCCGACTCCCATGTCGTCAGTCAGAATCACGATGATGTTGGGCCTGGTGGCCGCGGCTGCCATCGATGAAATCGCCAGGCCGATCGCCATGCTGAGCCATGCCGCAGGTCGTTTCTTCTTCATGGTGAATTCCCTTGGCGCGTGACCGCCCAGTCCTTGGGTGCCGTGAAACCCTTGCGACCTTTGCCGTACTCGGTGATGCCGGCCCGGCCTTGGGCGGCGGGTGCGAAAAGTTTCACGCGGGCACGGTGCACGGCTGCCATCCTCATTCGTTCGCCGCGGCATGCACAGGTGGCGTATGCAAGGAAAAGTACTCGAAGGTTCCGGCCGTGCCTGAGGCATCTGACACGAGCAATCCGACGCGTACTGCGCGATCCCACTGCGGCAAAAAGTCGCCGTTGGCATGGGAGAATATCTCCCGCCAGTCGCCGGTGCCGGTCTGGTACGCGAAATCGAAACGACGGCCTTCCGTGCTCGTGATCCTGAGCTTCACGGCGCCCGCTGCGGAAACCTCCTGCGCTGCCAGCTCCTTGTCTTCCCCGCGCTGCCGCAGAACCAGCGCCACCTTGCCGCGTCCCGCGAGCAGGGCGAGGGAGTTCTCCCCGTTGCCAAAGACGGCGAGGCCGGCCGCGGTTGAATCGGACATGCCAACTTCCGTCTCGGCCACAAACGCGGGCTGGCGCAAGGGTTGTGCAAGCACGGCGGGAACCGCTCCGCGGGGACCAAGAGTCAAACGGCCCTTTGCCACCATCGCCTCCGGCCGATGACGGATGGGCCATTGCCAGCCGGGACGCAGCGCCGGCCCGCCATCAAAACTGTCCGCAGTTGCCCCACTGCTGATCTGCCTGGAAACGGCGGCCGGTGCCGTGGCCTGCGAACTCGGGCCCTTGCCTTGGTTGATCGAGGGCCAGCCATCGGCGCCAAAGGTGATCTCATCCAGGAGCATCTGCCGCCCGGTGGCCACGAACCCTTCCCGGGCATAGGCATGATAGAGCATCCAGAATCGGCCCTGCGGATCCTGCACGATGCTGCCGTGGCCGGGGCAGCGCCAGGCGTCGTTTCCCGCCATGATCGGGTTCGAGGGATGCTTCTGCCAGGGACCTTCAAGCCGTTTCGCCCGCGCGACGCCGAGTGCATAGTTGCAGTTGCGACCGCAGCAGCTCGCCCCCGAATAAAACAAGAAGTAGTAGTCCCCATGCTTCAGCACAAAGGCTCCTTCCACGACAGGTCCCTCCCAGGGACAATCGTTGGTCAGGATCTTGCGGCGCCCGCCCTCAAGCCTCAGGCCGTCATCGCTCAACGGTTGGAGAAAGATGAACGTCGGCTTCTTGCGGCTGTTGCCGTCCTCCTTCCAAAGCAACCAACGTCTGCCCCCGTCATCCGTAACAGCCATCGCGTCGATCGAACCCATTTCCTGTGCGACCAGCTCGCCGTGATCGGTGTAGGGGCCCTGCGGCTTCGGTGCGGTGGCGACGGCGACCACCAGCCGGCCATCGTGACGGCGCGCGGTGTAATAGACGAAGAATGTCCCGTCGTGCTCACAGATCTCCGGAGCCCAGAAGCTTCCCTTCGCCCACGCGGGCGCCTGCTCGAACACCGAGCCCTTTTGCTCCCAGTTCACGAGGTCCTTCGAGAACAGGATCGGAAAATGCGGAGCCCACTCCGAGGACGTCGCCGTGGCCCAATAGCCCTCGTCCGTGCGGATCAGTGAGGGATCCGGCAGATCGAGCGAATGCACGGGATTCTCGTAGGTGCCCGCCGCCCGTAGTGCGGTGAGCAACGCGAGCCCGCCAAAGAGGGCGCAAATGCAGCGGTGCTTGAACATGGTGCCGCAGGTCAGGCTTCGGAGCATGGTGCAAGGCTCAATGAGCCACCCACGTTGACTATGCAAATATCAAGTCCGCCAAACGCGCGCCCAATCTCGTCCAGTAGCCCGTAACGGGACAAGGAATCACCCCGTCAAGCGGTGGCTTTGATGCCTTGCGGGATAGACCCGGCCTTGTTCTGCACGACTACCTCGTCCCGCCAGCGGGAATCCAGTCGGCAGGAAACGCGAAGGACTCCGGGCGGCCGCGGGCTCCTCCCTTGACCCTGGATGGGGCCGGGACTATCTGCTCGTCACCATGTCCCGTTCGTATCGCCCCCACTACCCGCTCGTCGAAGGGGCACCGATGTCGCGGCGGATGTTCGTTTCCGGCAGCGCGTCGTTCGCCGCCGCGGCACTGTTCTCCTCCCACGCTTGGGGCGCAACGACCCGGCAGCAGCCCCGCTTGGCGGCCGATCCGTTCTCCCTCGGCATCGCCTCGGGCGATCCGGCCCCGGATGGCTTTGTCCTCTGGACACGCCTCGCACCGCATCCGCTGGAGGAGAACGGCGGCATGCCTGCGGATTCCGTGGAGGTTCGCTGGCAGGTGGCCGCGGATGAAGGCATGACCCGGGTGGTTGCCCAAGGCACGGCCATCGCCAGCGCGGCGTGGGCCCATTCGGTGCATGTCGAGGTCAACGGACTCCGGCCGGACCGCTGGTACTGGTACCAGTTCAAGGCGGGTACGGCGATCAGCCCCAAGGGGCGGACCCGCACCATGCCGCCCGCAGGTTCAACGCCCGGCCGCCTGCGCTTTGCCTTTGCCTCCTGCCAGCACTACGAGATGGGCTACTATACGGCCTACGAACACATGGCCCGCGAGGACCTCGATCTCGTTCTCCACCTGGGCGACTACATCTACGAGGGCGCCGCCGAGCCCAAGCGTCCCCGGCATCACAACAGCGGGGAGCTCCTCACACTTCACGACTACCGGGCCCGCTACGCTCTCTACAAGCTGGATCCCGCGCTGCAGGCCATGCACACGCGGGCGCCCTGGGTTGTGACGTGGGACGATCACGAGGTCGCCAACAACTACGCCAACGACATTCCCGGAAAGGCGGGCTCGATGAGCCGCGACGCCTTCCTGGCACGCCGGGCCGCCGCCTACCAGGCCTACTACGAACACATGCCCCTGCGCAGATCCGCCCTGCCGTCCGGACCCGGCATGCTTCTCTATCGGCGTCTCTCATTCGGCCAGTTGGCGGAATTCCACGTCCTCGACACCCGCCAATACCGCACCGACCAGCCGTGTGGCGACGGCCACAAGCCACCCTGCCCCGAAGCGTTGAGTCCCGAGGGCACCGCCATGGGCCGCACGCAGCACGACTGGCTGTTTGACGGCCTGGATCACTCATCCTCGACCTGGAATGTCCTGGCCCAGCAGATCATGATGGCCCGTGTCGACCGCAAGCCGGGCCCGGAAATCGCCATGAGCATGGATCAGTGGCCCGGCTACGAATTTGAGCGGAGGAATGTGCTGCGGCATTTTCACGAACGGAAGATCCCGAACCCGGTGGTGCTCGCGGGCGACATTCACAGCAACTGGGTCAATGAACTCGTCCTCGACTTTGACCGCCCCGATACCCCCGCCGTGGCCACCGAATTCGTGGGCACCTCGATCAGCTCGGGTGGCGACGGCATCGACCAGCCCAGGCATACGCCCGAGCTCCTCTCTGAAAATCCGTTCGTGAAATATCACAACGCCGAACGCGGATACGTGAGCTGCGAACTGACTCCCCAAACCTGGCGCGCCGACTACCGGACCGTGCCCTACATCAGCCGTCGGGGCGCACCCCTCCAGACCCGCGCCTCCTTCGCCGTCGAATCAGGCAGCCCTCGGCTGCACAAAGTCTGACTCATCCCCCCCTCCCGCCCAACCTGCTCCCATGACCCGCCTGCTCCTTCTTGCCTCCATTCTGATCGGTGCTCCCTTCGCCCTATCAGCACCCAACTACGGTCCCGCCGGATTCATCTACGAGGAGGACCAAGTCCCTCCCTACACGGAAACCGATCCCCTGATCTGCCGCGACGGCACGCGGGTGAAGGATGTCCGCATGTGGGAGCAGAAACGTCGGCCGGAGCTTCTGGAGTTCTTCGCCCGCGAGGTCTATGGCCGCACTCCGGGTGGCCGGCCGGCCGGAATGCACTGGGCCGAGACCTCGGTGGATCGTTCCGCCCTCGGCGGCAAAGCCGTGCGGCGGGAAATCACGATCTGGTTCACCGCGAAGAAGGACGGCCCCAAGGCCCATCTGCTCATTTACCAGCCGCCGGGCGACGCCGGCGCCCATACGCCCTGGCCTGTTTTCCTGGGTCTCAATTTCTACGGCAACCAGTCGGTCCATGCCGACCCCGGCATCACCATGTCCCCTGCCTGGATGCGGCCGAGCGCCGATTTCAAGATCGTCAACAACCGGGCGACTGAGGGCACCCGCGGAACCCACGCCAGCCGTTGGAACGTCGAGGCGGTCGTTGCCCGCGGCTTCGCAACCGCCACCGTCTACTACGGCGATCTCTGCGAAGATCGCAACGAGGGTCTGACCCGCGACGTCGGCGCCCTCTTCCATACCAAGGCGGTGAATGACCGGGCGGGTGACGATTGGGGCGCCATTGGCATCTGGGCGTGGGGCCTCAGCCGCGTGATGGACTATCTCGAAAGCGATCCCGAGATCGACGCCAAGCGGGTGGCTGTTCACGGTCATTCCCGACTCGGCAAGGCAGCCCTCTGGGCCGGGGCGCAGGATCCCCGCTTCCCACTCGTCATCTCCAACGAATCGGGCTGCGGCGGCGCCGCGCTCAGCCGGCGCATCTTCGGCGAAACCGTCGGCCGCATCAATCAGTCCTTTCCGTTCTGGTTTGCAGTCAACTTCCGCGCCTACAACGGCAAGGAGGACACCCTGCCCGCCGACCAGCACGAACTCATCGCCCTGATCGCTCCGCGTTCCGTCTACGTGGCCAGCGCCGAGGAGGACCGCTGGGCGGATCCACGCGGCGAGTACTTGGGAGCCAAACTCGCCGAGCCGGTTTACGCCCTCTACGGAAAGGCGGGCCTCGGGGTCTCCGCCATGCCTGCACTCCATCAACCTGTCCTCGGAGACGGCCTCGCCTATCACATCCGCGCCGGCAAACATGACATCACCGACTACGACTGGGCCCGCTACATGGACTACGCCGACCGCCTGTTCAGGCGCACCCAACCCCGGTTCACCAAGATCGCCGTGGATACCCTCTTCTATGCCGAAGGAGGAGCCATTGCGGACTTCAATGCCGACGGCCATGCGGACGTCGTCGCGGGCGGCAAGATCTTCCTTGGACCGGGTTTCAAGAAGTCGGTGATCTTCCGGTCCCCGCACGCTTTCGACCGCACCAGTTATTCCAACAACTTTCTCTGCTTCACCGATGACTTCAATGCCGACAGCCGACCCGACATCCTGGTTGTCGGCTGGCCGGGAACCCCGGCGCTTTGGTATGAAAATCCCGGTCCAGGGCCCCAGGGAAACTGGATGGAGCACATGGTTCATCCCATCGTCGACACCGAGTCGCCTGTCTTCCGGGATGTGGACGGCGATGGCAAGGCCGAGCTGGTGGCCGGATCGGGCGGACGCTTGGGTTACATGCAGCGCGACCGCTCCGATGCGACGGCGCCGTGGACGTTTCACCCCGTCACTCCACCGGGCAAATGGCAGCGTTACACCCACGGGATCGGCCTCGGCGACATCAATGGCGACGGCCGGCCGGATCTCCTCGAAGCCGCTGGATGGTGGGAGCAGCCGGCTTCGCTGGCAGGCGATCCCGTCTGGAAACTTCACGCCCACCCCTTCGGCAAGGGTGGCGCCCAGATGGAGGTTTATGACGTCAACGGCGATGGCCGGGCCGATGTCGTCACCAGTCTGGTCGCGCACGAATACGGCCTGAGCTGGTTCGAACAGGTCCCGGGTGCTCGCGGTGAAATCGCCTGGCGCGAACACCCCATCCTCCCCGCCACGCCCAGCGGAAATCTCGACGGCGTGCAGTTCTCGCAGCTCCACGCCGTGACGCTGGCGGATATCGATGGCGACGGCCTCAAGGACATCGTCACTGGCAAACGTCACTGGGCGCACGGCCCCAAGGGTGATCCCGAGCCCAATGCTCCCGCGGTCCTCTACTGGTTTCAGCTCGACCGCACCGGTGGCACCGTAAAATGGATTCCACACCTCATCGATAACGACTCCGGCGTCGGTTGCCAGTTTCCGGTCGCCGACCTCAACGCCGACGGCCGGCCGGACATCGCCATCGTCAACAAGAAGGGCGTGAACGTTTTTATTCAGGAGACCGACGGAACGCGTTTGTCCAAGAACTAACGGGGCCCCCTCAAGGGCTTCTCCATCGGCGGCGGTGTCACGCGCACGGGAAAACAGCAGGTCAGCCTCATCCGGAACCAGCAGTAGTACCGCGAAGCGCGGAATACGACCAGCCTCGCACTCGCCTATGAGACCAGGCCCGGCGGCCAGAACATGCGTTTCGCACTCAACATCAACAACGTCCTCGACGACCGTGATCCGCTGATCTACACCTTCGATGGCGGCTGGCGCGACACCAACGGCCAGGTCATTCCCAACGGCTTCACACTCCCGGATCCCATCACCCTGAGGTTCAGCGTTCGAATCACCTTCTGAGGCACGGGGCCAACCTTTCGCAGGCCGACGGTGCCCACCCGCATGGTCGGCCTTTTCTTTGTGCCTTTAAAATCATCTCATTCGCCCGTCGTCACGGCGACGCTCATGGCCCTTGCCACCGCCCCACTCGCCCTCGATGCCGCCACGCCGCCTTCCGCGCCTGCGCTTCTCGAGCTGCACCGCCCGCTCGTCATCGCCCACCGCGGTTTCAGCGTCGCCGCCCCCGAAAACACCCTGGCGTCCTTCCGGCTCGCCCTCGCCGCCGGTGTCGATCTCGTCGAACTCGACTTTCACGCCACCCGCGACGGCCAGCTCATCGTCATCCACGATGCCGTGCTCGACCGTACCACCAATGCGGTCGCCCGGTTCGGCGGTACGCAACTTCGCGTGGCCGACCACACCGCCGCCGAGCTTCAGGGCCTTGATGCCGGCTCGTGGTTCGACGGACGCCCCGCCCAACGCCTGCCGCTGCTTGCCGAGGCGCTCGACCTGATCCAATCCCACGGCACCGCCACGCTGATCGAGCGCAAGACCGGTGATGCCGCCTCCCTCGCGCGCCTCCTCACCGACCGCAACCTGGTCAATCACGTGGTCGTGCAGTCGTTCGACTGGAATTTCCTGCGCGAGCTTCACGCCTTGCTGCCCGGGCAGGTGTTGGGTGCCCTCGGCCCCCCGCATGTCCGCGCAACCGGTGCTCCTGCCGCCGACGATGGCGTGCTCGACGATTTCACGCTTGATGAGCTCAACGCCATCGGAGCCCGGGTGGTGGTATGGAACTCCAAGCTTGCCGCCCAGGCCATCATCGCCGCGCATGCCCGCCACCTCAAGGTCTGGCTCTACACGATCGACGAGCCCGCACTCGCCCGTGACCTCCTTGACCGCGGGGTTGACGGCCTCATCACCAACAACGCGGCCATCATTTGGAAAACCCTCGCGGAACGGAACGCACCCGCCGCGCGCTAAACCAGACCGCCACTCGACCCGCTGACCGGACAACCGTCACCACCGGAAAGAGTCGTCCCTTTCAAGAATCGCGGCCAAGCTGTCCGCCATGAAAATCACGCGCATTCAAACCTTCCTGCTGCAACCCGGCGGTCACGGACCCAAAGCGCTGCAGGCCGGGCAACGCCTGGTCATCGTCAAGGTGCACACCAGCGAGCCGGGGCTTTGGGGACTGGGTTGCGCGACCTTCACCCAGCGGCATCGGGCGGTCGAGGCTGCCCTCGAGCACCACATCGGTCCATTCTACATCGGCAATGATCCCCGCAACATCGAGGACCTCTGGCAGGGCGCGATGGTGAACGGTTACTGGCGCAACGGCCCCGTGCTGAACAATGCCATCAGCGGCATCGATATGGCCTTGTGGGACATCAAGGGCAAACTCGCCCGGATGCCCTGCTACCAGCTCTGGGGAGGCATGACGCGCGCCGGAGTCCCACTCTACACGCATTGCGACGGACGAGATCCCGAGGAGGTGGCCGATGCCATCCGGGCGCGTCAGGCCGAGGGTTTCCATTACCTACGCGCCCAACTCGGGACTTACGAAGGGGTCGCCCGGCTTGAAGCCCGCCGTCCGGAAGGCTCGCCCGAGGGCGCCTACTTCGACGACCGCGAGAAGCTGCGCAGCGTGCCGAAACTCTTCGACCATCTGCGGGACAAATTGGGAGAGGAGATCGAGTTGCTTCACGACGTGCATGAGCGCCTTGCCCCGATCGACGCCATCCAGTTGGCAAAGTCACTTGAGCGGCACCGACTTTTTTTCCTGGAGGATCCTCTGGCGCCGGAGGACGGCGAATGGCTGCGCACCCTGCGGGCGCAGTGCGCGACCCCCATTGCCATGGGAGAGCTGTTCAACAATCCGCGTGAGTGGGTGCCGTTGATCCAGGACCGGCTGATCGACTTCATCCGCGTGCATGTTTCCCAGATTGGTGGAATCACGCCAGCGATCAAGCTCGCGCATCTGTGCGCCACGCATGGCGTACGGTTTGCCTGGCACGGACCGCTCGACACCTCGCCCGTCGGTATGGCGGCGTGCATCCACCTCGACGTGGCACTGCACAATTTTGGCATTCAGGAGTGGATGATTCGGCCCGAAGCGGAGTACGAAATCTTTCCGGGATTGCCGCGCCCGCAGCGCGGCCATGTCTATCCGTCCGAGTCGCCCGGCCTTGGCATCGGGTTCGACGAAGCCGCGGCAGCACGTTGGCCGTGCTCGGACGTCAATCCCGAATGGACCGTCGCCCGTTCCCCGGACGGAACGCTTCGCCGCCCCTGAGAGCGGTGCCGGCCGTTGTAGAAATTGGCCATGGACGCGCGGCCCGGCTTGGATCACGCTGACCGGACCTCCCATGAACCAGAGCCATCCTTGCTACACGAAGTCCCTGCGCACCCTGCAGCATGTCCTCCTGTTCGGCGCCACGTCCGCCGTCGCCATCCTGGCCAACGCCCAAGTCGCACCGAAGCCGCCGGGCGAAGAAACCATTCAACTGGAAACGTTCACCGTCACCGGCTCCAACGTCAAACGACTTGAATCTGAAAAGGTGCTGCCTGTCACGCAGTTCACCGTCGACGACATCGACCTGCGCGATGCATCCCAGACGTCGGACCTGCTGACAGCGCTGCCGCAGGTGACTGGCCTTCCCGGCAACGAAACGGCGACTCTTGGAGCCACCGCCCGCGGCGACAACGCCACGGTCTCCCTGCGCGGTATTCCCTCCAGCAATACACTCATCCTTCTGAACGGCAGGCGACTGCCGCCCCACCCCATCAGCCAGGGTGAGGCAGGCGTGCCGACGCTCTCCACCAACGTCAACATCCTGCCCAACCGCGGCCTCGCCCGCGTTGAAGTGCTGCGCGACGGAGCGTCCTCCATCTACGGGACCGACGCGGTGGCCGGCGTGATCAACACCATCACCCGCCGCAACTTCGTCGGCACGGAACTCTCCCTGCGCTACGGTGAAACCGAGGCCGGCGACGGCCGTGAAGCCCGCGCGACGCTCCTCCATGGCTTCAAGTTCCTCGACGGCCGCGGGCGCGCCATGGTGGTCCTGGACCTCTATGACCGCAACCCGATCTTTGCGCGCGACCGCGCCTTTTCCGCGGAGGCCGACCAATCGCTCCGAGCGCCCGCACCCTGGAATGTCTCCACGGACACCACCTTCAATGCGCGCTCGGCCACGAGTGAATTCGGCAACTACTCACTCGGCACCGTCAACGCCAGCGGCGTCTTCACACCGGGCAGAACCGCCGGCATCCCCTCGTCGCTCGCCGCGACCAGCGGCCAGTTCTACCTGGTGCCGACAGCGACCGGTGTCGGCTTCCAAACCACGAGCCCGTCACGCGCCGGCATCACGGGAAAATATTATTGGAACAACAACACGTACCGCGTGATCCAGCCACAAAGCACGCGCGGCAACCTCTTCCTCAGCGGCGAATACGACCTCGTCTCCCACCTCACAGCCTTCGTCGAATGGAGCCAGTATGAGGCCCGCTCCATCACCGTGCGCGAGCCGGATGGGATCACGCAATCAACCGACGGCAACATCATCGTCCCCGCGACCAATCCGTACAACCCCTTCGGCACGCGCTTCTGGAGCCCCACGGGCGCACCCAACTCCGACGGGACTCCCCGCCTCACTGGAACACCCGGCGCCGTGCGCATCACCAACAAGCGACTGGTCGACCTCGCTGATCGCACCGCCAAGGTCACCTCATCAATCTATCGCGGCGTCGCGGGAGTCCGCGGCCACTTCTTTGACTCGTGGACCTGGGAGGCCGCCGGGCTCTGGGCCGAAGCGCATGTCGAGGACGAGGAAAACGGCCCGAGCCGCAAGAGTCTCCTCATCGCGACGATTGACCAGACCGATCCGGCACGGGCGTTCAACCCGTTCAGCCGCTCATTCGCGGTGCAGAACAACACGCTCGTCGTCACCGGTCCCTACGCCAATCCCGAATCCGTGCAGCGTGCCTTCCGCTCGAAATTCATCCGCGAAGGCACGACGCGCCTGCGGAACGTCGACTTCAAGGCGTCCGGCGATGTCATCGAACTTTGGGCCGGCAACACGCTGGGCGCGGCGTTCGGCGCAGAGTATCGTTATGAAGCCTACGTCGACACGCGTCCTCCTTTCGCCGGACTGAATCCTCCTGACTCCGGCCTGGACCCGACCTCCAATGACTTCCTCGGCTTCTCGCCCAACTCGGACACCTACGGCAAGCGGCACGTGACGGCGGCCTATGTCGAGGCCGTGCTGCCGCTCGTGGGCAGCAGCAACCGTCTCCCTTTGATCGAGTCCTTCGAGGTGTCCGCCTCCGCGCGCTACGAGAACTACACGGATTTCGGCGACACCACGAAGCCGAAGGTCGGCTTCAGCTGGCGTCCCTTCCGCTCGGTGCTCGTGCGCGGCTCCTACAACGAAGGCTTCCACGCACCGAATCTCGCCCAGCTCTTCACCGGCACGCTCATCCGCACCGTCACCGGAAGCACGGACAGTTACCGCAGCCCGGTCACGGGTCTCCCCACCGACGGCGCTTCGAACCGCCGCAGCATCGCGGCGGGCAATCCCGATCTCGATCCCGAGGAGTCCCGCGGCAAGTCCGCTGGCATCGTGATCGATGTGCCGAAGGTGCGCGGTCTGTCGCTGGGTGTCGACTACTGGGAAATCCGCCAGCGCAACGTGATCGCCTCCTCCGGTTCGATCGCGGACGACAATGCCGCTTTGCAGGCTGCGACCCAGGCCGCCCTGGCCTCGGGGCAGAACATCAGCCAGATCGACCTCGGTTCCGGAACGGCCAACTACCGCGGTGACGGCGCCATCGTGCGCCTGCCGGTGACACAGACCGACCGGGATTTCTTCGCAGCCTACAATGCGACCCGCCCGCCCGGCAATCAGCGGGCCGTGGTCGGTGCGATCGACTTTATCCGGACGACCTACTTCAACCGCTCGCAGGAATTCGTGAATGGCTTCGACTTCGACGTGACCTACCGGCTGCCCGCCTACGACATCGGCCACTTCACCCTCAATACGAACTGGACCTACCTGAACGACTTCCACACCTACGTCTCCAACGGGGCCCCGCGCACGGAGCTGCGCTGGACAAATTCGACGAACGTCGGCGGTGCGACACCCAAGTGGCGCGGCAGTGCCACGGTGACATGGAAGCGCGGCAACTGGAGCGCGGGCCTGTCCGCGTATTATATCGGCAACTACTCCGACACCGGGGCGACCACGTCGCAGGCAACCTACGAGTCGCTCGGCTCCCCGTCCTACATCAGGCCCGTGTTCAACAATGGGGCCAACAGCTACCGTTTCATCGTGGAAGACACGGTCAGCTACAACGCCAACGTCTCGTACCGTTTCAAGACCGACAATCCGTGGATGAACAACACCACGCTCCGCGTGGGTGTGGTCAACCTCACCGACGTCACACCTCCGCTCGTGTCGGACTCCCGTGGATACGAACCGGGTGTCTACAACCTCATGGCCCGCGGCCGCACCTATTCGTTGCAGGTCACCAAGGCGTTCTGACGCTGGAGGGCCACGGTCTCTCGTGGCCGCGCGTGCAGGATGCGACATTGCCGAGACTTACGCACCGGCGCCTCTTGGGCCGGTGCGTCTCCGCGGCCACGAGAGACCGTGGCCCTCCGGCGCGGCTCCGCCTCAGTCTCCGCCCACCGCCGCATTCGTGCGGCGCGGATCCGGATATCCGACGCGGCTTCCGTCCGGCCTGATGGCGATGGCATTGATGCCGCCAAAGAAGCGGCCGGTGCCGGGTTCTTCGGGACGATTGACGTCCCAGC
>CAZOXB010000013.1:0-30790 GCA_964583635.1 uncultured Opitutaceae bacterium | reverse complement strand
GCGATGGATCAACGCTTTGCGCGTTCCAAAACCTCCAGTAGCGGAAGTCGGGCTAGGGAGGTGATGGTGGCGCTGCCGCCGCTCCACCCATTCACCCATGCCTCCCCAGGATCCCGAGCAATCCCGCTGGTTTATCGATGAGGTGTTGCCGCACGAGTCGCAGCTCCGGGGCTGGCTGCGCACGCGGTTCCCCGGTGTGCAGGATGTGGACGACATCGTGCAGGAAGCGTTCACCCGCCTCCTGCGGGCCCACGCCTCCGGGCCGGTCGCCTGTGCGCGGGCCCTTCTCTTCGTGACGGCCCGCAACCTCGCGCTCAATCACCTGCGCCACCGGCGCATCGAGCGGCCCGAGGGCGCGGCGGAGATCGACCCCCACACGCTGCTCGACGACCGTGCCGGCGTGCCCGAGACGGTCGCGCAGGCGGAGGAGTTTCAGATTCTCATCCAAGCCATCCAGTCGCTGCCCGAGCGATGCCGCCAGATCATCACGCTGCGCAAAATCTACGGGCTATCCCAGAAGGAGGTCGCTGACCGCCTCGGCATCTCCGAACACACGGTCGAGGCCCAGGGCGGCATCGGCCTTCGCAAATGCATCGAATTCTTCCGGCGCCACGGTTACTGCGCCGGTCCCCGGCCATGAACCCGCACTCACCCACGCCCGACGACGCCGGGACCATTGCCCACGCCGCCGCCAAATGGACATTGCGGCTCGACCGGGGGCTCTCCGCGGCCGAGCAGGACGAATATCACCAATGGCTCGCCGCCGACCAACGGCACGGCGAGGCCATCGCCGAGGCGCGATGGGGCTGGGACGAACTCGATCGCATAGCCGGCCTGCAGACGACGGTGCACGCCATCCCCGATCCCGACCTGCTCGCTCCGCCGCCCCGGCGCCCGCTCGCCACAGTCATCCGCTTCGGCGCATGGTCGCTGGCGGCCGCGGCGGTGTTGGTGCTTGGCTTCATCGCGTTCCGCCCGCAACCCGTGACGCCGCCGGCGTCGGTGGTCGCCGCCACGGTTGCCCTTGCGGCGCCCATTGAGCAGCGCACGCTTGAGGATGGCTCGATCCTGGAACTCAACCGCGGCTCCGAGGTGGCTGTGCAATTTGATGCGGCGAGCCGTCATGTGCGGCTGCTGAAGGGAGAGGCCAGTTTCCGCGTGGCGAAGAATGCGGCGCGCCCCTTCGTCGTGCACGCCGGCGGCGTTGAGGTGCGCGCCGTGGGCACCGCATTCAACGTCCGCCTCGGCGCCGCCGCCGTCGAGGTGGTGGTGACCGAGGGCCGTGTGCGCGTTGAGCAGCCGGCAGCTTCCTCGCCGCCCGCCATGGCGCCCGAGCTGGAGCGCGGCCAGCACCTGGTCGTGGCGCTTGCCCCGGCGCCATCCGCGCCCGCGCCCGCGGCGGTGGCTCTCTCACAGCGGGAACTTGACCAGAAGCTCGCGTGGCAGCCGCGCCTCCTCGATTTCAACGACGCGCCGCTTGCCAATATTGTCGCCGAATTCAACGCCCGCAATCCCGTTCGCATCACCGTCGCCACACCCGCGCTAGGCGCCCTGCGCCTGAGCGCGGCCTTCCGCTCCGACAACGTCGAAGGCTTCGTGCGCCTCATGGAGTCGGATTTTGGCATGCGCGCCGAGTGGCGTGAGCGTGAGATTGTTCTGCAGCCGGCGAAGTGACGGGCGGCGCGGAAGAATTCCTTAACGGAAAACCCCGCGCTGGGTTTCGTGCTCTGTGAACCCAGCCAGACTGTGATCCACCCGCACCGCCCGTTCCCCTTGCACCGGATGCTTGCATCTGTGTTCGCCCTGTGCCTCATCGTCTCCGCCGCGGCCGCCGCCGAGTCGCCGCGCCGCTTCGATCTGCCCGCCGGCGAGGCCGCCCAGACCCTCAAGCAGTTTGCCGCGCAGTCCGGGCGCGAGATCGTCTTCGCCGTCAATGCCGTCGCCAAGGTGCAGACCCGCGCCGTGCAGGGCGACATGACCCCGCAGGAGGCGCTGCGCCAAATGGTCGCCGGTACGGGCCTCGTCGTCACGCAGGATGCCAGGACGGGAGCCTTCGCCGTCCGCCCCGGAGCCGCGCCGGAAAAAACGCCGGCAGCCGCCAGGCCGGCAGCCCGGCGGCTCCTCAGGCCGTGGTGAAACTTGATGCCCTGGAGGTCACGGGAACGCGCATCCGCGGCATGCTGGCCGGCGCCACGGCGCAGCCCGTGCTGGCGATGGATGCCGCGCAGATCGAGCGCACCGGCGCCCAGTCGCTCGGTGACCTTTTCCGCTACATCCCGCAAATTTCAAGTTACTCGACCGGCCAGTCGGTCACGCGGACCGCGGGTGTCAATGTCGGTGCGCCCGGCTCGCCGCCAGTCTTCGTGCCCAACTACACCGGGACCAACACCAGCGCTTCCAGCCGCACCTCCGCCACGCTCCGCGGCACGTCTGGCGACGGCACGCTCCTCCTCGTGGACGGCCGCCGTGTGCCGAAGAACAACCAGACCAACGGAGGGGACGGCTACGACCTCAACGGCATCCCCCTCGCCGCCATCGAGCGCATAGAGGTTCTGCTTGACGGCGCCAGCTCACTCTACGGCGCCGATGCGATTGGCGGCGTCATCAATGTCATCCTGAAGAAAAACTACCGCGGCAGCGAGGTGCGCGTGGGCTTCGAAAACACCTTCGACAAGGACGCGGGGGTGTTTACCACGAGCCTCACGCATGGCTTCGGCGCCGGCAGGCTGCGCGGCCTCGTCACGCTGTCCTTGGAGAAGGCCAACGCCATGGCGCTGCGCGACCGTTCCTTCACCGCCAGCTACGACCGCCGGCCCTATGGCGGCGCGGATCTGCGCGGAACCGTGATCGGTGGCGCCGGCCGTGTCTCGCGTACGGGCACGGTGCCCCTGCCTGGATTGACCACCACTTCGGCCGCCGTGCCTCCGGGCACCACGGGCGCGACGATCACCACGGCGGAATATGCCGCCGCCGGCGCGGTGGCGGACACCGCGGACCTCGCGCAGTATCAGGACTATTCCTCCGCTTACAAGCGGCGGAGTGCCCTCGCCAACCTGAGCTACGAATTCAGTCAGTGGCTTGAGGTTTACCTCGAGGCGCGCGCCGGAAGGAATCGCAACACCCAGGCTCCGCAACCCATCTCCGCCAGCCTCTCCATTCCCGCCGCCTATCCGGGCAACCCTTTCGGCATCGCGGTCACGCTCTCGAAATATTTCTTCGACGTGCAGCCGGAGCGCATTTCCATGAACTCGACTTTGTCCTCGGTCTTTGGCGCGCGCGGTCGCTTCGCGGGAGACTGGCACTACGATGCCAGCGTGAGTCGCGTTCGCAGTCACACCCAGGCTGATTCGGGGTCCGGTCCGTCAATTGTTGCCGCGTTATTCAACGCCGCGGTCGCCTCCGGCCAGAGGCCCAACCTTTTCTACGACAGCACGCGCGTCGCCAACCCCAACGCTCCGGGAGTCCTGGAGGCGCTCACCACCGCCGTGAACGAGGAGGAGATCACCGAGAGCTGGATCTACTCCGCGCAGGTGGATGGTCCGGTCTATCACCTTCCGGCCGGCGCCATTGCCGTCGCCGCCGGCACCGAGTATCGCGAGGAGTACACGGACTTTCCCCTCCGCCGCGACTCCGACCTCACCTCCGCGCTCGCCTCGAACCGCGAGATCACCGCCCTCTTCGGCGAGGTCAACGTCCCCATCTTCGCCCCGGCGCAGGACCTCGCGCTGCTGCACCAGCTCAACCTTTCCGCCTCCTTCCGCCGCGAGCACTACTCCGACGGCGGCAACTCCTCCAACCCCCGCGCGGGTGTCGCCTGGCGACCGGCGAAGTGGCTCCTCCTGCGCGGCAGTTATGGCGAGGGCTTCAAGGTTCCGAACATGGTGCAGACCAACGCCCCGGTCCGCACCGGCTCGCAACGCTTTTCCGCCAGTGTGGATCCCCTCCGGGGCAACGAGCTCCAGAACGTCCGCTTCGTCAATATCCGCAGCGGCGGCAACCCCGACCTCCGTCCCGAGCAGTCGGAGAATGCCACCTTCGGCGCCGTCCTTGAGGTCCCGCGCCTCAAGGGCCTCTCCGTATCGCTCGACTGTTTTGACAACCGCTTCGTTGACCGCATCGGCGCGGTGACTTTCGAGCAGCGCATCCTCTATTTCCCCGGGCGCGTCACGCGCGGGGCGAGCCTGGTCGGCGACCTGCCCGGATGGGCCGGCCCGATCACCGACGTGGACACCCGCCTCGTGAACGTCGCCTACAGTGAGACCCGCGGCTACGATCTCGGCATACGCTACGATGCCGCCACGCCGCTCGGCCAGCTGATGGTCAACGTCGTCGGCACGAACTACACACGCAACGTCTTCGTTCCCGCTCCCGGCTCCGGGCCAGCCCTCACCGTCAACACCGACAGCCTGCCTGTGCAGGTCAGCGGCTCGGCCTTCCTCAGCGGAGGCGCCTGGGGCACTGGAGCGCTGGCCACCTACCGCGCCGCCAACCGCGCCAGCACGAGCGTGACCGTTACCGGCTCCGCGATCCGCTGGGATTGGCAGTTCAACTATGATTTCGCCAAGTCTTCCTGGGCACGTGCCGCCGCCGGCCGCTGGTATGGCAAGGTTCTGACCGGCACCAAACTGAGCCTGACGGTGTTCAACGTCTTCAATACCGCACCGCCGTTCGACAACATGTTCATGCCCGACAACACCGTGCTCGATTCGCGTCTTCGCCGCTATGGACTTTCTCTCCGCCGTGAGTTCTGATCCGCGCCCAAGACGGCCGCTCCTTGCCTGTTGCGGGCTCCTGCTGTTTGTCGCTGTGCTCACCTCCGGCTCCGGGGAGATTTTCCGTTCCGGCATCAAGAGAGCCCGCGACGACAACCAGCGCGCGCAGTGTAAGGCCACCGAGTCCGGAAGACGCCATGCACAGGCCCGCCACCTCGCCGACCGGCGGCGTCTCGCCGAAATGCAGTCTCACCACGCTCCATGAAGAAGCTCCTCCTCTCCGCCCTCCTGCTCCTGCTGGCCGCCGCCCGTTCGGCCGCCGCCGGAGCGACCGCCGATTTCGAGGCGATCCAGGCCGAAGCCGCCGCCAGGACTCCCGAGTCGCTCACCACCGGCTCCGCCCGCTATCACTGGATGCTTGAGCGCCGCACGCGCCTCAACGACCTCTGCGAGGCATATCTCGCCACGCACACCACCGATCCGCGCCGCTGGGAGGCTGCGCTGCTCATGTTCAGCCATGCCCGCATCTTCGTGCTCTCGATCGACGACGCGAAGCTTGACCGGCAGAAGGCCAACACTGTCGTCCGCGGTGCCATCGAATTTGACCGCGAGGCGCAGGAGCGCTGGAGCGAACGCCTCGCCGCACTCGACGCCCAGTGCGCCGCCGCCACCGACATGACCCCCGAGGTCCGCAAGAAGTATCTCCTCAGCTCCACGCTCCGCCACCTCACCGCCGCGGGCGCCGCCGTCACCCGGAAGACTCCCGTGGACTTCGCTGCGGTGCGCGCCGAGGTGGACCGGCTCATCGCCGACTATCCCGACGAGGAGATCACCGGGCAGGCCTTCGATCGCCTCGTGTCGCTGAAGCGCCGGCTCGTCGCATCGCCTGCGGAGATTTTCCCCCTGCTGCAGGCCTACGCGGAATCGCCGAGCGGCAAAGTTCGCGCAATCGCCGAGGTTGGCCTCACGTTACAGCGCGCGCAGGAACACCCGCTTGACTGGACGTTCACCGCCGCCGACGGCCGCGAGGTCGATCTGGCGAAACTTCGCGGCAAGGTTGTGCTCATCGATTTCTGGGCCACCTGGTGCCACCCCTGCGTCGAGGAGATTCCCAGCGTCGTTGCGGCTTACAACAAATATCACGACCAGGGCTTCGAGGTCATCGGCATGACGCTGGAGAACGCCGGGGTGTCACCCAACACCACGCCCGAGGCGGCCAGGGCGAAACTCGCCGCCGCGCGCAACCGCATGCTCGAGTTTACGCGGGAGAAGGGCATGCCCTGGCCGCAATATTTCGATGGCACGGGCTGGGGCAACCCCTATACCAAGCGCTACGGTATCCGCGGCATCCCGTGCATGTTCCTCCTCAATCAGGAAGGCAGGGTGGTGACGATGGACGCCCGCGGACCGAAGCTGGAGGCCGAGCTGAAGCGCCTGCTGAAGCGCTGAGCCATGAAACCGCGCCTGCTGACGAAGAAAAGGCTGACCGTGATCAGCCACCTGTCGGAATCGGAGCAATAGCCTGTCATCCTTCCCGCCAACCGCATCATCGAGCCGGCGCGTCTTCCAGGCAGCCGCGCTCCGCTCAATCCTACGGACCCTTGTCGAACCACACCCTCCCTCTTCCCGCGGGGTCGGACTGATTCGTGACGACGAAGGCGCCTCTGCGGCTGGAAAACGGGTGCAGTCAGCGGGTGGAGGCACGGGATGCCGGTGCCTTCAAGTCGGCGGCACGATCCGGCATCGGGTAGCGCAGGCCATTGATCTCAAGTTCGATGCCGCGGTACGGGTCGGCTTCGATGCGCAGCGCGGTGCGATGGGGAAGGGTGCGCGAATCGCCGCGGGCGAGCTTGCCGCTGAAGAGCACGAGACTGTCGTCGAGCTGGCGGACCGTGACAAAGGCATTGTCCAGTGCGAACAAGGTGATGACCGCCTCGCCCGGGCGCGGCGCCACGGCGGCGGCGGAGTTGCCGGCTTTGGAATTGGGTCGGGCGGAATCGCCGCTGAACAGTTTGACGAGGGCGACGATGAGGACGATCAACACCGCAATGGCGGCGATTGCCAGCACGCCCTTCATCACGAGTGTCCGGTCAATTTGCGGGCCGGCGCCGGCCCGCGGGCGGAACGTGGCCGGGTTGTTCTCGGCCGGGGAGGCGCTTTCCGCGGCGGCTTCGGGGGCGGCAGGATTGGCTGGCGGCACGTCGCGCGACGGGTTCCTGGCGGAGGCGACGGAAAGATCCATGCGTCCGAAACTCTCGCGATGCAGGTTGCGCGCACCGTGCTTGGGCTCGCCCAGGCCGAGCGCCTTGTAATCGTTGATGATCTTGTCGCCCGGGAGCTTCAGGAACGCGGCGTAGTTCCGCAGGAAGCCACGCACGTAGATTTCGGGCAGGGCAATGTCGAATTGGTTGTTCTCAAATTTGTTCAGATAATCGCCGCGGATCTTGGTCACCTCCGCCACTTCGCGGATGGAGACGCCTTTCCGCTTGCGGGCTTCCTCGAGTCGTTCGCCGATGGTCTGCATGGGGCTGGGTTAGGTGAATGGAAGGTGAGGCTGGAGGGAAGACACAAATGAGCGTCGAGACCAGTATTTTGCTCAAGGGAAGACCGCTTCGCGATCCCCATGGCGGATTTGATGCCGGATGATTCGCGCGCGGCTCACAACGAATCGATGTCGACGAGGATTTCGCGCGGATTGGATCCGTTGTCAGGGCCGACGATTCCCTTTTCCTCCATGCGATCCATGATGCGGGCGGCGCGGTTGTAACCGATGCGCAGGCGACGCTGGATCATCGAGGTCGACGCGCGGCGGGTGGAGCGAAGAACATCGAGTGCCTGCTTGAAGAGCTCGGCGTCATCGCCCAGGGAGGGATCGTCGTCCCCATCGTCCTCATCGTCATCCTCACGGGCGTCCCGGTCGATCTGGGCCTGCACCTCGTTCGCATAGATGGGCGGGCCATTTCTCTTGAGGAAATCGACGACGCTGTGGACCTCGTCGTCCGAGACGAAGGCGCCCTGTGCCCGCACCAGACGGGAA
Organism: uncultured Opitutaceae bacterium; assembly: GCA_964583635.1. Lineage (GTDB taxonomy): Bacteria > Verrucomicrobiota > Verrucomicrobiia > Opitutales > Opitutaceae > UBA6669. Next base: position 23,041 of record CAZOXB010000013.1, on the reverse strand, counting down.
CTGCCGGGAGGGGAAAAAAGCATGTCGCCGCGGCCGATCAGGGTGTCCGCGCCTTTTGTGTCGAGAATGGTGCGGGAGTCGACCTGGGAGGCGACCTGGAAGGCGATGCGGGACGGCAGGTTTGCCTTGATCACACCGGTGATGACGTTCACGGACGGACGCTGGGTGGCGATGATCAGGTGGATGCCGGCGGCACGGGCAAGCTGTGCCAGCCGGGCAATGCTGGTTTCGATTTCCGCCGGCGCGACCATCATCAGGTCGGCCAACTCGTCGATGATGGCCACGATGTAGGGCAACCGGTCGGGGATGACCAGACCGTCGTCGAGCGCGGGATCGATGCCCTCGAGCCCGGTCTGTTCGGGCAAGGCGGGATCCCGGACGGACCCACCGTCCGCCGTGCGCTTGCGACTGTTGAAGCCGACGATGTTGCGCACGCCCATCTTGGCGAAAATCTGGTAGCGTTGCTCCATTTCGCCGAGGAGCCATTTCAGCGCCGCCGGAACCTTTTTCGGCTCGGTGACGACGGGAATCAGCATGTGGGGCAGGGCGTTGAAGATCTTCAGCTCAACGATCTTCGGATCGACCATGATCAGCCGCAAATCCTCGGGACTCTTGGAGTAGAGTATCGAAGCCACGATCGAGTTGATGCACACTGATTTTCCTGAACCCGTGGCGCCGGCGATCAGCAGGTGCGGCATCTTGGTGAGATCGGAGACGATGGGTTTCCCGGACACGTCCTTGCCCAGGGCAATCGGGATCTCCCCTTTGTGCAGCGCGGTGCCCCAGACTTCGCTTTCGAGGATTTCCCGCATGCCGACCGCGGTCGGATGTTGGTTGGGAACTTCAACGCCAACCGCCGCCTTGCCGGGAATCGGGGCCAGGATGCGGACCGATTGTGCACGCATGCCGAGCGCGATGTTCTTGTCCAAGCCCGCGATCTTTTCAACGCGTACACCGGGTGCGGGGACGATCTCGTAGCGGGTGATGACGGGGCCGACATGGATCTCTCCGAGCGAGACCTGGACGCCGAACTCGCTGAGGATGCGCAGCAGATTCTCCGCGTTGCGGCGGTGCTCCTCCTCGGAGTTTTCCGGGGCGACGGGCGTCTGTTCGCGCAACAGGGAAAGCGGGGGATACTGGTAGTCGGAGTCCGTGGGCGTCGGCGTGGCGATTTTTGTTTTTCTGGTTTCCTCCGGCTTGACGATGTTGAGTTCGAAGCGGCCACCGGCCTGTGCGGCGAGATCATCGGCATCCGTTGCGGTGGCGGCCGTCCGCGCGCGGGCTTCCCTGGCAGACGGTGGCTCGGAGAGGGGGGATTCAGCAGCGTCATCCGGGATGATGTCGTCGGCGAGGCCCTCCTTCATCGTGTGGTCGGTGGCGGCCTGTTTCCGCTGGACTCCGGCAGCCTCCTCGGCAGCGCGGGCCTGCGCCTGCGCGGCTTTATGGGCGGTGAGCGCCTTCGCCGCTGCCGCGGCGGCGGCGGCGGTGGCCTGCTTCTGTTCCAGCGCGGCTTGTTCGGTGGCCCGCTGACGCGCCTGCAATTCGTTGAATTCCCGCTTCATTGCCGCGGCCTCGACACGGCGGACCCGACGCTTTTCAAACCATTCGTGCACCGCTGAGGCGATTCTCTCCAGGACGCTGGTGATGTCCTTTGAGAAAATGAACAGCAGGCTCAGGGCGTAGATCGACCCCATCAAGACAACGGAGCCAAACACGCCGAGGGTTTCCTTGAAGGCTTCCCCGTAGACGAGCCGGCCCAACTGACCGCCGGGGCCTTTCGTGAAATATTGGGAAACCCCGAAGCCTTCCCACATGGACCAGAGGCCCGAGAATGAACCGATGCAAAGCAGCATGGCCACCAGACGGGTAATGGCGAGGCGTCGGGCATTGCGAATCGAGACGACTCCGAACCAGATCAGGAACGTCGGCACCAGCCAGGTGCTGGCGCCCAGCCAGTGCAGCGTCCAGTAGGAGACCTCAGCTCCAAACAATCCCACCAGGTTCTTATCGGTGGGATTGGTGGTGATCCAGCGACTCTGGGCGGGCGAATAATCGAAGTAGGCGACCGCCAGTAGGATTCCGAAAATGAACAGGAGAATCGCCACCGGCCAGTTCGGACGGTGGCGGACACCTGGAAGGGAGCTTCTTGGATTTGAGTTTGAACTCGCGGATTTGGCCATCTGGTCTGAGGGGCATCGGCACCCTGCATTGCGTGTTCCCTCCATCATCGGGTCCCAGCAATCGGGTTGTCCATCATTAACCCGACACCACGCCCTTCCGCCTCCGCAAACGACCATGAGCGAAATCCTTCGTTTTGTCCCTCTCTATCAGGAGCGTGTCTGGGGCGGCCGCACCTTGGAAAGCACGCTTCATCGCCAGATTCCGCCGGGCCGGCCGATTGGCGAGAGCTGGGAGATTGTCGACCGACCCGAGGCACAGTCGGTCGTGAGTCACGGTCAATTCCGAGGGCAATCCCTGCGTCAGGTCATCGGGCAGCACGGCACGGAAGTCATGGGCCCGGGCTACCCGCGCGCACGGCCTTTCCCCTTGCTGGTGAAGTGGCTCGACTGCAAGGAGCGGCTGAGCCTGCAGGTCCATCCCCCCGCCGAAATTGCGCCCGCCTTGGGCGGTGAGCCCAAGACCGAAAACTGGTACATCGCCGCATGCCAGCCCGGAGCGGGCCTGCTGGTCGGGCTGACGCGCTCTGCCACGCGAGCGGAATTTGCCAAGGCATTGGTCGAACAGACACTTGAGGGATGCGTTCATCGGTTTTCGGTGTCGCCGGGCGACTCGATTCTCGTGCGCAGCGGCACCTTGCACGCCATCGATGCGGGCAACCTCATTCTGGAAATTCAGCAGAATTCAGACACCACCTATCGGGTGTATGACTGGGGGCGTTTGGGACTGGATGGGAAGCCCAGGCAAATGCATGTTGCAGAATCGCTTGCCTCAATCGACTGGAGCGTTCGTGAGCCTGCACCTGTGCGGGCGTCCGCAGTGGCTGGAGTGATTGCCGAGGCGGCCGAGTTCCGCATTCGTCGGATTCCTTTGGCACCGGGCGAAACGCTGTCGATCGCCTCACGCGAACAGCCGCGACTCTTGAGCGTGATTTCGGGCTCCGTATCCGCTCCGGGGGAGATCCCCGTGGAAGCCGGGACAAATGTTGTTCTTCCCTTTGATACTGGCTTTCCCTTCACCGCGAAAGAGCCCACGATGCTACTCCTCACCGAGAACTTCGTTTGACCTGGCTCCCAATCCGATGACGACGATTCACAACCCCTTTACATCGCTCCGTAGGTGCCGCGGCGGCACTTTCGTCAAACTCCTGCTGTTCCTGGTCGTGTTCATGTCGTTGGTGGCGCTCGCATGGATGTTCTTCCTGCCGTCCGTGCTGACCAGCGTCGTGCGAAAACGCACGGGATTCGACGTGCAGATCAAAAAGATGGCGGTGAATCCCTTCAGTGGAGATTTCAGCATCGCCGGGCTGGTGATCAACAACCCCGCGGGATGGCCCTCGCCGGAATTCGTGGACGTCCGCGAATTCCGGGCCGAGACGGATCTCTGGTCGCTCATCGGAGGGAAGCGAGCGATCATCGACAATGCCGTGGTCGATGTGGCTTTGGTGGCGCTGGTCACCGACAGCGAGAAAAAGACGAATCTCCAGCTTTTCCAGGACCGGATCGCCGGACCGAAGGATGCAAAGAAGAAGCAGCCGGATTCCGGGGAAAAGTTCGACTTCCTCATCCGCAGGCTGCACCTGCGGTTCACGAAGCTGCAGTTGATGGATTACTCCGGGAAGAAGGCCGCGCCTTCGATTCGCGAGGTCAATCTCAACATTGATCACACCTACACCGACATTACGGATGCCAAACAGCTGCTCACCGGTGCCCTGCCGGGGATCAATGCGATTGGCAGCGTCATGTCCGCCCTCATACCCGGTGGATTGGGCAAGGCCATAGGGGGTGCCATGCAGGGGCCGGTTGACTTGATGAAGGGCACTGGCAAGAAGACCATGGACATTTTCAAAGGCGTGTTCGAGAAACTTGAAGAAAAGCCAAAGAAGTAGTTGTATGGTCGTTTTCCTATGAACGAGAACGACCTGTCGCATGGGCGGACTGAACCCATGCCTCCAACTCCCGCTCCAACTTCCCCTGAAAACGTGGCATGCCCCGCCGACCGGAATCCGGCTCCCGGAGGCCGTGCGGACGGTGCCTTGGAGGAAATTGCGCGGCTGGAGTCCGAGCTGGCGACAGCCAGGAAAGATGCTGCGGATCATTATGATCGGTACCTGCGGGCGATGGCGGACATGGACAACATCCGCAAACGCGCGATTCGCGAGAAGGACGATCTCCGCCAGTTTGCGATCTCGCGGGTGCTCGAAGATCTGATTCCGGTCCTGGACAGTCTGGGACTGGGGCTCGTGGCGGCGAAGGCGCCGAATGCCGACATTCAGGCGGTGGTTGGAGGCATGGAAATGGTCCTTACCCAAACCAAGACGGCTTTGGCGCAGCATGGATTGAAAGACATCAATCCACTTGGGCAGGCGTTTGACCCCAATCTGCACGAGTCCATTTCAGCCCAGCCCAGCCAGGAGGTTCCGGAGGGGTCCGTGCTTTCCGTGGTGAGGATTGGCTACAGCCTCAATGGACGCCTCCTGCGCCCGGCGAGTGTGGTGGTTTCCAGCGGCGCGCCGAAGAAGACCGCGGAGGTTTCCCGCTAGCGTAAACGATCGACGCGCGTCGGTACAGCCGGGGGGATCGCAGGGACCCCGTGCGATGCAGTTGACCCACACCATGTCCAAACAAGACTACTACGAGTTGCTCGGTGTCGCCAAGGGAGCTTCCGACGAAGACCTCAAGAAGGCCTATCGGAAAAAGGCGGTCCAGTATCATCCGGACAAGAATCCCGGCAACAAGGAGGCGGAGGAGATGTTCAAGAAGATCTCGCATGCCTACGAGGTGCTGAAGGATCCCGAAAAGCGCGCGGCCTACGATCGTTTTGGGCATGCCGCCTTCGAGGGAGCCGGTGCCGGCGGGCAGCGGGGACACGGTGGCGGATTCCATGATCCGTTCGACATCTTTCGTGAGGTGTTCGGTGGAGGCGGTGGGGGAAGCGTCTTCGACGAAATGTTCGGGGGCGGTTCGCGTGACGGCGGCCGTGACGGCGCGGACCTGCGCTACGACCTCGAGATCACGCTGGAGGAGGCGGCGCAGGGGGTGGAAAAGGAAATCACTTTCCGCAAGAACATGGTGTGTGAACGCTGCGATGGCAGCGGGGCCGAACCGGGATCGAAGCGCACGACCTGCCCGACCTGCCGCGGCACGGGACAGATCCGCCGCAGTGGCGGGATCATCACCTTTACGCAGACCTGCCCGACGTGCGGCGGTGCCGGGACCAAGGTTGAGAAGGCCTGCGGCCAGTGCCGTGGCGAGGGCAGGGTGCCAAAGACGGCCAAGATCAACGTGCGTATTCCGGCGGGAGTCGATACGGGCTCGCGACTGCGTTCGGTGGGCAATGGCGAGGCGGGCGTGGCCGGGGGCGGTGCGGGCGATCTCTACATTGTCCTGTCGGTGCGCGACCACGAGCTGTTTGAACGGCAGGGCAGCGATCTGTTTTGCGAGATTCCCATCAAGTTCACGCTGGCGACGCTCGGCGGCAACATCGAGGTGCCCACGCTCTTCGGCAAGGCATCACTCAAGCTGCCGCCGGGAACGCAGAGCGGCACCACGTTTCGTCTGCGCGGCAAGGGGATGCCGTCACTGCGCAACCGCAATGATCAGGGCGATCAACTGATCCGCGTGCACGTCGAGGTGCCGCAATCGCTGAACTCCGAGCAGCGCAAGCTCCTCGAGCAATTTGCGCTGGTGAGCGGCGATGCGGAGAATCCGACCGCGAAAAGCTGGTTTGAAAAGGCGAAGAAGTTTTTCTAGGCGCGCATGAAGCCGGAACCCCTGCGCTTCTACAATCGCCTCACCCGGGCCGTCGAAACGGAGGCGATCTATGGTGAAGGCTGGCTGCGCTTCGCCTATGAAAATCCCATCGGTCGTTTTGTCACCTGGCTGATCGCGCGCCGCTGGCTGATGTCCGCGTATTACGGCTGGCGGATGAGCCTGCGCGACAGTGGACGGCGGATTCTTCCGTTCATCGTGAAGTACAACCTCGATGTGGATGAATTTGCCAAGTCCGCTTTCAGTTACCGCACGTTCAACGAATTCTTCACCCGCGCACTGAAACCCTCCGCACGTCCGATTCACGAGGCGGCCAACGATCGCATTGCCGTATTCCCTGCGGATGGACGCCACCTGGCCTTTGCCAATGTGGATGCGGCGGATGGGTTTTACGTCAAGGGAGCCACATTCCCGCTCGTCGACCTGTTGGGCGACGCGGCACTTGCGGAGAAATTTGCCGGCGGAACGATGGTCATTTCGCGACTTTGCCCCGTCGATTATCACCGGTTCCACTTTCCCGTCGCCGGCGTGCCCGATGACGGCAGACTGATCAATGGCTGGCTCTATTCGGTCAGCCCCATCGCCCTGCGCATCAATGTACGGCGCCTCGTGCAGAACAAGCGCCGGGTGACCGTCATCGACGACACGGCGTTCGGCACGGTGGTGATGCTCGAAGTAGGAGCGACGAATGTGGGATCGATCCTCGAGACCTACCTGGCGGGCCGGCGCGTCACGAAGGGCGAGGAGAAGGGAATGTTCAAGTTCGGCGGATCCTGTGTGATCACGCTCTTCCAGCGCGGACGAATCCGGATCGACGACGACATTCTCCAGCAAAGCCGGACTCATCTGGAAACCTACGCCCGCATGGGCGACCGCCTCGGCGAGGCGGTTTGACAAGGCGCTGTGTCCTGCGTTCGGAGGGCGGCCATCATGCCGTTCCGACGCTCGCCTGAGCAACTCCTCGTCAAAGCTGGAGCAACTCCGCGGTATCAGATCCAAAAGGGAATGAAAAATCGTCGATCTGGGGCAGGGAGGTCACCAGTTTTCAGTTTCACGACTGTCATGCGCTTCTATTTCTTCGCACCGCTTCTCGCGCTCGCCGCATTCCTCGCTCCCGTTGCCTCCGCCGGGCCGGTCACGCTCCGTGTCCTTTGCTACAATATCCACCACGGCGAGGGCACCGACAAGAAACTCGACCTCGAGCGCATTGGCCGCGTCATCAAGCGCGCCGCGCCCGACCTCGTAGCCGTGCAGGAGGTCGACCGCGGCACCACGCGCACGGAGCGGATGGACCAGGCCGCCGCACTCGCCAGGCAGCTTGGCATGAGCTATGCCTTTGGGAAGACGATCGACTATGCCGGCGGGGAATACGGCCTCCTCGTGCTCTCCAGGTTTCCCCTCGCCGGCCACGAAAGCGTGCTGCTCCCGCCGCCCGTGCAACAAGAACAGCGCGGCGTGCTGATCGCGCGCATCCAACTGCCCGACGGCAGCGAAATCCGCCTCGCCTGCACGCACCTCTCCATCGTGTCGGATGCGGAACGTGCCGAACAGACTGCGAAAATCAACGAGCTGCTTCTCGACGGCGGCTCCCCCGTCATTCTCGCGGGCGACTTCAACGCCCGCCCGGAGAGCACCCCCATCGCCCTCCTGAAGCGGGGCTGGACGGATTCCGCCGATCCCGCATTCAACAAGCACGCCACGCCAGAGCGAAAGCGGAAGATTGACTACATCTTCTTCCGCAAGGGCGATCCCTTCGATGTTGTCGAGACCCGCACCCTCAATGAGCCCATCGCCTCCGACCACCTCCCCATCCTGTCCGTCTTCACGTTGAAGTGACGCCAGCCCTGCAAGGGCGCACCGCAACTTTCACATTTGTAATGACGAAGGGTCGGAAGGGACGGTCTTCATGCTTCCCCGGCACCGGAACAGGTGGGAAACCGGCGTCACTTTCGGACGGCCGGTGATGGAAGGGGCAGGCGTGGAGTCAGGGAAAGCCTCGCCTCGGGTTCAATGGAGCGAAGAAATCCGATGCCGTTACTTGAGTTTGTCGCTGGGCGAGCCTAGGTAGGGGTGAAATATCATGAATCCGAAATTCTCCGGCTACGCGCAACCTGATGTCTTGGTGGACGGTGTCTGGCTGCAGGCACATCTGAATGACCCTGCGCTTCGCATCGTGGAAAGCAACGAGGACGTGCTGCTTTACGACACCGGGCACATCCCGGGCGCGGTGCACATTGACTGGCGGGGCGATCTTCAGGACAATACCGAGCGCGATTACATTTCGCCAGAGCGATTCGCCGAGGTGTGTGCCCGCAATGGGATTTCCCCTGAGACGACCGTGGTGTTTTACGGCGACAAATCCAACTGGTGGGCGGCCTATGCGCTGTGGGCGTTCCGGCTCTTCGGACATGAGCGGGTGAAGCTGCTGGATGGCGGCAGTGGGAAATGGAAGGCGGAGGGTCGGCCGATCACGCGGGAGAAGCCGGTGGTCCGCCGGGCGGCATATCCGGTGCCGGCGCGGCGCCATGACGACGAGATTCGTGCGTTCTTTGAAGACGCGCTGGCTCACTCGAAGGCGCATCGCCCCCTCATCGACGTGCGTTCCCCGGGTGAATACCGCGGCGAGATCACGCACATGCCGGAATATCCGCAGGAGGGCGTGCTGCGCGGCGGGCATGTTCCCGGCGCGCGCAGTGTGCCTTGGAAGGTGGCGGCCAACGATGACGGGACCTTCAGATCCGTTGACGAACTCAGGAAGATCTACACCGAAAACCTTGGGCTGAAACCCGATGATGACATCATCGCCTACTGCCGCATCGGCGAGCGGTCGAGTCACACCTGGTTTGTGCTCACGTATCTCCTGGGTTACAGCAAGGTCCGCAATTACGATGGCTCCTGGACCGAGTGGGGCAACCGGGTGCGGGCGCCGATTGCCAAGGGCGATAAGCCGGGTTGACGGTGCGGGACATTTCCCCATGGCCGAATATCCGCCTGCATTGGCCGACATCGTCGCACTTTTTGAACATCTGCCGGACGATGAGAAACGCGAGAACCTGATCGCCTATGCCGATCAGGCGGCTGCCTGTGCTCCCCGGCCGGGCGATGTGTTTGACCTGGAGGATGTGCGCAAGGACGAGGAATGCACCGACACGGTCGGTGTCTTCCTCAATGTCGATCGGCGGAGCCGTGCCGCCCGTTTCCGGATATCCTTGGGGCCGCATGTCCAGACGCTCACGAAGGCCATGACGGCGATCCTCTGCAAGGGGCTGGAGGGGGCCACGCCGGAGGCCATCCTGGAGGTGCCACAGGACTTCGTGCCCAAGATTGTCGGCGGCCAGTTGGTCCGCCTTCGCAGCCAGACCGTCTATTACATCCTCACCCGCATCAAGAGCGCCGCCAAGGTGTGGTTGAATCGCGAACGCGCGGCCGGGTGACCGGAGGGACAAACATGGCCTTTGCTAACCCGACTTCCGCAACTTGCCCCGATTTCTGACTATTTTGGGGGTTGAGCGCGCCATAAATCGTTGGCGTGACGATGACGAAAAGGCAAAAGTGCGAGTAGTGGCGACCTACCCACTATCGGGAGAACGGAGAAACCGCTAAACTGCGGGCATGTTTTTGAAGAGCAGCCAGTGGCGCAAAAATGGAAAAGTGCACCGATCGTGGTCGGTGGTGGAGGAAGTCCACCGGCTGCAGGCCGCGCTCTGCTCGGCTGCACCTGAGCCGGCGCCCGCACCCACACGCGGCTCCGCGCTGGCTCCGGCCGCCGCACGCCGGGTCGGCGCCAAAAATGCCCCGGGCTTCCCCGCCGCCGGGCTGATCGAAAAACTTTGCGGCGTGGACCTGACCACGATCCCCGGCTTGAGCGCGCTGACGCCCCAGGGCCTCTGGTTCGAGCTGGGCTCCTCGCTCGCCTCGTTCCCGACCGCGAAGCATTTTGTCAGCTGGCTGTCGCTCTGCCCGTACAACCGGATCAGCGGCGGCAAAAAAAACTCTCTGTCGGCACCCGCGCCACCGCCAATCGCGTTGCGCGGATGCTACGCGTCGCAGCCCAGGGCGTCGGCCACGCCCACAACGAGATCGGCGACTTCCACCGCCGCATGCGCGTCCGCCTCGGTGGCGCCGCCGCAATCACCGCCACCGCGCACAAACTCGCCCGCATCCTCTACGCCTGCCTCAAGTCGAAACAACCCTACGACGCCACTCGCCACGATCAAAACAGTCCCCAGCGTCGCGCCAAAGCTCTGACCAAACTCCGCTCCAAAGCCAAAAACCTCGGCTTCCAACTCGTTGAACTTCAACCTGCGGGTTGAAGTTTTTTTCAGAAAACTGACGTCTTCGCATCGCTCCTCCGGTTCATAGGTGCGGACTATTTGACCTTCAGCGAACGACGCTTCAATGAGTGCCCGTCTGTCCCCTTGGGGATTAAGGGGACATTTTCTGCGGTACGGTCGTGTGATACGGCTATCACTAACAGGACACCATCGATAGCCGCTAGGCGACGGTAGACGGGAAAATACGGTGCAAGCTCCTTGAAATTGCCGATGCGTTGGGTAAGGAACTTGTAGAGATCTCGATCAGGTAGAATCAGAGCGCCGCCCGCCAAGTGTCCGTCGATGATACCCATGCAGATTTTATTTAGCGCACGATGCGAACTGGAGATGTTGCCAGTTTCCCACTCAGCTGCGAAGTGCTTGCCGTTGGGCAAAGATTTCAAAGCATCAATCTTCCCGGGGCCGTGGTCTTTGGCCGGGGCCGGGCGTTCTTCCAGCCGCCAACCGAGGAATTTCAGTTTTCGCATGAAGCCCACCTTGATGGGCAAGACACCATTGCCATCAACGACAGGTCTAATCGTGAACTTGCGAGCTCCTTCGGGCCAGACGACATTGCGGATGGCGGTACGAACATCCGCCAAACAGGTAGCGACGTCGACCGGAGATGCAATTTTGCCAAAAAGAATCTCCTCTTGGATAATCTTCATGGGGTGCGATCTCCCTCCGTTGAAAGTTCCACCTCGAGCAGACGCACAATATCTGTCGCCGATTGCTTGGAGGCGGAGGCGATCCGGAACAGCGAAAACAAGGACACGCCTTTTTCGCCACGCTCAATGGCATAGAGAAATGCGCGATCCAGGCCCGAATGTTGTGCGGTGCGCGTGGGGTTGAAATCGTCAGAACCGCGCAGTTTGGCCAACACCCGCCCGAAAACGCGGTTGAAAGTGCTCTCATCGAAATGCGTTCCTCCATGCCAAAGCAATTTCTCGTCCGGTTTGCCCATGCAGGCAACATACACTCTTGCGCTTCGGACGAATGTAGTCGTTAGACTACAACGTTAAGAAAGCTGCGCTCGCGCTTTAGGCGTCGAGTTCTACGTTGCCACAATGTCTCACGTTGCTCCGCCTCCACCTGATCATTCGACTCCCCTCGGGACACTGTATCGCGGCGACTGCTTAAAGCTCATGGCCAAGCTCGCTTCGGATTCGACTGACCTAATTTTTGCCGATCCGCCGTTCAATCTGGGCAAATCTTACGCTTCGGGTATGGACGATGCGATTCCAGCGTCGCGCTATTTGGATTGGTGTAAAGCATGGATCGACGCCTGCGTGCGGGTATTAAAACCCGGGGGGAGCCTCTTCCTCTATAATCTCCCCAAATGGAATACTGCGTTGGGTGGTTTTCTTCATGAGCGTCTGACATTTCGCCACGCCATCGCCGTTGAGATGACCTATACCCTGCCGATTGCGGGGCGCCTATATCCAAGTCACTATTCGTTATTATACTACTGCAAGGGCCCTCGACCGCGAGTGTTCGCTCCGGATCGGTTGGCCATGCCCACATGCCCACACTGTTTTCGTGAACTGAAGGATTATGGGGGTTACAAGGACAAGATGAATCCTGTGGGCATCAGCTTGACTGATGTTTGGAAGGACATTCCACCGGTCCGTCATCGGAAATTCAAGAGGCGAGACGACGCAAACGAGCTTTCGATCAAGCTTCTAGACCGGGTCATCACCTTGGCGTCCAATCCTGGTGATGTGGTTTTAGATCCTTTTGGTGGATCTGGCAGCACCTATGCGGTGGCGGAAATAAAGGCGCGCCGCTGGATTGGTATCGAGCTCGGCCCCATTCAACAGATTGTCGCCCGGCTTCAGCCGGCCAATCTCGCTATCGAACGCGAATTCTTGGATGAATACAGGCGCGAGCTAAACGCGCTCTTTCCGCCAGCGGTCCTTGCTGCCAGACAAACATGCGGGCATTGGACACCTGGCAACATTCCCAAAGGTCGACCCCGTTCCGCAGCGATGCCGTCAGGGCAGGTCGAGATGTTGCTACAGGAGACGATTATGCCCTACGGGAGGAAGCGAGTCAGGCAATTACGGGGTGAGGCCAAGGTATGAAGCGGAGAGGGCGATGCGAAGACGTCAATTCTCTCTCTGAAGGAACATCAATCCGCTGGTTGAAGTTCAACGAGTTGGAAGCCGAGGTTTTTGGCTCTGGCGCAGAGTTCGGTCAGAGCTTCGGCGCGACGCTGGGGACTGTTTTTTGCCGCCGCTGATCCGGTTGTCCGGGCAGAGCGACAGCCAGCTGACAAAATGCTTCGCGGTCGAGAACGAGGCGAGCGAGGAGCCAAGCTCGGACCAGAGGCGGAGGGACAAAGGGTTCCATTGACTTAAGCTAGCTGTTTAAGCTAGATTACGGTCATGAAGACCGTTTCCACCGTTGGAGCATTTGAAGCGAAGAACCGGCTCTCCGAGCTTTTGGATCGTGTCAGGCGTGGGCAGGAATTTGTCATCACGAAGCACGATGAGCCCGTGGCCCGCCTGATTCCCGCCGACGCGAGGATTGCCGGAGACCGCATCAGGGCGCGGGACGAGCTGAGGAAACTCCGCGAACGCTACAGCCTCAAAGGAGTTTCCGTGCGTGGCCTCATTGCAGCGGGACGCAAATGAACCGCGAGTTCGTGCTGGATTGCTCGGCCACGATCCCGTGGCTCTTTGTATCGGAGGTGACGCCCAAAACCGACGCGCTTCTCGATGACCTTGCCAACGGTGCCATAGGGTGGGTTCCCTCGCTTTGGCATCTTGAGGTCGCGAACGTCTTGTTGGGCGCGAAAAAGAAGGGGCGTATCGATCAATACGGCATCGAGCAGTTTTTTGGCTTGCTCAAGAATTTCGACCTCGCCGTTGACGGGGAAACGGTCGGTCAATCGTGGACAAAAACGGTCGGGTTGGCCGAACTTTACGGCATCACGGTCTACGATGCCGCCTACCTTGAACTTGCGCTGCGAAGAGGGCTGCCCCTTGCCACTCTGGATACGGACCTGCGTTCGGCGCTCACGAAAGCCGGTGGAAAACGCATCCTGTAGCGGGAATAACGTACCTTATTCTTCGGTCAATTTGGGGAAATTTTTTGAACGATCCGCTTCCTGCCAAGGTGTGGATGAACCGCGAACGCGCGGCCGGGTGACCGAAGGGACGTAGGCCCCGCCGGGTTTGTTACCATCGACCTATGGGGTTGGCGGTGAATTTTTGCTACCTTGCGCAACTCCATTGCCCGGACACAGTCTATTGGTTATCATCCACCTTTCCGAATGAAATGTCATCTCTCCCTTCTGGCCGCCATAGGCAGCCTCGTGGCTGCGCTCGCGATGCCACCCCATATCCATGCCGCGGCTGAATCCGTGGCGCCGTCATCCGCCTCGATGGGGACTCGCCTGAAGGCGGGCGACGTCGCGCCGGAGTTCAGTGTCGTCGGTCCGAAGGGCGAGGCCATCAAGCTCTCCGACTACCGTGGCAAAATCGTCATCGTTGACGTTTCCGCCACGTGGTGCGGTCCCTGTCAGGCGGCGATGCCCAACAACGATCGCGTCTACCGGAAATACCGCGATCAGGGTGTCGTGCTGCTTGGTATCACGGCGGATGATTCACGCGAGGCCTACGACGGCTGGATCGAGCGCAACCGCGATAAATACGCCTTCACCATGGCCTTCGATCCGCCCGGCCGGGCGAACTGGAAGGATTCGATTTTCAACACCGGTTACAACGTCAGTGGTTTCCCGACGATGTTCGTCATTGGCCGTGACGGCAAGGTCGCTGAAATCGTTCCCGGCGGCGGCCCCGGCGAGGATTTCCGTTTGGAATATGCCGTGGCACGCTTGGGCGTGAAGGTTGATCTCGCGTCCATCCCGCCGGAGCCGAAGAAGGACCCGAACGCACCCAAGGTCATCCCAGCAATGGGGAAGACCATGGCGATGCCGGCGGCTGGCATGGGCGGCGGCAAATCCGCGGGATTTCCTCCTGAAAAGTTCGGCAGCGTCTCTCGCGGTCAGGCGATACCGGACTTTACTTTGATCGGCGCTGACGGCAAGCCGGTCGCATTCTCCTCATTCGCTGGCAAACCGGTTTTTGTGCATTTCACCACGAGCAGAGGTCCGCAGTCGTGGGTGTCCAAGCTTGCGGCTGAGTACCGGAACCAAGGGCTTCAGACGCTCGTCGTTTTTGCGGCGACCGTGCGGACGGATTTCGACAAGTGGGTTGCCGACAACCCGTCTCCAGGTTTCACGGTGGCGTGGGATCCGGCAGGAAAGGCTTGGGGTGAAAACGTCACGAATACACGGTTCGGCGTCGGCATGTATCCCGCTTCGCTCGTAGCGGACGGTGCCGGCAAACTCGTCTCCGGTTCGCTTGGCATGGGCGGAGTCGTGCCGGTGATCATTTGCGGGGCTCTTGAGCTCGCGGGCGTGAAGCTGAACGCGGAGGGCGCCGCCGCGGTGGCCACGCTGCGGAAGGCCGTTCCCGCTGCGGCCGTCGCTGCCAAGCCCGTGACCGCGGGCGGCGGCATGATGGCAGCGGCACAACGCGTCACCACCCTGGGTGCCGGTGCGGTCGCGCCGGATTTTGTGATGCAGGACGTCACGGGCAAAGAGACGCGTCTCTCCGATTTCAAGGACAAGGTGGTGATTCTGGACTTTTGGGCCACCTGGTGCGGACCCTGCATCGCGTCATTCCCGCATACCCAGGCCGTCGCGGCAAAATACCGGGACCAGGGCGTGGTGGTGGTTGCGTCCGGAACCAGCGACACCATCGCGAAGTTCAAGGAGTGGATCCCACGCAACCAGTCCAAGTACCCGGATATCCAGTTCTATTTCGATCCGAACGAGCGTGGTTCGAAGACGTTTGAGGAACGTGCCTCCAGCCGGCTCTACCATGTGGTCGGCATCCCAACCCAATTCGTGATCGGCCGCGACGGCAGGATCGTCGCCACCATCGTCGGCAACGGTGGCGAGTCCGACACCCGCACCGAGGGCGCACTCGCGCTCGCCGGCGTGAAGGTGGATGCGGCGGTCGCGGCCAAGGGCCGCGCGGCGCTCGCGGCCGACGTGGAGGAGGCGAAGGAGCGTGCCAAGGAGGAGGCCGACGAAGTGATCAATCCGAAGCCGCAGTTCCGCGAGACTTTCGGCAAGCTTGCGGCCGGCCAACCCGTGCCGGACATCACACTGGAGGATGCCGACGGCAAGCCTGTGCAATTCTCGACCCTGACCAAGGGCAAGACCGTCGTGATGACCGTTTGGTCGGGCAGCAACGGCCCGAGCGGTGACGCACTGGCCTTCATGGAAACGTGGTCGAAGCGCTATGCCGACCAGGGCGTGCTGTTCCTTGGTTTGGCCGCTTACGGCTCGCGGGAGGATGCCGACACCTGGCGTCAGGCCAACGCGGGCAAATACAGCTTCCCCGTTCTCTCAGATCCGGCGGGCGCGCCGCCGCGCCCGGGAAAACCCATGGACGAGTTGACGGAAGACGAGAAGAAGGACTTCCAAGCCAAGTCACGGGAACATTTCCAGAAGAACGCGGTGTTGAAATTCACCGGTGGCGCGATGGCGCCCGTTCCGCATCATTATGCCGTCGACGCCAAAGGCAACATGCTTGGCATCTTCTTCGGCATGGGCGAGGCATCGAAGGACTCGCTTGCCAACCTCCTGCTCCGCGCCGGCGTGAAGCTGCAGCCTGGCGACATGCCACGCAAGGTCTTCACCGCCGCAGAAACCAAACCCGCCGCGCCCGAACCGCGGGTTGAACCGCTCAAGGTCGGTGCGATGGCGCCTGACTTCCCTTCCCAGATGCTCGACGGCAAGGACGTGAGGCTCTCGGATTTTCGCGGCAAGGTCGTCATCCTCGATTTCTGGGCCACGTGGTGCGGACCGTGCATGGCGGCCATGCCCCACACCCAGGAGGTCGCCGCCCATTATAAGGATCAGGGCGTGGTCGTGCTTGCGTCATGCACCAGCGATACCCGCGCCAAGTTCGAGCAATGGGTGCGGAAAAATCAGGAGCAGTATCCCGATATCATCTGGACCCACGACAAGGCCGAGCGCGGCCCGGAGCGCGTCTCGTACAAGCTCTATGGCGTCACCGGCATCCCGACCCAGTTCATCATCGACCGCGAAGGCAAGGTGGTCGATATCGTCGTCGGCTACATGAAGGGCGAGGTTCTGCTCGATGATGCGTTGCGCAAAGCCGGCATCAAGGTTGCGGACGACATTGCCGCCAAGGCCGAGGCTGACCGCAAGAAGCGCGCGAGCCGCTGAGCCTTGCCGGATCTGATAGGCGGTTGCGGGCAAATGGCAACGATCCCAGGTGAATCATCCACGGTTTCCGCGACGACGGTTGTTCGCCCGACGTCCCCGCGGTCGCTGGCTTGTTGGCGAATAAAGCTCCGCATTCATTGCGGCTGACAAACGGGCGAACCGGATACAACGGCTCGTCACGCGCGGACGGAAAAACGCCGCTTCCCTTCGGAAACGGCGTTTTGGTTTCGGCGATTGTCCCGTTTGGCCTCAGAATGGCAGCACGAACGAAAACTCGTAGGCGCGTCCGAGCGTGAGGTTGCTGTGCAATGCGGCGTTGTAGCCCCAGACGGTGTCCGAAAACGGCGGCTCCTTGTCGAAGACGTTGTTCACGCCGACTCCGATCCGCAGTCCCTTGCCGTAACCACGCCAGATTCCGTGCTCGAACTCGTAGTTCGCGCGGAGGTCCAGTTTCGTGACGGCCGGAGTAGGGAAGTATTTGATCGCCGTGCTGTCCGCCACCAGGGAATTGCCGGAATTGTTGGACTGGAATTCACCGAGATACCACAAGAAGGCGGACGCGCTCCACGGGCCCTTTCTCCAGAATACGGAGGCATTGATTTTCCATGGCGGCGGCGAACTGGTGTCCTCCTCGAGAACGACGGCCGGCTGGCGGGGCGCGATCTGCCGGGTGGCTTCGAGCGTGCGGCTGGCACCGAGGTTGATCCGCCAGCGTCCGAAGGTTTCCGAGGGCAGCGTGTAATCGATGATGATGTCGGCGCTGCGGTTTAGAATGCGCCCGAAATTGATGAACGAAGTCTGCACGCCGGTGATGCGACCGGGCTGGTTGAGCGCAATGTCATTCGCGTCCTGGGGAGCCCGGGTGATGCGTTCGGGAAACAGTGACTCGTTGTTGACCATGTTCTGGGCGGAGATGATCTGGAGGGCATTGGACTGCTCGGTTTCATAGTAGTTTACCTGAATGTTCAGGCCCTTGGCGAATTTCGGCTCGAAGACGAGTCCGGCGAAGGTATTCTCTGAACGCTCGCCTTGCGCGTCGGGATTGGACCCGCGCGAAATCACCACGCCGGAGGTGCTCGGCGGCGTGCGGCGGGGGTCCGTGAGCGTCGAGGTGAACGGCGTCTGCACGACGAGGAACTCCGTGACAAACGGGGCGCGGAAACTTTCACCCCAACTTGCGCGGAGCAGCAGCGATGGCACGGGGGTCCAAGAGATGCCCAGCTTTGGAACGGATCGGGAGAATGGGCCGACCTCCTCCCAGCGACCGGCCGCGTTGATCTCAAGCCGGGTGGCGAGGGGCTTGGCATTCTGCTTGCCGATCAGCGGAACCGAAAGTTCGGCGAACAGGGCGTTTGTCCGCTGGCTGCCGCTTTGCTCGACAACGTTTGCCACGGGTACCGCGACTTGGGAATAGGTCACGTTCCTGACGTCGACCTCGGCCTTGCTCGTGGCGCCGCCCCAAGCCATCCGGATCGGGCCGCCCCAGAAGTCCACGACGTTGCCGTCGGTGGCGAAATCGACGCCGGTATCCCGTGAATCGGAGCGCGTGTTCGGGTAGATGGCGAGCGTCTCCAGCAGCGCGGCCTGCGACGGCGCTCCGGGTGCGCGGAAGTCGATGAAAGGATTGAAGCGCTGGCTCGCATCGGCGTTGTTCAGCAGGTTCACGAAACCGGCGCCATTCCACAGGCGGGTCAACTGGCGGTTCTTCTGGTGCTCCCAGCTCCCGCCCAGTTCCCATTGCCATGTCTCACCGGCCCGGCCGCGGACCCCGGCGGTGATGGCATCGGCGAGGGTCTTGACTCGTTGGTACTCCGGACCGAACTCCGGAAGCACCATGCCGATCTGGACGTTCTGGTTGAAGGGACTGTAGGCCGCCTGGAGGATCGCGGCGGTGCCAAAGCCGCCCGTGACGGAGTTGGCGGCCAACTGCGCGGTGGTTTCGGTGCGGGATTCACTCGTACGGAGCGAGGCGAAGGCGTCGAGCCGGTCGTTGATGCGGTAGGTGAGGTTGGCCGCGGCGCCCTTGCGTTTGGACTCGGGGATGAGGTCCAGGTATTCGGAGGTGTTGGTGCGCCGCTGTCCCGAGGCATTCACCGTGGAGGATGGCGGGATGACGGTTGTGCTTGGAGTAAACGCCGTGACCGCTGGGGTGGTAGTCGAGCCCTCCGGCGTGAGGACCACGCGGACTCCGGGAATGGCGTTGAACGTACCCGACACCGTACCGCCGCTGGCTTGGACCACGGCGGGGTAGCCCCAGAGGAGGCGGTAGTCACGGCCGTTCTGAACCACCCCGGTCGAGAGGAGCGTCCCGGCGGGAATTGCGGTGTGGTTCTGGTTGGCGGCAAACGATCGATCGGATGCCTTGAGGCTGCCACGGTCGAAGTAATCTAGGGAAACCGTGCCGCTCAGTTTGCCGAAGCTGAAACCGTGGATGAGCGACAGGTTGCGTTCGCGGCCCCCGCCGTGCTCCGCGGTGCGCAGGCCACCGCTGATCTCCGTGCCGGACCACGATTTCTTCAGGATGATATTGATGACGCCGGCCACCGCATCGGCACCGTAGACGGCGGAGGCGCCGTCGGTGATCACCTCGACCTTTTCGACCATGCCGAGTGGGATCGTATTCAGGTCGACGAAACCCTGGCGTGTGTCGGAAGAGCGATTGCCCGCCCCCGAACGCGCGACGCGCCGGCCATCGACGAGGACCAAGGTGGAACCCGAGCCCAGGCCACGGAGGCTGACCCCCGAGACGCCCGTCTGAGCGGCGGGGGCCGCGGAGGAGCCGAGCACAAAATTGAACGGCGGGCTCGTGGATTCACTGCGCTGGCCGAACTCCGGATTGAGCTCGTTGGGTGTGCTGCCGCGACCGGTGGAGATGCCATTGTAGACTTGCGGGATCTGGGTGAGGAAATCGGCGAGGGTGAAGGCGCCGCTGGCGCGGATGTATTCCTGATTGTAGATGCTGACCGGAGACGGCCCCTCCATCTCAGTCTGCCGGATGCGCGAGCCGAGCACCTCGTAGGTCTCGAGTTCAATCAGCTTGGTGAGATCCACGCTCTTCACCGCGGTTTCATCGGAAGCACCAATGGTCTTGGCGCTCACAGGCTTTGGGTCGCTCTCCTTCTTGGGAGCGGTCGTTTGGGCAGCGGCGGTGGTGGCGAGCACGGCGAGGCCGAGCGACCACGCGAACACCCGGGATCGGGCGACGGACACGGTGTCAGGATTCATGGTGTTTGGTGTGTGCGACAGACCCGCGGTCTCGCGGGACCTGGCTGGTGGAGAAACAAATGGCCGACGATGCATCTTAGCGGCGGACATGGCCGATAACCATAGGCCAAAAGTAATATCTCCCGCAATCCCCAGCCGGTGACCCCCGGAGCCGCCGGGTCTTGGGCGGTGTGGGCCCGGAGTCCAGGTCGTGCGTAAGACGGGTGCCAATCACCGTCCATTTGCAGTCACTTCACCTGCTTTTGAGGCGAATGGCGATTCCTACAACGTGAGTATGCTGGCCCACAATGTCCGCGACGATGAATCTTCGCCCGATTTCGCTCGTCTCACGTCCGCTCCGGTCTGCCAATCTCCCTCCTCATGTCCCGCAGCCCCCGCTGGATTGCCATCGTCGCCCTTGCGCTTGCGAGCGCCGGACTGGTCGTGGCGCGCGATGCCTTTGTGCTCCTGTCCGGCGGCGGGACGCCGCTGAGCAACAACTTCTCCCAATACCTTCAGGCGAAGGGGATGGCTGCGCATCTCCAGCGCACCTACCCTGCGGAATCGGTGTGGATCTTCTTCGGGGTCGGCAACCGTGAGGGCGAGCCGCCCATCCTCGCCGACGTGCACAAGCGGGTGAAAGAGGACGGCACTTTGCGCGACCTCTGGCTTCCGGGGGCGCTCCTGCACAATCGTCCGGCCCGGAAGGCGGAATTCCTCCGGACACTCCGGATGGAAATTCTGCCTGCCGTGCACGACGGTGGCACGCTCTACCTTTTCATCGGCGATCATGGCTCCCTCGCAAGAAAGGAGCCGAAGGAGAGCGTTGTCACCCTGTGGCAACTCGAGAAGAAGGGACGCAAAGGTTGGAATACAAACCCCGCTGAGGAACTCAGCGTTACCGAACTTCGCGCCGCACTTGAGACCGGGCTTGGGGCGGGGAGGGTGGTGTTCTGCATGACGCAATGCCATTCCGGGGGTTTCCATTTTCTCGGTCTGCCGCGGAAGGTTCGGCCCGAGGCCGGCTGGTTCGCCACTCCGGTGGCCAAGTGGCAGGACGGCGCCGCGCCGATGCCGTTGCTGTCCGTGGCCGGTTTCACCGCCGTTGATGAGGCTTCGCTGGCCGCAGGTTGCGACCCCGACCCTGATCCGGACCGGTGGGCCGGCTATGAACGATTTATTCCGGAAGCCTTGCTGGGGATCGACCTGTTTGACGGTCAGCCCAAGGGTTCCGGACTGCCATCTTTCGCCGCCGCGCACGAGGCCGCCGTGCTGGTGGACCAGACGATCGACAAGCCGCGCAGCACCTCCGAACAGTTTCTCGAGCTGTGGGCCGACCTGATCGAGCAACTCGCCGAAGAGCCCTCGCTCAATCCGGACCTGCAGGCACGGATCGAGGCCTACCGGAGCGCCGTCGGGACCGGCCTGGCGGAAAACGCGGATCAGGCTTTTGGTGCCCGTCGTGCGCAGTTCGAGCGGTTCATCACGCGGATGACCGAGCAGAACCCCGGCGCCGCGACGTTGATCTCCACCGGCACGCGTGCTGAATTGGAGCGGGCTCTGGGTCCGTCCGGTCGCCGCGCCGGTCGTCCCCGCCGACCGGCCACGGGTCCGAACGAACGGGAGAAACTCTGGCGGGAGATCGTGCGTCCGGTCTGGCAGGCTGCCGTCAAGGCGGGGAAGGTCGGAGGACTTGCCGGGGACGAGCTTGCCTTCGAGCGCCACCTGCTGACCCTCGAGGAAAAGGGCCGGGATTTTCTCTTCGCGCGTGGATCACAGAATCCGATCCTGAACGAGCTCTACTGGTCTTCCGGTTACGCGTTTCCGTCCACGATGAACCCGAAGAAAGCGGAAGCCGTGACCCGGTGGGGAGCGCAGCGCCGCGTGCGGATCGGCGAGTGGGCGCGGGCCTCGACGGACCCGCAGGTGGCCGCCGCCGCGAACAGACTTTTCCCGCCACCGCGACCGGTGGAGACTTTCAATCCGCCGCCGCGCAAACTGAGCACGAGGATCGCCGCCGAACGAACGCTCTTCTACCGGCGCACGCTCGCAGCCTGGGATTTCCTTCTCGCGGTGAATCACCAACCCGCGCTTGAACACCTCCGGCGGATCACGGCCTGGGAAAACACCCCGCTGCCACGGCCCGGTCGAACCGCTGGAGTTACCGGAACAGGCCGGTGAAATCCGGCGCACCCGCGTTCACCATGCCCCCGCAGGACCCGGATCAAGCCCGCTGGCGGTCAAGGACTTGCCACATACCGCCATTCCGCATGGAAATCCCCATAGAGGATTTGGCACGCTGGCGCATCCAAGGATAAGGTGGTGTCCTTTCCTGCCACGCCATCCCCTCCCTTGCCTCCCGAAAATTCACCCGATCATGACTGGTTCTCGACGGAATTGCAGCCGCACGAGCCGATGTTGCGCGCCTGGCTGCGCAGCCAGTTCACGGCGCAGGCCGACATCGACGACATCGTGCAGGAGGCGTTTGTTCGCGTCTTGAAGGCGCGGGCGACCGGCGGGGTGCGGTCACCGAAGGCCCTTCTCTTCGTAACGGCGCGCAACCTCGCCCTCATGCAGGTTCGTCATCGCGTGGCGGCGCGCGAGGATGCCTTAACGGAAAACGAATTGTGGGGCATCCTGGATGAGAGCATAGACGTGCCCCAAGCCGTGGCCCGCTCCGAGGAGATCGAACTCTTGACCAAAGCCATCCAATCCCTGCCCACCCGCTGCCGCCAGATTCTCACCCTGCGGAAAATCTACGGCATGTCCCAGAAGGCGGTTGCGGCCGAACTCGGCATCGCCGAGCACACGGTGGAGGTCCAGGGTTCCATCGCCCTGCGGAAGCTCGGAGAATACTTCGCGCTCCACGACGGGACGACCAAATCATGAGCGACACTCCGCCCAATGACCCTGCGATCGAGGTGGTCGAGCAACAGGCCGCCGCCTGGGTCCTCCGCACGGACCGCGGTCTGACGCCATCCGAGCAGGACGAGTTCCTGCATTGGCTCGCCGCCGACCGTCGGCACGGGGTCGTGCTCGCCCGGCACAAACGCAACTGGGACCGGCTCAACCGCCTCGGACAATGGCTTCCGGAACACAGCCTGCAGCCGAACCGCGACCTGCTCGCGCCCCGCCCGCGCCGCGTATTCCGCCTGCTCAGCCGGCGGCGCGTCTGGCTCGCGCCATTGGGCATCGCCGCCATGGTGGCAATCGGCCTCTTCTTATGGCAGGCGCGGTCCGTCCAGCCGGCTGTTACATCGACCATCCCGGCTGTCGCCAACATCCTCACCCGCACGCTCGAGGAT
>CAZOXB010000012.1:0-32015 GCA_964583635.1 uncultured Opitutaceae bacterium | reverse complement strand
GGACGCCGAACTTCGACCGCGTGGCCCGTGAGGGCATCCTTTTCAAGAATGCCTTCACCTCGAACCCCAAGTGCAGTCCGTGTCGTGCCACGATTCTGACGGGACGCAACACCTGGCAGCTCAAGGAGGCCGTCTGCCACAACGGGATGTTTCCCGCGGGTTTTGAGGTTTATCCCGATCTGCTCGAGGCGGAGGGTTATACCGTCGGGCTGACCGGAAAGGGATGGGCCCCCGGGGATTTCAAGACGCTGACCGGACGGACGAGGAATCCCGCCGGGCCGTCATTTGACGAACGTACCCGGCAGCCGGAGACGCCCGACATCCGCAGGAACGACTACGCCGGAAACTTCGAGCAATTCCTCCAGACGCGTCCCAAGGGCAAACCCTTCTGTTTCTGGATGGGCTTCAGTGAGCCGCACCGTCCGTACGATCCCGGTTCAGGCCTGCGCTTCGGCAAGAAGCTCGAGCAGGTGGCAGTACCCTCCTACCTGCCGGACACCAGCGGCGTTCGCTCCGACCTGCTCGATTATGCGATCGAGGTGGAATCGGCGGATGCCCACATCGGCCGCACGCTCGCGATGCTGGAGGCCTCGGGCGAACTCGGGAACACCTTGGTGATCGTCACCTCCGACCACGGCATGCCCTTCCCCTACGTGAAGGGGCAGATCCACGAAGACGCCATCCACATCCCCCTCGCCATGCGCTGGGGCAAGGGGATCGCGCCCGGACGTGTCGTGGAGGATTTCATCAATGTGCGGGATTTTGCCCCCACTTACATGGAACTCGCGGGATTGAAGGTGCATCCCCAGATGACGGGCAGGAGCCTGGTGGGCATCCTGAAATCCACCCGGTCGGGCTGGATCGAGGGGCGTGACACGATGCTGTCCGGAAAAGAACGGCACGATATCGGACGCCCCAATGACTGGGGTTACCCGGTGCGCGCACTGCGGACACGGGAGTATCTGTATGTGCACAACTTTTTCCCGGAGCGCTGGCCGGCAGGGAATCCGGAGACGGATTTCGGCAACGTCGACCCGAGCCCCACCAAGGAAATCATCAAACGTCTGGGCGGATATTTCTACGAACTCTCCCTGGGTAAACGCCCGGCGGATGAATTGTATCGCCTCAGCGATGATCCTGAAACGGTCAACAACCTCGCCGGGGACCTCGCCCTTGCCCCCGTGGTCGAAGAGCTGCGAAGCCGCATGATGAAAATGCTGCGGGAGGAGCAGGATCCCCGGGCGCTGGGGCAGGGAGCGGTTTTTGACACGTACCGCTATGTCGGACCGCGTAAGAAGGGTTACGAAACCTGGCTGAAGCAACAGGCGGCCCGGCTCGAGAAGGACGGGAACTAGGCTGACCGACGGGCGGTCTGCCTGCCCTTCAGGAAATCCCGTCGGCAGGGGCGGGAGTCTTCACCATCGCTTCCTCCTGCTTTCCCTCTTGAATCGAATGACCGCATGGTTTCGTGACAACGCCCGCACCTGGCTCGTTCCGCTTTGCCTCTTTCTGGGCGTGCTGGGACAGAAGATGGAGGTCATCGACCGCTTTGGCAGCGATGTACCCTTCATGGACCAGTGGAACGCGGAAGGTGAGGGAACGCTGATCCCGTGGATGGACGGCCAGTTGTTCCGCACCACGGCGCTTCTTGCCGCCCACAACGAACATCGCATTTTGCCAACGCGGCTGGTCACGGTCGCGCTGACAGCTCTCGGTGGACAATGGGATGCCCGCGCCGAGTGTGTCGCCAATGCGGCGTTCCATGCGTTTCTTGCGGCGGCCTTGCTGGCCTGGTCACGACGCGTTCTCACGACCTACTGGTATTACGGTTTCGCGCTGTTGCTGCTATTTGCCGCCGGTACCGCCATTTCGTGGGAGAACCTGCTCAGCGGATTCCAGTCCCAGTTTTATTTTCTCGTCGGATTGTCACTGTTCGCGCTGCACCAGCTGCTTTGTCGTCCGGCGTTGAGTGCGGGCTGGTGGCTTGGGACCGGCGCCGGCCTCCTGTCCATTGTGTGCATGGGCTCGGGCTTCCTCTGCGGCGCGCCAATCCTCGGCCTCTCCCTCGTCATGGCTTGGCGTGATCGGGATCGTCGGCGGGACGCCCTCTGGGCCGCCGGCGTCGGTCTATGCATTCTCCTCGTCGGTATCTGCCAGATTTCGCCGATGCCGCTCCACGATTCGCTTAAGGCAAGAACCGTCTGGGAATTCGTGCACTATGTGATCAGTTCCCTCGCGTGGCCCAAAATGGCATGGCCATGGCTGGGAGTCTTCCTGATGTTGCCGTGGTTGGTGCTGGCGATCCGCTGGCTTTTGGGGTGGGAGAACAAGGATTCCGCCGTCACCTTTGTTGCGGCTGCCGGCCTGTGGGTGCTCGTGCAGGCCGTTGTGGTGTCCTATTCGCGTGCAGGATCCTATCCAATCCCGGCGATCCGTTATGGTGACGTGACCGGCGTGATGTGCCTTGTCAGCTTCTTGAGTCTCGCACTGATGTTGCGGCGAGCACCGGCTGGAGCGAATTATGGCACCGGCCTCGCCTATCTCGCATTGATCGCCGTTGCGGCAACAATCGGCACCAGGCAAGTCTGGTCTTTCGAGCTTCTCGTCAAGCGAGACGAAAACCGGGAGTATGAAGCCAGTGTGCAGGCGCTCGTGCTCACCCGCGATGTCTCGGTCCTCCAGGGAAGACGGATACCGTTCCTGACGGACCAATGGCTCGCTGACATCCTCCTGCGACCGCAAATCCTATCGATCCTGCCGGTAAGTATTCGGGCGCCCGTTCCCGTGGACGGGATGTCGCCGGCCGGCTCCTCGCTCCCTCCCCTCGAGTTCCGGAAGGTGCGTTCCCTCGCTGCGGGGGAATCATGGGAGTCTCCCGTGCTGGCGCCAGGCAGGGGCTGGTGGAAGATTGAAACCAGCGGGGACATTGGGCATCCGGGGACGTCGCTGGACCTGGTTGCCGAGAAGGATCATCGGATTTTGGGAACGATACGCCCCACCAAGCCCCCGGGGGATTCCTGGCGAGCCGCCTATGTGCGTGCTCCCCGGGAGGCCGCCCGGATCGTGGGCCGGGCCGGCCCGGGCGCCCGCGGGCTGGCCTTCAGTGAACCCGTGGAAATGAGCACACTCAGTCACTCCGTCTGGATTGCGTGCAAATACGGTGGCTGGATTTTTTTGATCGGCACGGCGGGGCTGGTCATCGTCGGTACGTTGGACTGCCTCACGGTCCGCCGGGCCGCCGCAGCGCGTACCGATTGACTGGATACGAACAGCCGCCATGGTTTGGCCACGGCCCGCCCTGGTTGTTTCGGAAATGGGGCCGACCTGAAACGAATGCGCGATCCGGGTTGCGGCCCGTTCAGGTCTCGAGCACTTCCGCGGCGAGCAGGAAGACGCCGGCGGTCCAGCCCATCATCGGCGGCATCTTGTACTCGTCGGCCACGTCGATGCCACCGGTGAGGGCATTGTATTTTTCCCAAAGCTGTCCGGTCGCATCCAGGTTGCGCGCGCAGGTCATCACGTATTTTTCCGCGAGCCGCCTCGCCTCCGCCCGATAGCCGTAGCGCTGCAGGCCGAGGATGGCCGCCGCCTGCACGGGTGGCCAGGCGTTGGGGGCGTCCCACTGGTAGGTGTTCGCCGAGGTGTTGCTGCCTTCGGCGCAGGTGATGAGCCCGTGATCCCGCTCGACGAGCGGCAGATTGCGCACCAACGCGGCGGCCTGTGCCTCGGAGCACAGTCCCGTCCACATCGCGAAATAGGGGGCCGCCGACACCACGGGCCCGCGACGCATCTGCGTCCAGTCGTAGTCGAAATAATAGCCGCGTGCTTCGTCCCAGAGGGCGTGATCCACGCGTTCGCGGCGCAGGGCGGCGCGCTGCAGCCAGATCGCCGCCTCGTCGCGGCGGCCCAGTTCCCCCGACCAGGCGGCGGCAATGGTTTCGACCTGGAAAAGGACGGCGTTGGTGTCGATCGGGTTGAAGTCGGCACAGCGCTGGTCAAAGCGCGGGTTGAAATCCCAAACCTCGCACTCCGCCATCTTGTGACGCAGGTAGCACAGGCGGTCGACGGGCTCGTCCGGAATGTCGCGCAGGCGGCGCTTGATGACGTGGTAAAAATCCGCGAGCGTGGCCGGATCCGCATGCGTGCCGTTGGCGGCAAGCCCGTTGGGCGCGGTCCGCAGCGCCCGCCAGAACGCATATTCCCGCGTGATCGCGGCATGGGCGCGTTCCAGCCAGGCACGATCCGGTGCCAGGCGGTGCAACTCGTCCAGCAGCACCGCCGCTACGGGGATCTGCGAGCGGTTGTGGGCGATGCGCACCGAAATGTTCGGAACGTAACCGAGCTGCTCGATGCAATGGAGAACGTTTTCCGCATTGTTGCGTGCCTGGGCCACACGACCCTGACGGATGAGCCCGAGATTTGTGAAATAGGTGTCCCAATAGAAAAACAGCCACATGCTCGGATCGGTGGACGGCACAGTGTGCGGATGCGGGAGGATGATCTCCTTCCGGTCGTCCTTGCCGGGCGGACGGAAGGTTTCCTCCCAATGCCGGTCGATGTAGCGCCGTGTCTCCGCGATGGCCGTGGCAAGCGTCATGGCGGGAGCTCAGCCCCGGAAATCGATGACGTACGAGGCGCCGACGCTGTCGTCCGCGTTCATGAGCGTCAGGTAGACCTTGAAGACGTAGGGCGGCTTCACCGGCCTGCTTCCCTTAAGGGTCCGTCCGTCCCCCGTGGGATTCAGGACCAGGTGCTGCTCGCTGGTGCGAAGCGGCGAGTTCCAGCGGGCGGTCGCACGCACGAAGGGCATGTCGATCGGCTGCTTCCGGGCGTCATACAGGCCGACGAGAAACGTGCCATCGGCAAGGGAGAGGCTGAGCCATCCTTCGCCGTGCGGAATCACGCTGCCCGGCAGCACGACATCGGGATCGGGTGCCCCGGGGCGGGCGTCCACCTTCGGTCGCGCAGGCGGGGTCGTTTGTGCGACGATCGGCACGACCATGCTCAGCGAAGCCGTCATCAACAGTGTCTTCAGAACCGGGGTACTCAGCGTCATAGCGGCATACATCTATCCACAATCCAGGGGAGCTCAAGGCCTGCCGGGTGAAGAAGCGGTAAACTTGGACCGTCTTGTGGGTTGAATCCCCCAGAACCTTGCGGCGGCCCGCTGCGCGGGGTTCCTCGGAGCGGTGCCCGGGATCATGCGCGCGGGAGACCGATGTCCTGCGGCGGCGGGGTTGCCGGCGGACGGAGGGCGCGCTCGGCCTTCAGTGCCTTCCAGCGAGTGAGCCTTTCCGCGATTTTCGCCTCCCAGGCGACGGGCTTGGGGGTGTAGAGGTCGAGCGGCCTTTCCAGGTAGTCCTGTCCCGAAATGTTCTCGGGATAATCGTGGGAATAACGATAGCCCTTGCCATGGCCGGCGCGTTTGCTCGCCTGACCTCCCTTGTCGCGCAGGGCGGGAGGCACGGCTTGCACGGGCTCGCGCTGGAGGGTGTTGTGGGCCTTCGCGAGCGCCAGGGTGGCCGAATTGCTCTTGGGCGCGCAGGCGATGTAGAGCGTGGCGTGCGCCAGGGTCAGCTCCGCTTCGGGCAGGCCGATGAAGTCGCAGGCATGATGCGCGGCGACGGTAAGGGGGAGCGCCTGCGGATCGGCGAGGCCGACGTCCTCGCTGGCGAGGATCACCAGTCGGCGCGCGATGAACCGGGGATCCTCCCCGCCCGCCAGCATTTTCGCCAGCCAGTACATCGCCGCGTCCGGATCGCTGCCGCGGCAGCTCTTGATGAATGCCGAAATGGTGTCGTAGTGTTCATCCTCGTCGGCGTCGTAGCGGATCCGGCGCTCGCGCGCGAAGACCTCGATGTCGGAGGCCGAGAGCGCGGCGCCTTCCGGCAGACCGAGAACAATGACCTCAAGGGCGTTGAGTGCGCGACGCAGGTCGCCGTCGCAGAGGACGGCGAGGTCGTTGAGCAGGGCGTCGTCCGCCGTGATGCGCCGCTCGCCGAGGCCGCGTTCCCCATCGACGAGGGCCTGCCGCAGGACCCCCGCCACCGCGGCCGGCGAAAGCGGCTCCAGGCGGAAGAGATGGCTGCGCGAGAGCAGCGGCGGATTCACGTAAAACCCGGGATTGTGGGTCGTCGCTCCGATCAGCCGCACGGATCCCTCCTCCACGTCCGGCAGCAGCAGGTCCTGCTGCGATTTGTTGAAGCGATGCAGTTCGTCGATGAAGAGAAGTGTGCGCGCTCCAGGCTGGCGGCGTGCGGAGGCGAGGATCTCGCGCAATTCGGCGACGTTGGACATCACCGCGTTCACCCGGACGAACCGGCTGCCGGTCTCGCGGGCAATCGCCTCGGCGAAACTGGTCTTCCCGCAGCCCGGGGGGCCGTAGAAAATCAATGAGCCGAAGCGGTTCGCCGCCACGAGCCGCGGCAGCAGGCTGCCGGGCTGGAGAATGTGGTCCTGACCGACGATCTCCGCGAGGCAGCGCGGGCGCATGCGGGCCGCCAGCGGCTGGTGGGACGCGGGTACGGGCTTCGCCGGGTCTATGGCCGGCAACGGAGCGGAGGCCTCCGGAAAAAGGTCGGTCTGGGCGGGATCAGGCATGTCAGAGAACGCAACCCGACAGGAGACCCGAGACCGGCCGGTCCGCAACACAAACGATGGCGGACCGACGGAAGTCCGGCGGAGCCGGCGCGCCGGTTGTCGGTGCTCGAGCCATGATGACTCCAAAGTTTCGAACCGGCACCCGCGGTGTCACCTCGGGCACCGTCACCTCATCCCTCCAGAACCGCCCCTGCCGGCCGGCGGGCAGCGAAAATGTGATACCCGCCCTTCACGGTTCTCCCCTCCCGCCAACCCGACACACGAAAGCCTTCTCCATCCGGTCCGTCATGCGCGCTCCCCATCAAGCCCGAGCCAAGTCCGTACTGCCTCTTCGACCTTCTGCAACGTGGCGTTGTCGATCACGCCGAGCCGACGGGGCAACTTCACATTTGGCACGCTTCCTATCCCTTGGTCTGACGATTCCCATTCGTGGAATGCGTCTTGGGTCAGAATAGAGGGCCGGGGATCTGATATATCACCATGCCGGAGGCGCGATGCTTGCCGCTGAGAGAAGTGTGATCGCGGAGTCTTCTTCTCAAGCCAAGTAGAATGACCGCCGCTCGATGACCCGCGGCCCCTGCGGGATTTGCCCACTTCTCAAACAAAGAACGATGCACCATCATGTAGGTGATTTATACCTACGCCGTTTTGCCTCTGACAAAACATCTCTTGACATCTGTCACTCAGAGAAGTCCATACTTCTTGTATCTGAGGAAGGTATACTCCCCGGACCGTGACCGCGGGCCGGCAGGGATGTTTTTGGAGCGATGAGGTGACCGTCGCGAACCTGCTCGGTCCATGGGTCCGCTTTCCGTCTACGCGACCAAGTTGGGTTCCGTAGCGGTCGCGCTGTCGATTAGGTTGCGGTGTAAGGACTGACCCGATTTAACCTCCCGGCGATTAGCGGTTGCAGTCGCACCGGCGTTCTCAACGGTCAATACATGCGCCGCCACGGCATTGAGAACTTCCGGAAGCCGCTGTCCGACGCGCAACACGCGCAGACCTTTTCCGTGTTGCGCGATCCCGCGGCTCGGGCGCACGCCGGTCTTCGCGCCCGCTGTGACGCCTAGCGAGTCTCGCTGAAATGACTCCGACCAGCCCGAAGCCTTTGGCGCACCGTCCTTTCCTCCGGAACTCCCATCGGAAATCAAAATCGACATCAACATGAACAACACCTCGTTCCACGTCACAAAAGTGCCGGATACATCGGGCGTCGCGCGGCCGGCATCCTCCCTGCGGCGGGTCGTGCCGCGCTTGGCGGCTATCCTGTGTCTCTTGGCCGGATTCTCCCTTGGCCGTGCCGCCGAGCCCGCCAATCCGGCTGCCCTCGAACCCGGCAGCATCGCGAAGCGGAAGGCCATTCTGGAGGGGCTCCAGCGACGTTTGCCCCCGACCGAGCCGCTTGAAGCGTTCAATGACTTTCTGAAGCGCGAAGGCGAACTGCCGCCCGACTTCGACCTGATGCCGTCTCAGTTCTTCCTCCCGGACCCCCTGAGCTGGGTCGAGTTGGGGCGCGGACGCCGCGCGACGCCGGAGAACTGGCCGGAGCGCCGACAGCAGCTCGCCGATCAGATGGAGCGGTGGGTGCTCGGCGTGGCGCCACCGGCACCGGGCAACGTCGTCGCCGAAATCCTCGAGAAGACGACCATTGACGGATACGAAGTCTGGAACGTGCGCCTGTCTTTCGGTCCGGACCACGCGGCAAAGCTGGGTGTGAAGCTTTACCTCCCGAAAAACCGCGCGCCGTCGGGGATATTTCTTTGCGACAGCGAACGGTATCGCTCGTGGGTTAAGAAGGCGATGGACGGCGGCGGCTTCGGTTTCGCCGTCCACAACGCGCGCGACGGGAGAGGCGACGAGTCCCTGAAATACAGCGAGCTTTTCGGGAAGCGGGATTGGTCCGCGCTGCGGCGGCGCGGATGGAGCGCCAGCCGTGCCTTGGACTGGCTGGTCACGCTGCCTTTCGTCGATCCGCACCAGGTTTACATCGGCGGGCATTCCCGCTCGGGGAAGGTGGCGCTGACGGCGGCGGCGTTCGATCCGCGTTTTGCCGGGGTCATCTCCTCGAGTTCGGGCACGGCCGGTTCGATTCCCTACCGCTTCTCCGACCAGTACTACTCCGGCGCCTCGGTCGAACGCATGTCGCGCCAACATCCCGATTGGATCAACCTGCGCGCCCGCTTTTTCGCGGGCAACGAGGACAAGCTGCCGGTGGACAGCCATTTTCTCTATGCTCTGATCGCCCCGCGCCCTCTCCTGACGAGCACGGCCACGGAAGATGCGGTGGAAAGCACCTGGGCCGTGGAGCAGGTCCATCGGTCCATCGAGCCCGTCTACGAAATGTTCGGCCGGGCCTCGAACCTGGTCGTGCGCTACCGCCCGGGCGGGCACACCATCTTCGGCCCGGAGACGCCCGCCGCCTACAGCGATTTCCTGCTGAATGCGCGGAGCGGCGCGCAGCCGCTGTCGCGCCTGTTTCCCTACCGGCCGTTTCATCCTTGGGACTACCAGGCGTGGGCCGCGCGCAACCCCGTCGACGTCGCGAAATTTCCCCGCGTCAATCCGCAACTCTCCCTCCAGCCGCCGGTCGCTCCCGTCACGCCGGAAATCCAGGCGTCCCGTCACCGGGAGGTGGCGCAAAGGATCCAATGGCTGATCGGCGATGAGATTCCCTACCGGAAAACCCCGGTGGTCGTGCGGGAGCTTGCGACCTTGCCCGTCGCGATGCGCAATCACTTCACCAAGATTCAGGACGAGGTCGACGGCGTGCCGCCGCCGGCGCCCCGCCGCGGCCCCCCGGATCCCGACGCCGACGAGTCCGAGCCATTCGTGAGACCCGCGCGTGAATCCAGTGTCGCGGCGACCGTGGTCACGTTTGGCGACAATGTCACGG
This sequence comes from uncultured Opitutaceae bacterium, assembly GCA_964583635.1. GTDB lineage: Bacteria > Verrucomicrobiota > Verrucomicrobiia > Opitutales > Opitutaceae > UBA6669. Next base: position 22,522 of record CAZOXB010000012.1, on the reverse strand, counting down.
GCTGCCTGTTCGTGCCCAAGCAGGACCAACACCGCCCGGTCGTCATCTGGCTGGCGGCTTTTCAGACGGCCCAAGGCTATGCGCCCGGCCGGAGCATGGGGGAGTTCGCCCCCGTCGCGCTGCTCAAGGCCGGGTATCCCGTCTTCGCGTTCGATCCCATCGGCACCTTTTTCCGCCAGGAGGAGCGACGGGAGTTCTATGTCCGGCATCCCAATGCGTCATTGATGGGCAAGATGGTTTGCGATGCGCGCAACGCGATCGACGCCGCCACGGAACTGCTGGGAACGCCGCGGCCCGTTTATCTCTACGGCTTCGCCATGGGCGGAACGACGGCCCTCTTCACCGCCGGCATCGACGAGCGGGTCGACGGCGTGGCCGCCGCAGCGGCCTTCACGCCGTTGCGGACCGACGTGGCCGGCCGGCGCGACGGCGGACTTGCCCGCCTGAGCCAATTCTACGGCTGGCTGCCGCGGCTCGGGGCGTTCATCGGGCACGAGGATCGGGTCCCGGTCGATTACAATGAAATCCTGGCCTCAATGGCTCCGCGAAAGGTCCTGATCGTCGCCCCGACCGAGGATCGCTACGCGACGCTGGGCGAGGTGCGCGACACGGTGGCGTTCGCCCGGCTGACCTATGCATCCCTCGGGGAGGAAGGCGGGATTGAAATGGCAACGCCGTTTGACGAGAACCGGCTGACCGACGGAATCCATCGAGAGGTCATCGACTGGCTGGGCCGGCAAATCCCGCGCCATCGCTGACTGCCGCCACAATCAGCTGGCGGCGTGCGGAGGCGAGGATCTCGCGCAGTTCGGCGACGTTGGACATCACCGCGTTCACCCGAACAAACCGGCTGCGTGTTTCGCGGGCAATCGCCTCGGCGAAACTGGTCTTCCCGCAACCCGGGGGGCCGTAGAAAATCAATGAGCCGAAGCGGTTCGCCGCCACGAGCCGCGGCAGCAGGCCGCCGGGCAGGAGAATGTGCTCCTGGCCGACGAACTTGGGACAGGCTCTAATCTATGGCTTTGGCAAACTCACTGGTGCCGATCACCCAGCCGCTGCACATCCTCGCGCAAAGCTGCTCTCTGCACGCCGATTGACAGGCCGGGGAGTGTCCTCAGGTTGGGATTGTGAAATGCCGGGCGGCTTCACTAGCGTTGGCGCCGTTTCGCTTCCCTGCCTGCACCGTGGTTTCCAGGACACTCAAGCCCGAGCTGCTCGACACCCTGCCCCCAGGTGACAGCGACGCCATTCACAGCCGGCGCGACCTGCGCTGCTTCAATCGGGCGATGGGAAACCCGGCCTGGTTCCGCGACACGCTGCCGCGGCTCATGCGACCGGGCGATCGCATTCTCGAACTGGGCGCGGGCACAGGCGAATTGCGCAGGTCCGTACTGCCCCGCGAGTGTCATTGGGATGCCTTGGATCTGGCACCGCGACCACCCGACTGGCCGCGTGGGTCGCTTTGGTTCCAGACCGACGCCAGGGCATTTGATGGCTGGACCAGCTATAACGTGGTTGTCGCCAACCTGTTTTTCCATCATCTTGAAGACGCCGACTTGAAGCTGCTGGGTGCAAGGATGCGCAACAGTGTCCGGATGATTCTCTGCGCTGAACCCGCTCGGGCCCGTCGGTGGCAATGGCTTTTTCGCGCCGTATGCCTCATGGTGCGTGCCAACCGGGTCAGCCGGCATGATGGCCACGTCAGTATTGCCGCCGGTTTTCGCGGCGATGAGCTTGCAGCCGTTTTCGGGCTGGATCCGCTACACTGGAACAGCCACGCCAGCACCACTCCACGCGGCGTGTACCGCCTTGTCGCCACCCGCCGGTCCGACCACTCATGACGTTGCCGCGCCCAGTCGAAATCGTCGGCGGTGGTCTCGCCGGATTGTCGCTGGGTCTCGCGCTGCGCCGCTCCGGGGTGCCGGTGACCATTTTCGAAGCCGGCACCTATCCGCGCCACCGGGTGTGCGGGGAGTTCGTCGCCGGGCTGGATGCCGGGACGACTGCACGCCTCGGCCTGGAACCCATTCTGGCCGACGCGTGCCGTCACCGCACCCTCGCCTGGTTTCGCCAGGGCCGGGCGGCCGGGGTTTCCACGCTGCCGGAGCCGGCGTTGGGACTCAGCCGTTACGTCCTTGACCAGAGGCTCGCCGATGCATTTGTCGCCGCCGGCGGTGAACTGCGGATGCGCCAACGCGTTCCCGTGGACGAGTCGCGCGAAGGTCGCATCGTCGCGGTCGGACGACGGCGCAGGCGATCGTCGTGGGTCGGATTGAAGTGTCATGTCGACGGTCTGAAGGCTGCGGCCGACCTCGAGTTGCACCTCGGGCGTCACGCCTATGTTGGCGTTACCACCGTGGAGAACGGCCGCGTCAACGTCTGCGGGCTCTTTCGCGGTCCCATCCCGGCCGATCGAACGGGATCCGCGTCGGCGGAAAACCCGCTGTTGAGTCATTTGCGCGCCTTTGGCCTCGCGGGGTTGGCCAGCCGCATTGAGGCCGCCGAACCGGTGCCCACCTCCGTCTGCGCGGTGGCGGGTTTCGGCTTCGACCGCGCTTCCGCCCGCGACATGCGCGTGCTGATTGGCGACGCCTATGCCATGATCCCGCCGTTTACCGGCAACGGGATGGCCATGGCGTTTCAAAGTGCGGCCGCTGCCGTGGAGCCCGTGGTACTGTGGGCCAGGGGCAGCATGGCATGGGGCGACGTGGCCCGTCAGGTGCGGCGGCGCATCCGCAGGCGATTTCGTCTCCGGATCTCGTGTGCCGTCTGGATGCATGGCTTCATGCACCGGCCTTTCACGCAACGCTGGTTTCTTGCCGCAAACCACGCCGGACTCGTTCCCTTTGCCCCGGTTTATCGCGCTCTCCATTAGCGAAGTCTTCCGTACCATGTACCTGCACGCGCTGACGACCGCCGTTCCTCCCGCCCGATTCACCCAGGCTGAGTGCTGGGCAATACTCCAGCGTTCGGATGTCCGGCGCCGGCTGAGTCGAAAATCGCTCTTCATCCTCAAGTCCGTGCTCACGGGGAATTCCGGCGTCGCCACGCGACATTTTGCGGCGACGGACTTGGATCACATCCTCGACCGGACACCGGATGAACTCAATGCCACCTTCCGCGCCGCAGCGCCTCGCCTTGCCGCCCAAGCTCTCGAGGCGGCGTTGGCAAAGGCAGGCGTTGCACCCCGCGAACTCGACGCCCTGATCGTGTGCACCTGCACCGGATACCTCTGCCCGGGTGTCTCCAGCTACGTCGCCGAAAGCCTCGGACTGCGGAGCGACACCTGCCTGCAGGACCTGGTGGGCCTGGGTTGCGGAGCCGCGATCCCCTCGCTCCGATCGGCCGGAGGATTTCTGGCGGAGAATCGCCGCGCGGTGGTGGCGACGGTTGCGGTCGAAGTGTGTTCGGCCGCGTTTTACCTGGATGACGATCTCGGCGTTCTCCTCAGCGCCTGCCTCTTTGGAGACGGCGCCGCCGCTGCCGTCTGGAAGTCATCACCGGACCGCGCGGGACTTCAGTGTCGCGCCTTCGACACGCTGCACCAACCCGCCTACCGCGACCGGATCCGCTTTGAAACCAGGAATGGAAAACTGAGGAACCTCCTGCATCCCTCCGTTCCACAACTTGCCGCGGACGCCGTCCGCATCCTCTACTCCCGCGCCCGCTCGGATCCCTCCCTGCGTCCGCTGGGGCGGATCATCTCCCACTCAGGGGGGCGGGATGTGCTCATGGCGCTTGCGGACGCCCTGCCCGGGCAGGATTTCAGGTCGGCTGCCGAGATCCTCCATCGTTTTGGCAACATGAGCAGCCCGTCCGTCTTGTTTGCCCTTGAGGAGGCACTCAAGGGAGGACAGCCCGATGCCAGCAACGACTGGTGGCTGGTGAGCTTCGGTGCGGGATTCAGCGCCCATGCCTGTCGTTTCGGTGTGGGATAGCCCGGTCTCCACGCCTCCCGTTCGGTGCTGGCGGCAAGCGGGACACCGTTCGGCCATCGAAACGCCTCTGCCAAGGGTTACCTGTGCCGATGCGAGCAGGCGGTGTACTCACACTGGGCTTTATCCCATCGTAAACTTTTAATAGAAACGACTGGCGATATTGTGCCGGCGAATCCATCGTGCCGTTCAGGAAACCGAGAATGAATTCGCGCGTTTATCCTGAGCGGAACCTTGTTGCCCGTCAGACGCTGCTCCCTGCCAACCCTATAATTCGTCAAATGGCTCCCCGCGTATGAAACTCCACCCCTGCCTCTCGTTCATTTCCGCCGCGCTCATCGTCACATTCGTCGCTCCCCTCCGCGGACAGGACTCCCGGCTGATCAATCTTTCCACGCGTGCGGAGACCAATGTCGGCGGCGATGTTCTGACGAGTGGTTTCACGATCGGGCCGGGTACAAACAAGACCATCCTCATCCGCGCGATCGGTCCGTCACTCCAACAATTCGGCGTGCCCAACGTGCTGCCCGATCCACGCCTGGACCTCTTTGCCGGCCAGACCGTCATCCAGTCCAACGACAATTGGAATTCCGCCGATGCTTCGGCCTTCGCCTCGGTCGGAGCGTTCGGCCTGGCAGCCGGTTCCAAGGATGCCGCCCTGGTCGCCACCCTGGCTCCCGGGGGATACACGGTCCAGGTGAGTGGTGCCGCAGGCAGTGCGGCCAAGGGCGTCGCCCTGATCGAGGTGTACGAAATCGGCGCCAACGGTCCGCGGCTCACCAACATCTCTTCCCGCGCGATGGTCGGGACCGGTGCCAACATCCTGATTCCCGGAATCAGCGTGTCCCAAGGATCTGGTTATCGCCGCCTGCTCGTCCGTGCCATCGGACCGACCCTCGCCACCTTCAATGTCCCCGGCTTCCTCGCGGATCCCACGCTGACCATCAAGAACGGTGCGGGTGTGACCATCGCGACCAATGACAACTGGGCCACTCCGGTGGATGCCAGCGCCGCGACCGCCAGTGTCCTCAGCAGCGCATTCGCCCAGGGCGGCGCATTCGCCCTGGCAAACAACAGCAAGGATGCGGCCATCCTGCTGGACGTGTCGGCCGGTGCCTACACGGCCCAGGTCAACGGCATGGGCGACACCTCGGGTGTCGCGCTGGTGGAAGTCTACGACATCACCCCAACCGGACCGGTCGTGGTCTCCGTTGCCGCGTCCCGCAGCACGGCGTCCGAAGCGGGCGGTCAACCCGGTGAGTTCACGATTTCGAGGACGGGCGACCTCTCGCTGCCGATCACGGTCTCCTACGGCGTGTCCGGCAGCGCCACCAACGGCATGGACTTCCCCGAGTTGAGCGGAACCGCCGTCATTCCGGCCGGCGCCAGCAGCGTTACCGTGGTGGTCCAGCCCTATAGCGACACCACCCCTGAAACCACCGAGACAGTCATCCTCACGCTGGTCTCAGGCCCGGGCTACACACTGGGAACGGTGGCAGCGACGGTCTCGATCACCAACAGCCCTGGCACCTTGTTGATGTCCACCCTCCGTCCCTCGAGCGGGGCGACCGGTTCCGCCGCCGGCGGGTTTGCCAGCATTGTCCTCAGTGCGGATGAGACCTTTGCGACGGTGAACGTGACCCTTTCCAACCTCAGTTCCAGTCAGACCGGCGCCCACCTGTTCCTTGGCGACAGCACCTCTGCCGGCGACTACGTGCTCAATCTTCCACGTGGTCAGGTGACCAATGCGCAGTGGTACATCCAGCCCACCGCGACCTACACCGCCGCGCAAATTGTGGATGCGCTGAAAACGGGCCGCATCTACGTCGGCATCGACACGGCCAGCTATCCGGCGGGAGAAATCAGAGGCGCGTTCCTGAGCGCGGTGGGATCACAGACTTTCGCGGCGCCCGCCGCCCCGCCCGCAATCTCCACTGCCTCGATGAGTGCTGCGGATGCCGCCCGCCTGCTTACCCAGGGCACTTTCGGTCCGAAGAAGAGCGAGATCGATGCCCTCACCGGCACGTCGGTGGACGCCTGGATCACGGCCCAGATGGCCATTCCGGCGACAGACTTCCGGGCGGCTGAACTCGACGAGTTTGCCTATCAACGTTCGGTCAAGCCCGAGCTGGGGCCGAAGGACAACTTCCAGGCGTTCAAGCAACGCGCCTGGTTTCGCACGATCCCTTTTGCGAATGACCAGCTCCGCCAGCGCGTGGCCTTCGCCCTCAGCCAGGTCATGGTGATCGGCGACGACGGTCTCGCCGTCGCCCAGACTGAAGGTGCCGCCTACTACTGGGACATTCTTGCGAGGAACGCGTTCGGCAATTTCCGAACCCTGCTGGAGGACGTCACCCTCAGCCCCATCATGGGCGCCTACCTGTCGTCGTTGTTCAACGCCAAGGCCGATCCCGTCGCCGGAACGAATCCTGACGAAAACTTCGCAAGGGAAATCATGCAGTTGTTCACCATCGGACTGGTCCAGCTGCAGCCTGACGGCACGCTCAAGCTGGATGCCACCGGCCTGCCGATTCCGACGTACAATCAGGGAACGATCACGGAGATGGCCAAGGTGTTCACCGGGTGGGGCTTTTATTCGACCAACCCCCAGCCCAAATTCCGGCGCGGGGTGATGGACAACATCCATCCCATGATGCTGTACCCGGATTATCATGAGAACTCGCAGAAGACCATCTTCAACAACATCGTCATCCCGGCGAATCTCGGCGGCACCGAGGACCTCAAGCGCACCCTGGACGCCCTTTTCCAGCACGAGAACACGCCGCCCTTCATCTGCCGCCGGCTGATCCAGCGCCTGGTCACCGACAATCCAAGCCCCGGATACATCTACCGCGTCGCCCAGAAGTTCGTGAACAACGGCAGCGGTGTGCGCGGTGACATGGCGGCGGTGGTGCGTGCCATCCTCACCGACTACGAGGCCCGTTCGCCCGCCGCGCTTGCGGCCCCGGGCTACGGCAAGCTCAAGGAACCGCTCCTGCGCTACACCGCACTCCTGCGCGGCTTCGGCGGGTCGACGAGCAGCGGACGCAACAACCAGATCGATGCCTACAGGGCTCTGTTCCAAGCCCCGCAGCAATCACCCAGCGTGTTCAACTTCTTCATGCCCGACTACGTCGAGCCGGGCGATCTTGCGGCTGCCGGATTGGTGTCGCCTGAGTTCCAGATCACCGACGACACCGCCGCGATCCTGGTCCCCAACTACCTCGCCAACCTCATCTACGCGACGGCGGTCGGACAGAACGGTCCGATGATCTTCACGCTCAACCTGACCGCCGAGCAGGCCCTCGCGGCGACCCCTTCCGCGCTGCTCGACCATCTCTCGCTGGTGATGACCGGCGGACAGCTCTCCGCGGCGACCCGCTCACGGATCACCACGGCCCTCGGCGCCCTCAGCGCCAACGCGAGTTCCACCGAACGCGCGCAGACCGCGATCCATCTCATCGCGACCAGCCCTGACGGCGCGATCCAGAAGTAGTCGAATCCCCGCGCTCACGCTTCCTTCCAGTCCCACGACCTCAACCCATTCGCCACCATGAACTCCGTTCCCCGCCGTCAATTCATCGGACAATGCTGCGCCGCTGTGGGCGCCACCGGAATGCTCTCCGCCCTGGCCTCGCTCCGCGCCACCGCCGCCGCCGCCAGCATTCCCTCCGGACCAGGCATCCCGGGCATGGCATCGGACGTCGCGGCCGACTACCGTGCGCTGGTCTGCATCTTTCTCAACGGCGGCAATGATTCGTCCAACCTGATCATCCCGTACGATACCGCTGGCTTCAACAGTTACCAGGCGGCGCGCACCACGCTCGCACTTCCTTATGCCGACTTGCTGCCGATAACCCCCAGGACCTCCGACGGGCGCCAGTTCGCCATGCACCCGTCCACCGTCGAATTGAAGAACCTCTTCGCGACCGGCAAGCTCGCCGTGATGGCCAACGTCGGCACGCTCGTCGAGCCGACCACCCAGGCGCAGTACAAGGCGCTTTCGGTCAGGCTGCCGCCGCAGCTTTTCTCCCACAATGATCAGCAGGCCCAGTGGCAGAGCAGCGTGCCGGACCGCCCGTTCAAGACCGGCTGGGGTGGCCGCATGGCGGATCTCGTCAATTCGCTCAACACGAACAACGCGGTGTCGATGTCGATGACCCTCAATGGCGTGAACTCCTTCCAAGTCGCCGACAGCATCACGCAGATCTCCGTGCAGCCGGCGAGCGCGGCCGCACCCAAGGGCGGACCGGTCGCATTTGCCCGACAAACGGGCGGCAACAATCCGATCCGCTACCAGGCGCAGCAGGACCTGTTCGCCGGCCCGCAATCCAACCTGTTCGCCGCCGCCTTCGGACAGGTTTCGACCACGGCAATCGCCAACGGCAACACCCTCGGCGCAGCGCTCGCCTCCACGGGCAGCCTCACGACCGTGTTTCCGGACACCTCGCTGGGCAATCAACTCAAGGCCATCGCCTACCTGATCTCGGCCTCGAGTTCGTTGAATCTCAAGCGGCAGGTCTTCTTCGCGCGCATCAGCGGATTCGACACCCATGCCAGCCAGGTCGACACCGACACCAGCATGGGAGCCCATGCTGCGCTGCTCCAGCAGGTGAGTCAGGCGATGAGCGCCTTCTACGACGCGACCGTGGAGATGGGCTGCGCCAACCAGGTCACCACCTTCACCGCCTCCGATTTCGGACGCACCTTCACCTCCAATGGCGACGGCTCCGATCACGGCTGGGGCGGGCACCACATGGTGCTGGGTGGCGCGGTCAAGGGGGGCGACATCTACGGAAAGATGCCGAGTCCCGTGGTGAACGGTCCCGACGACACCGGCCTCGGCCGCTGGATTCCCTCCACGAGCGTCGACGAGTACGGCGCGACGCTTGCGCGCTGGTTCGGTGTCAGCGAAACCAATCTGCCGGTTGCCTTTCCCAATCTCGGTCGGTTTGCCCGCAGCAACCTCGGGTTCCTGTAGCCTGTTCGCCCATCGGCCCGCAACGCAGCACCGGAGCGGGCCGCAAGGGCCTGGCCCATCGGTTTACCCGTACGATCCACGTGGTCGATGCGACCACGATCCAACGGATCGCCTCGTACCTCCGCTGGGCGAAGCACTGCCGGCGAAAGGCCGCGCCCAGCCTGAGGGATTCCCGAAGTGAGGGAAAATGTCGCCTTCCGGCAGTGCGCATTCTTTGTTACCACCCCCGAAGGGAACCTCTTCACAATCAATCTCTCGCACCCATGAAATTCCACCCTCTCTGCAGTCTGCTTCTTGCCGTCGCCGTGGTCGCTCGCGCCGACGTCAAACCGTCCGCGCTGTTTGCCGACCATGCCGTGCTCCAACGTGACAAACCCGTGCCGGTTTGGGGCATCGCCGACCCGGGCGAAAAAGTTTCCGTGACCTTTGCCGGCCACACCGCCGGCACCATCGCCGACACCGCCGGACGCTGGCGCGTGGAGCTGCCCGCGCTAACCGCCAGCGCGGAGCCCCGCGACCTGGTCTTCCGGGGAAAGAACACCGTCACCTTCACCGATATTCTCGTCGGTGAAGTCTGGCTCGCCTCCGGTCAATCCAACATGGCCCGGACGCTGAGCAACACCTCCTTCGACAATGCGTTCGAGTATGCGGCCTCGGCCGATTTGCCGATGATCCGCCAGTTTACGGTTGGCCAGGTCGTGGCCGCGCAACCGGCCGCCGATGTGACTGGTGCGTGGCATCGCGCCGGACCAGCGACGCTGGCGAGGTTCAGCGCGACCGCCTGGTTTTTCGCGCGTGATCTTTACGCTCTATTGCGCGTGCCGGTGGGTATCGTCAACAGCTCGTGGGGCGGCACGCCCGCCGAGGCATGGACCGACGCCGCATCCTTGCGCGCCAGCCCGGTTCACGCTGCCGTGCAGCAGCGTTGGGACGAGGTGCTGGCCGCCTATCCTGCCGCCAAGGCAAAATACAATGAGACGCGCGCCAATTGGGAAAAACAAAAGGCCGTTGCGACTGCCGCCGGCAAAAAATATACCAAGGCCGCACCGGCTGCGCCACAGGGACCGGGGCATCACTACATGCCGTCGGGGCTCTTCAATGGCATGATCGCCCCGCTCACGTCCGCCGCCCTCCGGGGCGTCATCTGGTATCAGGGCGAGAACAATGCCCGCGATCCGCGCGCCGTGGAATACCGCCAGCTTTTCCCGGCTCTCATCACCGGCTGGCGCCGGGCCTTCGCGCAGGACAATCTCCCCTTCTACTGGGTGCAGCTCGCAAATTTCGCCGCCGGTGATGCCCAAAGCACTGTTTGGGCGACACTCCGGGAGTCTCAGACGCTTACACTCGCGCTGCCCGAGACGGGACAGGCCGTGACCATTGATATTGGCAACGTCGCCGACATCCATCCGAAGAACAAGCGGGACGTCGGCCGCCGGCTGGCCCGTCTCGCCCTGCGGCGCACTTATGGTCTCGATATCGTGGACAGCGGTCCGGTGTTCGCGCGAGCCGCACCTGAGGGGTCGGGCTGGCGCGTCAGCTTCACTCACACGGATGGCGGGCTCGTGGCGCCACTCAACGCGCTTTCCGGTTTCGAGCTCGCGGGCGAAGATCGCGAGTTTCATCCCGCCGCCGCGAAGATTGAAAAAGGCTCCGTGCTCGTAACCTCGCCCGACGTGCCGGCGCCCATCGCCGTGCGCTACGCGTGGCGCAATGCACCCGTGGCCGGCCTGTTCAACGGCGAGGGTCTGCCCGCCGTGCCTTTCCGCACCGACACCTGGTAATCCCGCGAAGGTGCGCGTGCTCCGCAACGGAATTCCGGTGCGCGGTGGTCCATTCTTCGAGGCCGCGGTTGCGCAGGAAGTCCCACTGGCTGGTCGAGAGCTGGTCGTCGGTGCCGCGCTTGCAGCACTTGCGACGCCTGCCCTAATCCCCACTCAACGCAGCTCCAGCAGACTTCCGGCGATGTGCTGGATTCCGCCATTCACATTGTGATAGTAGGTCACCAGCACGCGCTTGGAGTCGATCAGCACCGACCACGGATATCCGAGGTCTGTCGTCGTTCCGTCATCGCGCAGCACCATCTCCGGTGCCCTGGCAAAATCCGTGCATTCCGCATTGAGCACCCTCGCACGGATTCCAAAGGGCTTGTGCCGGTACCCGTAAACCAACAACACCCGCTCGTCCGGCAGTCGCAGCGCATGCAGGGGGTGCCCTTGAAAACCCATGCCCTGCCACTGCCCGAAGCTCTTTCCTCCGTCCGTGGATCGGGCGATGCATGCCTGGTCGTCGTAATTCGCCGTACGCAGGAAGGCGACGAGATCCCCCTTGGGCGTCTCATAGAGCGATGTTTCGTCAAAGGAGACCTTGGAGTCGCTGGCAACCGGGCAGGCATAGGTCCATGTCACCCCACGGTCGCTCGAAGTCAGGAGATGGGTCGATGTCCTGCGTGGCTGAATGGATTCATTGGCCGCGCAGACCCAGAAGATCCGGCCATCGCGCCTTTCCAGGAGCGCTCCGCGATTGTAGGCGGGAACCGGCGTTCCGAAGGGGCCGTTCAGGACTTCGGCGGGAATGTGCGGCGGAGTATGAGGCTCGGACCAGCTTCGCCCGCCGTCGATTGAGCGAACGAAATAACCGCCGTTGAAAATGGAGTTGGGGAAATTCTCCATGTACGGCGGCTTCAGCTTCGCGATTCCATCCGGCCTCAGAAAGGTCCAGCCATACGACATGCAAAGCAGACTGTCGTCCCGCAATTGCAGCAAACAGGGATCCTGCGAGCCGCCGAACGGATGGGCGAGGATCAACTCGGGCTCGGGGGACCAGCTCAAACCTCCATCGCGCGAACGCACGGCCACGAGGTAGCTGTTCGGATCGACATGATAATTCTTCGCCTCGCCCAGAGCCTTGCGGTTCGGGGCACGCCGGAAGGCCACGAGCAGTTCGCCATCGGGCCGCCGGACAACTGAGGGGAACGCGCAGTGGAACAGCGGATTCTCATAAATGACGACATCCCGGACCTTACGGAGCTCGGCGTGCGCCCCTGCGAGCACGGAGGTGATGCCCAGCGGCAGCACCAGCAGTCCCCCAAGGATTCGGGTCATGCCCACCAAGAATACGCGTTTATCTTTCATATCCTTTTGACGCCGTGGTGTATGGGTATTTTTCAGCAAACTCGCGCGTCGCCTGCTCCCTTGCCATGCGCCCGTCGGTCACCTGACCGCTGGCACTCAGTTCCCCCATGCGACGGGCAATCCAGCGCTGCCGGAACGCCTCCTCCACGTCCTCCGCAATATTGGGGTTCGGCTTCTGTTTCTTGGAAGAAAAACAACCCGGGGTAAAGAAACCCAGCGGGATGGCGATGAACAGAAGCAACAGAAACCGAATCATACAAAAGAATGTAAAGCTCACCTGCAACGACCGCGAGCGCTTCTTTTAGGTTTCGGTTTCACCAAAACTTTTCCACCCTTTATTTGATGAGCGAGGAAAGAACTCCTCTCCTGAAATTGAAGTCACGCATTCGCCCGGATGCGGCGTCGAAGCCGGTACCCGCTGTCCCTGCCGTCGGCGACACGGCGCCCGCCAGCGGATCCGTCTTACTTGAACCCGCTGGAGGAAACGGAGTTGCAATTGATTCAGCCTCGCCCTCGCACGCCAAGCCAAGGCTGTCCAACGACCCCGTTGCCTCCCCCACCCTGCCGGCATCCTCCGCGGTCGTGGCTCCGCCACCTGAAGGCGCATCCGCACCCGCGCTCTTCGTGGATGCGCCGCCTGCCCCGGCTTCAGTCGTTGACGCCTCCGCGGCCACACACCCTGAGGTAGACGATCTGGCGACTGCCCGCGCGCTCGCGGATTTGCAGTCGCCTGCAGCCACGGCCCCGTCGTTGCTGCCGCCTCCTTCGGAAAATGAAGAGCCGGTCGCGTCGCCGTCTCAAATCCCGGATGCTGCCGCCGCGGCCGCCCTGTTTTCCCGGCCGCAAGGCTCGTTGCTGGGTTCGATTGCCGCCAATGCCATCCCGGCACCCCAACCAAAAATTCCGGCGTTCGGCACGTTTCCGCCCAAGCCGATTCACATCCGCACGACCGACCAGCCGGCGAAGGCTCCGGCCCCCACCACCGCGGTGCGGCCTCAGGACCGAAAGTCATTCAAGCTGGGAATCGGCGCCGTGGGCGTGCTCGCCATCATGGCTCTCGGCATCGGAGGCTACTTCGGGTTCCAGACATTCGTGGATTTGCGCCGGCCGTTTTCCGGAAAGAGTTCCGTAAAGGCCGTCCCAGTTTCCCAACCAATCTCCCCGGCACCAGCGAGTGCGGCCTCCAAGCTCCCGGCACCCGCAGCGAAGGCGTCGCCGGAACAGGCGATGGCACCGGCCTCCCAGGCGGGCCGTCTGATCCAAGCTGCACGCAAGGTCACGACTCCCAATCAGGATGAACTGAACGAAGTGCTGCACGCCGGCGCATCCCCGTCATCCCCGCGCCCAGCCGACACCTCCGCCACAACCGCCCGGCCGCCTGAACCTCCGGTTGCGATGAAATCCAGCGGGATCCGGGATGCCTCTCCTGCCTTCCTGGGCTTTGCCGACGCCATTCGCATCAACGGCGTATTCCAGGGCAACCCCGCCCGCGCCCATATCAACGGCCGGACCGTCCGCGTGGGTGGCATCCTCGATGCCGCGCTTGGTGTGGTGTTTGCCGGCATCGACGTCACCACCCGCGAGGTCATCCTGCAGGATCCCTCCGGTGCCGTTGTCCGCAGAAAATACTGACGCGGGGCGTCCACAGGGGCGCACCGCCCGACGCAGCGCGAGTCCCACCCCGGCGAAACGCGTCAGCCAGCCTCCGCGACTCGGACTGCTCCGGCAAGCAGACGAACGGACCTGAATGGGCGTTGCCAATCCTGCATGGATCGTGGTAACAATGCTGTTACGATTCCCCGCTTTCCGGCCCCGCCCACGACTTCGACACTGCCCTCCAATGCCGCAGCCGCCGACCAAGAGCCGTCTCGCATTCACGCTGGTTCGCTCGTTGTCCTTTGCGTTCCTCGTCCATGCGGCGACCCGCGGTTTGCGGGCGGAGGACTCCATCAGTGCCAAGTTCCAGGACTATCGCGAGTCGGGCGGACGCATCGCGGTCAAGGTCTATGGCGCCGCCGTGGAAACCCACCTCGGTGTTGCCACCACCCTGAAGGCCTCGGGCATCTACGACGCCATCGCCGGTGCCACCCCGGATGGCCGCCCGCCCGAGACGCCCGCTGCGCAGGTGCCCTTGACCCATATCGAGGAGGTGCGCCGGGCGTGGACCTTCGATCTGGGACATCAGTTCAGCCGCCTCAACCTGGTTGCCGGTGTCGCCCAGAGCCGCGAGAGCGATTATCATTCCCTGGGCGGATCGCTGAACGCCCTCGTCGATTTCAACCAGAAGAACACGATGCTGCTCCTCGGCCTGGCCGCGACCGATGACGACGTCAAATCGCCCTTGCAGGTGCCGTGGGAAGGGAAGCGCTCTGTGGACGCAATCGCGGGCGTCACCCAACTGCTCAATCCGCTGACGTCCCTCACCCTCAATGTCGGCTTTGGCAGGACGACGGGATATCTGAGCGATCCGTACAAACTCATCCAGAAGGACACCGAGGTCATTCCCGGGTTCTTTCTTCCGCTCACGTTCGCGGAGAACCGCCCGCGTTCCCGCACCAAATGGCTGGCCTTGGCTGAATTGAATCGCGCCTTTCCACGCATGCATGGCGCCCTCGATGCGAGCGTCCGGTTGCACTCGGACGATTTTGGAACCAATTCCCAAACCTTGCAGTTGGAATGGTTCCAGAACATCGGAGCGCATTTCATGCTGCGCCCGTACCTCAGGCTTTTCCGGCAGGATGCCGCCGATTTTTACTACATATCGCTTGATGGCACCCCCCTGGTTCCCGTGCGCAAACCCACGGGAGACGGTCCCTTCTACTCCGCGGATTATCGTCTCTCGGCGTTGCGAACCACCACCTATGGTCTCAAGCTCATCTGGACGCCTTCCGAATCGCTCCATCTCGACGTCGCCTTTGAACGGTATGAGATGCATGGCCGTGACCACATCACCTCGCCCACCGCCTACCCCGTCGCATCCATCGTCACTGCGGGGCTGCAGTTCCGCTTCTGATTCGCCTTCCTGATGAGCCACTCCTCACACCTCCCGCCCCGCCGACCGCCCGCCAGGGTGGCAAACGGCGGGCGCGCTCGTCCGGGAATTCTTCTGTTCCTCTTCGCATCACTCGCCTGCGCAGCCGCACCCCTTCGCGCCGAGCTCAAGGTCGGTGATGCCGCGCCCGTCTGGTCGAATTTCAATCTCGACGGCGATGCGGTCCCGCCCACGGCCGGCAAAGTGGTGCTGCTGGATTTTTGGGCCTCGTGGTGTGCACCCTGCAAGGCATCCTTTCCGGCCTACTCACGAATCCAGCAGGAGTTCAGGAAGGCGGGGCTGGTCGTCATCGGCGTCGGCATCGATGACACGCTGGCAGCTCACACCGCTTTTCTCCGGAAGCTCAAACCCGACTTCTGCGTGGTGCACGACCGCACGAAGGCGCTGGTGACGGAGGTGAAGGTGAAATCCATGCCCACTGCCTACCTCATCGGCCGCGACGGCAAGGTGCGGTTGATCCACGTCGGCTATTTTGGCGGGAAAACCGAAAAAATCCTGCGGGAGGAGATTTCCACGCTGCTCGAGGAAGCGGCTCCCACTTCATGAATGCCCGCTTCTTCAGCCGTGCCCTGCTCCTCCTGATTGCAACCGTGGCCGCGCTCCTGGTTTCGGGCTGCGAGACCGTGCGGGTGCAGCCATGGGAGCGTGGCGCGCTGACCGGCTATGCCATGCGGACCGATCGGGACCCGCTGGCGACGGCGATGAACGAGCACATTTATTTCTCACGCGAATCCACGACCGGCGGACGCGGTGTGGGCGGCAGCGGTTGCGGCTGCAATTGAAGGTGGCGGTATCCGGATGACACCCTTCGCAAAATACGTTCGCGCAGCCGGTCGGTTCAATCCGCGCAGGCCATGCACATTCTGATCATCGAGGACGAGTCGGATCTGGCGCGGCACATCTCGCGGGCGCTCGTCCGCACCGGGCATGTGGTCACCGTTCGCCACGACGGCAACGAAGGCCTGGACGCCGCCCTGAGCCTGCTGCCCGACCTCATCGTGCTGGATCTTGGCCTGCCGGGAATGGACGGGCTTTCGTTGCTGGGTGAATTGCGCCGCAGGGGAATCTCCACCCGCGTCATCATCCTCACCGCGCGCAGTGAAGTCGAACAACGGGTGAGAGGATTGAAGGCCGGTGCGGATGACTACCTGGCCAAACCCTTTTCGTTGGACGAACTCCTCGCGCGCATTGACGCCATGGGGCGGCGCGGATCCACCTCCGCACCATCGGACATCCTCAAGATTGCCGATCTCATGATGGACATTCCGCACCGGCGGGTGACCCGGGCTGGCAATGCCATCCGGCTCTCACCGCGCGAATTCGAGGTCCTCATCGTGCTGATGCAGGAACCGGGACGCTATTTCTCCCGCACCGAACTCTGCGAACGGGTGTGGCATCGCGCCCATACCTACGACACACGCACCGTGGAAATCTTCATCACCCGCCTGCGAAAGAAGCTCGACCAGCCTTATACCCCCCCTCTGATTCATACCCTGCGGGGCGTTGGATACGCGCTCTGTGAGAATCCCGATGTTTCCCGCGTGGCGAATCCGCCCGCAGGAAACAATGTGCCAGCCCACGGGCGCACGCCGGCCTGAACCGGTATTCCGGAAATGATCCGTTCATTTCAATTTCGTTTGAAGATCCTCCTCGGATCGGCCCTGGCAATGGCTGCCTGCGCCGCTTTGCAAGCCGGCGCCACCGTCGAGGGGCGGGTAACACTTCCCCAGACGCGGGCAGTCGCCGTGCCCAACCAGCGTTATGAGATCGTTGCGAAAGGCGGCATCCTGTCCGTGAACCCGCCGCTCAGCGTCGTATTCCTGGAAGGCCGTTTCCCGCCGCCTGCCACGCCGCCCACGGTCCGCATGGAGCAGAGAAACCTCGCCTTCTCGCCGGCGATCCTCCCGATCCGCGTCGGCACCCGCGTCGAATTTCCGAATCTCGACGACACCTTTCACAACATCTTCTCCTATTCGGCGCCGAAGCGTTTCGATCTTGGCCGTTACCGCCCGGACGAGCGGCCGGTGCCATCCCAGGTCTTCGACCTCCCCGGGCTCGTCACCCTGCGCTGCGACATCCACGAGCACATGCGTGCGCTGATCGTCGTCCTCGACACACCCCATTTCGTTCTCACGGACGTGAAAGGGCATTACCGGCTCGAGGGACTGCCGCCGGGCAAATACGTGCTCAAGGCGTGGCTGGACAGCCGCACCCTTCGTGAACAGCCCGTTGAGCTCGTAGACGGAGGCGTGCTCCGGGTGGATTTTCCGTGAAACCGGAACGTTCTTCCGGTCGTTTTCTGCCTGCGGTTTATCGGACGCGGGTGCTTGTCGCCATGATGCTCCTGATCACCTGCCTGACCGTGATCGTCATCGTGCTCGTCGAGCGCGCCCTCACCCAGCGGGTCGAGGAGCAACTGCAGCAGGCGTTCCGGAACGAACTGGCGAACGTCCACCGCACGCAGGAGCTGCGGCAGGCCGCGCTGTTCGAGCGGGTCCGCACCCTCGTGCGTCGCGCCCGCATTCACGCGGCAATCGAGGATGACGCCCTCGATCTGCTGTATCCAAGCGCTCGCGACGAACTCAGGGATGTCATGGATGTCGCTCCCGACGTCCCTCCATCCCCCCCGGAAGCCCATTCGCTGCGTGCCCAATTCTACCGCTTCCTTGATCGCAACGGAGAACTGATCGTGCCGGTTCGTCCCCACGGGGCCGGAGATCTCACGCCCGGCGAGGAGTCCCGCCTGCGCCTTCCGAAACCCCCGGCTTTCTCTGTAGAAATCGGCTACCTTCTCCGGGACGGGGCCCCTGAATCCCCGCCCATCACCGAGATCCTCGCCACCCCGATCATCTCCTTCGAACACGGGTCCGCGATCGCCGCGCTTGTGCTGGGCTTTGATGCCAGCGCACTCACCCAGCCTGTCGCCCCTGAGGAGCTGAAACGCGGCATCTGGCTCGACAGCTCCCTGCACATGGGCGCTGTGAGTGAGGCACAACGCTTCGCCCTGGCCGCCGCCATCCGGCGAGGATCCGGCGCGGACACTTTCCCGGAGTCAGGCATGCGTCTCATGCTCGCCGGCGATCCGCATCTCGTCTTTGTCAAGCAGCTCAATCCGGGTTCCCTCTATCCCCCGGCCTACGACGTCTACGCATATCCGCTGGCAACGCTCATCGTGCAGAAATGGCGCGTGCGATGGCAGGTGATCGGCGTGGGCGCCCTGCTTCTCGCCGCCGGGTTCATCCTGAGCCATGTGCTGTCCCGGAGGCTGTCCCTGCCCGTCGAGCGCCTGGCCGATGATTCCATGCAGAATCAACTCCAGCGCGAACGGGCCGAGACGGAACTCAGGACCACCCACGCGGAACTGCAGCGGGCTGCGCGGTTTTCCGCCGACGCCTCGCATCAGTTGAAGACACCGGTGGCGGTGCTGCGTGCCGGACTCGAGGAGCTCAGGCAGGGCGAAGGAATCTCCCCCGAAACCGCCGAGGAGATTGCATCCCTCATCCACCAGACCTACCGACTGTCCGGCGTCATCGACGATCTGCTCCTGTTGTCCCGGATGGATGCCGGCCGGCTCGAACTCACGTTTCGCACGCTCGATGTGAGCGAGGTCATCGATGGCGCCTTGGATGATCTGGGTGCCCAGCCGGATGCCGACAGCCTCACCCTATCCACTGAGTACAATCCGGGACTCTGGGTCTCCGGGGACAAGGTATACATCGCCCTGATCCTCCAGAACCTGCTGGACAATGCGCGCAAATACAACCGCCCGGGAGGGCGCATTCAAGTGTCGGCGCGCAGGGCCGGGAGCGAAATCCGAATCCGGATCGGTAACAATGGGCATCACATCAGTGAGGAGGGAGTGCGTCATATTTTCGAACGCTTCCATCGGGCCGCGATTGGGGAGAACATTCCCGGCTACGGACTTGGCCTGAACCTGGCGCGCGAACTCGCCCGCCTGCATCACGGCGAATTGCTCCTGGTGGGATCAACGGAGGACTGGACCGAATTCGAGGTGTGTTTTCAAGCCTGCCTGCCACCAACCGATCCGGCATCGCCCGCATGAAATCCCTCCGCGATGCGCTTGTCCTCGTCTTCATGCTCGCCCACGCACCCTTGTGGGCACAGGACCTCTTTGACCGCATCGCCCAGAATCTGAGCATTGAATCGGAGGCGGCAAGGAGCGCCGCGCGCCTGAGCGGCACGCTGGATCTTGAGGCCTACGCCTTCGCCCAACCACCCCCCGGCCTGATCTTCACATCGGACCGGCGACTCTTCAACCCGCGCCTTTCCCTCTTCCTTGACGCGTACTCGGGACCGCATGTCTACTCGTTCATCCAGGCGCGCGTGGACCGCGGTTTCGATCCGTCTGACCGGGATCTTCAAGTTCGCATCGACGAGTTTGCGGTACGATTGAAGTTCGGATCCGAAGGACGCCTCGGCCTCCAGGTCGGCCAGTTTTCCAGCGCGATTGGCCGCTGGAGCCTTCGCCACGGTTCCTGGGAAAATCCATTCGTCACTGCGCCCCTGGCTTACGAGCATTTGACGGCAATGTGGGACTCCGCCGCGGCGCGTTCCACCGAGACACTCTTGAAATGGGCGCACCTCCGGGGCATGGCTTCACCCGCGGAAGAAAACGCCGATCGGCCCCTGCGTCTTCCGATCATCTGGGGCCCGGCCTACTCCACAGGAATCGCACTCTTCGGCACAGGCGGCCCGTTTGAATTCATCGCTGAACTCAAGAACGCCTCGTTGTCGTCGCGACCCGCAGCTTGGAATCTCGACCGGGATGCTTGGAAGAATCCCACCTTCAACACACGCATCGGTTACCGTCCATCCCTGACCTGGAACTTCGGCCTTTCCGCCAGCACGGGCAGCTACCTGTTGCCCACCGCAAAGCCCGGTCTCGTGGCCGGTACCGACCTCGGCGACTACCGGCAAACCGTGGTGGCGTTCGATGCATCGTATGCGTGGCGGCATTTGCAGGCGTGGATTGAAGTCATCCACGGACGCTTCGAAGTGCCAAGGGTGGGACTCGCGGACACCCTCTCTTCGTTTCTCGAGGTGAAACACAGGGTCACCCCACGGTTCGCCGCAGCCGTGCGTGTGGGCAGCCAGACTTTTGGGTCGCTTCGCGATCGCCAGGGCAGCCAGGTCCGGTGGGGCCGTGACGTCTGGCGGGTGGACCTGGCTCCGAGTTTTCGATTTTCCGCCAACCTGCAGGCAAAGCTGCAGTACTCGCTTCAGGAGGAAGCGGGCCGCCCGCGCCTCCGGCAAAGCGGCGCGGCCCAACTCACGCTGCGATTCTAAGGTCATGCCGGGACCACACATGCAAGCGAAGGCACAAGCCGCACCGGCGCGCTCATGCGTCATGAGGGCAGTAACAGCCCTGTTACCGTCATTCGCTTTCCACAATCTTTCCCCTGCGAAAGGGTGCTCAGGGGAAGTGGATGGGTTTGCACCGTGACACAGTCTGCTTCCATTTTAATCCGCATATCCATGAGATTGCCCGTTTCTTTCCGACGACTCGTTGCCTGGCTCAATCTGCCCGCATTTCTTCTGGTCACGTTGCTGCAGCGCATGCCGGCGATCCGCCTTGGGGCGTTTGCGTCGAGCGGTGTCACTTCCTTCCCCGTCAGCTCGATTCTCCGTTCCGCTTTCACCAGCGCCGCCGCGCTCGGAGCGGTTCATGCCCTTGCCGGTGCCACCCAACTCGCCACCACCAAGCCGAGCCCCCTCACCGTTTCGGTGGGCACCAGCGTCACCATCGGCTTCGCGATCACCGGCACCACCTCCGGGGCGGACTCGTGGACCTTCGCCGGCTCGGTTCCGCCGGGTCTTTCCTTCAGCGGACTCATGCTGGAAACGCTCCAGCTTGCGGGTACGGCGACAACCCCCGGCACTTTCAATTTCACCGTGCAGGCGCATGACATGATCGGAGGCGACACCCCCAGCTACCCCTACACGATCATTGTCACCGGACCCGCCAACGTGATCCCGTCGATCACCACCCAGCCTGCCACCACCGTGGTCGGCAATGGAGGCACCCTGACATTGTCCGTGTCCGCGGCAGGCACGCCGGCACCGTCGCTCCAATGGAAGCGAAATGGCCGGGACCTGCCCGGTGCGACCGCCGCCACCCTCACCCGCAGCAACGCCGGCCCTGGCGATGCCGGAGTCTATACCGTGGTCGCCAGCAACGCCGCTGGCTCGGTCACGAGCAACGGTGCGATCGTGGGCATCGCGACGACGGAGCTCTTCGCCGGATCCGCGTTCTCGGATCCGACGTGGCGCACGATCAATCATCCCAACGGCAATGTCTACACGCAGGTGCTGCTGACCGGCCCGGCGGCGACCGTCACCGCGGATCCCGGCAAGACCACACGCATTTCCTACATCGATCTTCAGGACGACATCGTGCAGCTCGAAATCTCGGGCCCCGGCACCTTGACCCTCACGCTCGACAATCCTTCCGGTCCAGCGCTGCCAGTAAAGTATAACCAGAATGTTCAGTACATGAAGGGCCACGCCACCGTCGTGCTGCAGGGCACCGGGCCGAATTCATACTTCTCCGCCTTCTCGGTCGGCCGGCTCAATGCCGTGAATCAGGCGCTGTTCCGCGACACCGAAACCTACGACGGCCACGCGGATCTTGCGCGTCTTGCGATCCAGAGTCCGACCAATGAATTCGGCGGGCTGTTCATTGGAAACGGGGCTTTCAACGATCTGGCGGGTGACACCGGCATCTACGCGCCGGGCGTTGCGTTCTCGTTCCACATCCGTGTGCATGACATCAGCGCATTCGATCTGGCCCGCCCGGTTCTTCTGCTGGGGGGCACCCCCAATCCGGAATCCGGCCTCCGGATCCTCGGAGGTGATCTCCTGCAGCCCAATGGTCGCGCCATCGAAGTTTCTGGCATCGGAAAGGTTCTCATGTCCGCCGGCACGGACTCACAGAATCGCTTCGAGCCCGCCCAGACAAACAAGGGCCGGCTCGAAACCAACGGCACGGACGTCACTACAAGCCTGGTCGTCAATCCCTCGCCGTAGGTTTCGCAGAGGCCGCGCGCTATTCCACCGGCGGTGAAACCAGCTCCGCCTGCCAGGGCAGGAGCACATTGGCGATCTTGTCGGGGGCGCGGGCGATTTGCGCGAGCTGGCTGCGGTTGGCGATCAACGTCGGCTCAATCTCAAGGCGTGCAGCCACCCGATCGCGCTCGGCCTTCAGCCGATCCTGCCGCGCCAGTTCGTCGGTGGTCAGCGGCTGCTGGCTCGGATCGCGGCCCCGTCGGCGGGGAAGTGTCTGCGGATCCCGCGCGAGTCCCGCCCGCACTGCGCCGGCCAGTGATGCAATGAGGCGGTCGTGGCGTTTCCCCAGATGATGGGCCGCCAGGATCGCCGCCTCGCTGCCGCCCTCCTCGGCCGC
>CAZOXB010000011.1:0-32574 GCA_964583635.1 uncultured Opitutaceae bacterium | reverse complement strand
CTGCCCAGGAAACCGGCGGTGGTGAACGCTTTGAGCTCCTCGCCCTCGCCGAGATCGAAGCGCTGGCCAATGTTGATGAACGCAGGCACCGCGGGGTTGATCGGTCCCAGCGTGCGCGCAATCCAGGAACCCATGTGCGGCGCGGCCACGGTCTGGGGCGGAACGTAGCCGGTGTGCCAGTGGTATTGGTGACGTGAATGCAGGATGAATCCAAGATCGGCTGCCTGCATGGTGCGGATGAGCGTCCCGCGGTCCATGACGCTTGCAATCTGGTCCAGCCCCTCGGAAAACCGCACGCCATCCACGGCGGTGGGGATGGAGGGAAAGGTGCTCAGGACCTCGTGTGGGTTGAGCCCGGCGGAGTAGGGCGTGAAACGCTTGGGATCAAAGGTCTCGGTATGCGCCATGCCGCCGGCCATCCACAGGAGAATCACCCGATCGGCTGTTGGCGTGATCTTGTCCCCGGGCACACCGGCCCGCAGCGGGCGCGGCGCACCCGCGGCCAGCGCCGCCAGCGTTGCGGCGGAGGAGGTCTTGAGGAAATCACGGCGCGACCAGGCGGTGCCTTGGGCTTTTCGCCAGTCTTGCTGGGAGAGGAGGCGATGGAGATTCATGGTTTGGCGGAAAAAAGAGAGAAGGCAGAGAGTTCACCACAGAGGCGCGGAGGGCACGGAGGCAAAAAAGCAGGCTCGGACTCCGTGCTCTCCGTGTCACCGTGGTGATACAGGGATCGGCAGGATTTTGGCTCAGTCTCCAATTGATAGCTCATTGAAATGTGCTCAGCGGATGAGTTGGAATTCGGGCAGCATGCTGAGCGACCAGAGCAGGTCCTCGAGGCCTTCGCGGGTCGCCGGTGACCCCACCATGTCGAGGGTCAGGCGCCGTTCCGCCCGGGACGGCTTGCGACCGAGGGCCTGGAGATAGAGTGAATCCACCAATGCCCGGGAGGAACCGCCTGAAACCGCCAGCAGATGCGCGGCGCCCTGCTGCAGCAGTCCGGCGAGCGTGGCGCCGTTGGTGAGTTCAAGGCCCTGGAGGGTCGTGGCTGTTCCCTGGCGGACCGTCACGACCTGCTCGCGATTCGGCCTGCCCAACGCGGTCATCAGCGGATTGGCGGCGAGAAGCGAGGCGCGCCGGATCGGGAGGATGTCAGGCTGCGCACTGGCAAGATCCATGAACGACGGACCCACCTTCCACGGCGAGAGGGTGACATCGCCCAATTCGACGGCGGCGCGGGTCGTGGATCCCTCGGCGGCGGACCAGGATGCGTCGGAAACCACGTCCATGATCGTATCCAATGATCGGATTCGAAGGTAGCAGAGGATGCCTGCGGGTGAGTCGGCATCCGCGGACGGTTCCGGATCGCCCTCCTTCGGATTTGAGCCGTCGGGCAGAAGATTGGTCGCCTTGATGACGATCTCATTGGAGCCCGCTTTCAGGAACGGCTTCAGATCGTAGGTTGCGGCGAGGGTGGCATCACGGCGGTTCGTGTTGGCGGCGGTCCTGCCATTGATGATGACGGTGCTGTTGTTGTCCGCGGCGATCGTGAGGGAGGCGTGGTCCGGCGTGGTGGCAAGTGAGACGGTGCGCGTGAAGGAAACGGATCCGGGCCGGGCCTTCAGGTTAGCCTGGGGGGTGCTCCAGATCCACCGGGGCGTGAGCGTAACCGTGTCGCGCCGGCCGGCAGGGAGGAGTCCGTTGCGGTTGATGCGCATGTCTCCCTGCGGATAGTCGATGCGCATCAGCGACATCAGCGCATCGGAAAATTGCTCGGCATCGAGCCGGCGGATGCCCGGACCGCGAAACGTGAATCTTTCCGAGGTTTCGCCGAGATCGACGGAGGGGAGCTGGTAGGTCTCCGAGGTGAGGATGCGCGCGAGGGTGTGCTTGAGGTCGAAACCGTGCGCGACCAGATCCTCGGCCAGCCAGTCGAGCAGTTCGGGCGACCACGCCGGCTTGTCCATCTCGTCCACCGGCTCCACCAATCCGTGTCCCATGAGCCGCTGCCAGAGACGATTCACGATCGTCCGCGGCAGGCGGCCGTTCGGCCGGCCGGTGATGATGTCGGCGAGCTGGCGTTTGCGGGTTGCGGCATCTTCGCCATCGATGGTGCCGAGCCCGGCATAGAGGAACTTCGGCTTGCTCATGTGGCCGGTGGGCTTGTCGCACTCGGCAATTTCCAGCGGCCCGTTGGCGTAGATGCCCGCGAGACCATAGGCATCGTCCAAGGTGTACTCGCTGATGAAGCTGTCATGGCAGGAGGCGCATTTCAGGTTCACGCCGAGGAAGACCTGGACGACGCCCTGGGCGGCCTGCATCGGCGTCACCATGCTGGCATTGACGGATCCACGCCACGTGATGCCGTTGGTGTACCCCTCGGTGTTTGCGTTTGGATCGACCAGTTGGCGGACGAACTGGTCGTAGGGCAGATTGCGGGCGAGGGCGGCGTAGAGCCAGCCGCTCACCTGCTTGCGTCCGCCATCGATGTAGCCCGTGCCCTTGTAGTCGTTTCGGAGCATGTCGTTCCAGAACGTGAGCCAGTGCTCGGCGTAGGGCTGGGCGTCCGCGAGCAGGCGTTGCACCAGCCTTTCACGCTTGTCGTGCCTGCGATCGGATATGAAGGCCGTGAGTTCCGCCGGTGGAGGCAGCAGGCCCTGCACGTCAAGCCAGACCCGGCGCGCGTAGGTGCGGTCGTCCACCACCCGGGGCCAGGTGATCCCGGCGGTCTTGAAGGTGCGATCGACCCAGCCGTCGACGGGATTCCGGAATGTCCGCGGCGTCGCCAGTTGGTCCAGGTCGCGGGGATGCAGGTTGTGCGGTTCGTGCCTGTGAAAATTGATCTCCGCCGGCCAGGGCATGCCTTGGTCAATCCAGGCGCGAAACAGGGACACCTCCGCTGGTGTCAGGCGCCGGCCCTTTTTCGGCATCACCAGGTCGGGATCCAGGCCGGAAATGATTTCAACCACGGTGCTCTCCGCACTTTTCCCGAGCTCCACCACCTCGCCTTCAAGAAAGGCTTCGCGAGTCTCCAGGCTGAAATCCCCCTTGCTCTTGCCCCGCGCGTGACACTGCACGCAACTGGCCTCGAGAATCGGTTGGATGTCGCGCGCGAAATCAACGTGAACCGGGGACGCCGGCGGCAGTTGGGCGCGTTGCGTCGCAGTGAGTGCGGCACCCAGTCGCGAATCGGAGAGCACGACGGCAGACAGCGCGGCCACGAGCCTCAAGGCGTGGATGGCGACACAGGGGGAGACGGCAGTGGGCACAAGCGAAGGCTGGTGGAAAACGGCGGCATGATCAATTCACGGCTTCCGTTTCATCCATTTTTCATTGCGGACCCGTCGGGATGGGGTGCCAAATGGCCGTTCTTGGGCCGCAGGCGACCGGCCCGATGCAAACACGGTTGCCCGGACCGGGCTTTGCGTCGATGATGGGGTGATGGACATTGTGCCGGCAATCGTTCGATGGATTCGGAAGAGCGGATGGGCGTGGGTGCTCGCCGGGGCGGTCCCGCTCGCGGGGCAGGGCTGGTTTGAGCGTCCCGGGATGGGTGGTCCCTATCCGGGCGACCGTTCGGGAACGCGCATTTGGATCGAAGGTGGCGGGTGGGTGGACGAGGCGACCGTCAAGACGGCGCGGGAGACGGCCTCGCACAGCACCGGCACCCCCGAATGGGAGAACCCCCGCGAGTTCGGGCGCGATGTGTTCACTTTTGCGCGGGCGCTGTTCCGCTCCGAACGCCGCGTGCCACGGCGCGGACCGGTGTTCGGCTGGTTTGTCGATTATCCCGATGCTGATCTGAACCTCTCCTACCGCCTGCAGCAATTGACATCGATGAAGGTCGATCCGGATGGCCGGGTGTTGCACCTGACGGATCCGGAGCTGCCCGACTTTCCACTGATCTACATGGTCCACATGGAGGACATGCTGCTGCGGGACGAGGAGGTGACCGCGTTGCGCAACTATCTTCAGGCGGGTGGTGCGCTGCTGGCGTCCGACTACTGGGGCACGGATGCGTGGAACAACTTCTCCGCCGAGATGAAGCGCGTGTTGCCCGGGAAGGAGTGGGTCGACATCCCGATGGATCACCCGGTTTTCAGCTGCATCTACAAGATCAACGGTCCGATGAACGAGCTGCAGATTCCGACCTTGCAATACTGGGTGCGCAGCCACGATCCCAAGGATCCGAAGTCGCGCATCACCGTCGATCGCGGCGTCGGATCGGAAAACGTCGCGGTCAAGGCGCTGCTCGACGACCGCAACCGTATCATGGTTTTTTCGATCCACAATTCCGACATCAGCGACGGATGGGAGCGGGAGGGCGAAAACGCCGATTATTTCAGGGAACTTTCCGAAAAGCGCGCATACCCCCTCGCGATCAACCTGATCTTCTATCTGATGACGCACTGAGCGGGAGGATTTGAGACAGGCTGGTTCGTCAGTTGGCGAAAAAAATGTCCCAAGGTGAGGAACATTGGAGCGAGCCCTTTAGTTGGAGCTCAATGATCTCGTTGCCGGTTGTTTTGGCACAACGCGTCTCCCGGCAAATTTCAACACCCATGCGATTGATCACGCGTCCCCTTGGTTCGCAAGGGTGGCAAGAAGCTCCCGGGGAAGTTTGGCTTTTACGTCGCTGAACTTCCGGTAGTCCTTGTCATAGGTCGCGATCCACAGCCCTGTTTCAGCGCTTGCCGCCGCCAAGGCGCAATCGATGAAATCGACGTTGGTGTTGGCATAACGGACAACCGCCTCACGTGTGGTCGCATCCGCGGAGATGGAAGGTTGCGCGAGGACACGTTGGATCGCCGTGCTTATCAGATCTCGCGGGACGATAAAATGGGATCTGAGTGTCCACGTCACCTCTGCCAGAATGATCGCCGAGAGGTAGAGAGTGTCGCCGGGAGCTTTCTCAATCAGATCCTTGGCTTCCCGCGACTGCTTCGGATCGTCGCCGAGCAGGTAGCGCAGCACGACATTGGAATCAAGGATTGCGCGTCGCGGCATCGAGGGCACCCAGATACTTCCCGATCGATTGCTCCACCTTTCGCCTGTGCCTGGGTTGAGCATAATTGGCCAGCATGCCGGCAGGGCTGACATCCGCCCGCAGCGTCACCTTGCCCTGGTGGAACTCAACCACCACGTCGCTTCCGGGCGTGACGCCGAGCCAATTCCGCAACGATTTGGGAAAAGTGGTCTGTCCCTTCCTGGTAAGACGTAGTTTGATCATGGTTTTGGCTTACTTTCTCATCAACAGCATTACTTCTTCGGCGAACGTAAGTCAAGCACGGTACCGATGACTGTCATGCGGCGTTCCACCCGGTCCACACAGTCCCGGCGCGGGACTGCACGATCTGGCGCTGCGGTGGTACTTCCGGATTGACATTGCGCCCCACCGTTTCGAAGCTGCGGCCCAGATCCTCCTCACCCCTCCGCATCCCGTGCGGATCATACCCCAACTCCAAGGATTCGATTGCCCTTCGACGCGTTAGCCGCAGTCAAGGTTCCGTTGTATACTCGTGCCATGGTTTCCATCCACCGTGTGGGTCTGTTCATGGCTTGCGCGGTTGCCTGCGCCTCGCCGGAACTGCGAACCAAGCCGTCTGCATATGAGCTTTCGCCGGCTGACCAGGCGTTGCTGGACGATATCGAACGGACGGGCTTCCGATTTTTCGCCGAGCAGTCGCATCCCGTGACCGGGCTGGTCAGGGACCGGGCGCGTGCGGACGGATCCGCCAGCCAGGGGAAGGCAAGCATAGCCTCGTCCGGTTTCGATCTGCCGGTCTGGGCGATTGCCGTGGAGCGGGGCTGGATCACGCGGCCCGAGGCTCTGGAGCGGGTGCGGTCCAAGCTGCGCTTCCTAGCGACACGGGCGCCGCGTCAACATGGGTTCTTCTACCATTTCATGGAAATGGAGAGCGGGGAGCGTGCATGGAAGTCCGAGTTGTCCTCCATCGATTCGGCAATCTTCCTCGCAGGCGCGATCGTGGCGCGCGAGTATTTTGCTGACGCGGAGATCACAACCCTGGTGAACGGGCTCCTTGCGGATGTGGATTGGCATTGGTTCTGCAATGGCGGCGATCTGATCTCGCTTGGCTGGCGCGACGAAACCGGATTTTCCCGCTACCGCTGGATCCGGTTTTCGGAGCACGTGCTGATGAGTTTCCTTGCGTTGGGAACCTCCCCCCGTCCGCTGGACGCAGCCTACTGGAACCGCTGGCTCCGCCAGCCGCTTGGCCGCTACGGTGAATGGGTCTACCTGCAGTATCCTCCCCTGTTCGTCTATCAGTTTCCGGAAGCGTTCATGGACCTGCGCGACCGGCGCGACGCCTTTGCCAATTATTTCCGCAATTCGACCCTTGCCACCCTTGCCCAGCGCCAGTTCAGCATCGACCTCCGCTCCGAGTTTCCCGCTTGGGGTGAGACTCTCTGGGGACTCACCGCTTCCGATTCCGTGAAGGGCTACCGGGCTTGGGGAGGTCCTCCGCGGACAAAGAACTACGGCTCGTTTGATGGCACCATCGTGCCCTGCGCGCCTGCCGGTTCGCTCCCGTTTGCCCCCGAGGAAACGCTCGCCGTGCTGCACAATCTGCGGACGTCCTTTGGCGATCGCATTTGGAAACGCTATGGATTCGTCGATGCCTTCAATCCGATCACGGATTGGGTGAACCCCGATGTCATTGGCATCGATGTCGGCATTTCCGCGCTGCAGGCCGAAAACCTGCGCACGGGTTTTGTCCAGCGACTCTTCATGCAAGCGCCCGAGGCAAAGCTGGCCTTGAAAAAGGCGGGCCTGCTTTCTGTGGATCGACGGCTGAACGGGACGCAACGGCAACAGGTGCTCAGTCGCGCCCGCGCCGCGTGGAATCAGCTTCGGAAGGCGCCTGCCAGCGCCGGCCTGCAGCTGACCGCCCTGGTCGCGGCACGGCAGCTCGGCCTGATTGACGAGGCTGAGCTTTCCACCGCGGTCAACGCGCTCCTCGCCTCCGAATCGGCATCTGACGGACAATATGCCGCCGCCCTTATCGTTCTGCGGCAGACAACCCCGGAATTTGCCGCCGCCGCATCCCGCCGTTTGGAAGCCATCCCGTGGGCAACCCTTCCTGTAACGTCAACGCATCTCGGGTCCGCAGCCCGCCTCACGCGCTTCCTGCAGATCGCGCGCGGCGTGCGACCGGCCCCCGACTGGTCCGGGCTGGATCGCACAACCCGTTCGCTGGGACCGGTCCGGATTCTCGATCCGTTGGATGTGGAGGGGGCTGTCATTCCCGGGCTCTGGCTCAATGAGCGCGCCGTCTTGAGCGGTGCCTCCGCTGCGCAACTGGCGTATGCGAGCCTTGTCGGTGCGGAGGTGCCCGACAGCCCCATGCTTGCCGTGCTCAGGCTCGATCAGTTTCCGCAGGAAGCCCTCGGCGATGCGATCGGACCGGCGTCCTCCGAAATCCCTCAGGCTGCCGCAGCGACCGTGATAGCGGCGGCAAACCTTGTTTGCGATGATGTCATCAGGCGGGCGTTCCAGAAGGATCCCGACGTCCGGAAGGCCCTTGCATCGATCCCCGAATTCCCGGAGGCGGCGTTCGGGCCGAACACATCGGTCATTGCGCAGCGCGAGCTCACCATCGGCCCGCCGCCTGCGCCTGTGCGGGAAACGACGGCGGTTTCGGCGGCATTGCCGCGTGAGCGATGGAATTGGCAGGAGGTATCCGGTCTGGCGTTCAAGGAGTCCATCGCGGACGTGCACCCGGGTGATCCGCCGCTTAGCCTCCGCTTTGCGGTCACTTGGGACCAGCAGGCACTCCGTATCCATGCGGAGGTGCGGGATACCCCTGCGGGTTTCAATGTCCCCAAGCTGAGGAATCGCTTTGTTGAGCTCCTGGTGGATCCTGCCGCCGACGGCCTGGATTGGACCGGTCCGAATGACTACCAGTTCATGTATCGTTTCGACAACGGTGTGGCGGGGGAACTGCTGCACAAGGCGCCCAGCCGTGCCACGCTGACCGCCACCTCCGAGGGCTACGCAATCACCGCGATCGTGCCATGGTCCAGTCTCGATCTGGTGCCGCGCCGCGGTTTGGAGATTGGCCTGAGTGCGGGGGTTGCCTCCGAGGGCAGGCGGGAATGGGAACCGAATCTGAAGCTCAACTGGTCCCATGCCACGCTCCGGCCGGGAGTCTCCCGCCTCGGGATCGTCCGACTTCAGTAGGTGTTGAACGCCACCTTGTCGAACCCCCATGCCCTGGAACTTTTGTCCGTTTGGCAAATCAACACGCAATGGTTTACCCCGCTATGACTACCTACACAAAACGTAAGAATGCCCTCGCATTCTGCCTGGTGCTCGGCCTTCCGGCCGCACTCCTGGCGCAAGCTGCCCCGGCAGTTTCCGCCAAGAGTAACGAGGATCGTGAGATCCTGCTCGAAACGTTCGTCATCAACGTTGAAAAGGACAATGGCTACATCGCCGTGGATTCGCTCGCGGGCGGGCGGACCAATACTCCCATCAAGCTCACTCCGGCGGCGATGTCGTCGCTCACGCGCACCTTCATCGACGATGTGGCGATCGAGGACATACGCGAATCCCTCCAATGGGGGCTGAACGTCATCCCGTCCGACTACAATGCCGGCAAGAGTTCGTCTCCGTTCGGCGATTTTGATTTCAACTTCCGCGGCGCGGGGCAGTCCCTTCAGGGCGGCGCAGGTCCGACGCGGAACTACTTCACGTACTACCAGAGTGGCGACACCTACAATGTGGAACGCATCGAGTTCGACCGCGGCCCCAATTCCATCCTCTTCGGCATCGGGACGGTGGGCGGTGTGCTCAGCACCTATACGAAACAGGCCCGGCTCGACAAAAACTTCATCGCTCCACAGTTTGTCTTCGACAGCAACGGGAGCGTGCGCTTCACGGTCGATGCAAACCATCGCCTTCTGAATGACAGGCTGGCGCTCCGGATCAACGCCCTCGCGGAACGTCACAAGGGCTGGCAGGATCTGGACATCGACGACCAGCAGGCTGCGGACATCGCGCTCAACTACCAGATCAGCTCGCGGACTTCGGTGCGTCTCGATGTCGAGGTGAGCAACTCCAAGCGCTCGTTCCTGCGTGCGACTGCGCCCGAGGGCACGGGCCGCTATGACGGATCATCCGTCTCAAACACGTGGGGTGCGGCCCCCACAACTCCCTCGGGTGCGGCGGCGCCGTCCGGTGCGACCGCGCGCATTTCGGGCGGAGCCTATTGGAACGTGTACATTCCAGATCTGCCCGGAATCGGCGTCAACAACTGGAACGTCGGCCAGCGCTCCAACGGCATATTCCTGCCCATTGCGCCCGAAGCGGGTTGGTATCCAACCACGATGACCAACGGCACCCTGAGCATCGATGGCAGCCGGATTGCCAGGATGCCGGACCGGGAGTTCACCGTTGCGGCGAGGGACGCCTACTCGAAGCCGAAGTACGAGACCGCCACGCTCTGGCTCACCCACGGCATCACGGAGAACCTCGATTTTGCGCTCACCGGCTACTATTATCAGGATTCGCGCTATTCGCAGAATTATGAAGGCATCGGATATCTGGCGTATGACATCAACAAACAGCTGCCGAATGGCCAGGCCAACCCGAACTTCGGCAAGCGTTTCGGCGACTTCATGATCAGCGCACAGACGCAGGACCGCGGGGTGAAGGAAATCCGCGCCCAGCTCAACTACAAGATCGAGCGCCAGCTCTTCGGCCAGCCGTACAGCCAGATCTTCAGCGTATCGGCCGGTCGACAGGAAATTACCTGGCGCGCGCGGCAGTTGAATGCGCAGTTGCTCAATGCCGGGATCAGCAGTGCCGGTGATCGCATCATCCGCGCACGCATCTACGAGGACAACACGCATCCCACCATCGCGCTGCCCGCAAGCATCGGCGGCCAGGCCGTGGCGTACGCATCCCACGATTCGAACTGGTTCGACTTCGATGAGGACTATACGTTGGAAAACATCGCGGCGTTCACCCATGTGCGCGCCCTTGACGACAGGCTGAGCATTCTGGTCGGCGCCCGAAGGGATTCCTACGACCAGTTCCGGCGCAATGCCATCATTCCCACAACGACGGCATCGAGCGCTTCCGGCACGACGTACTCGGGAGGTGCGGTCTACTACTTCGGTCCGATCGGCGTGTTCGCAAATTTTGGAAAAAACTTCGAACCGCTTGGACCGGGCCGTAATCCGAGCCTCACCGGGGAGCCCCTGAAAGTCACGAAGGGCGAAGGCATCGACACCGGACTCCGCCTTTCTACCCCGGACGGAAAATACTATGCGACCGCAACCTACTATGATGCGAAATCATACGACCGCATAACCGGCACCAAGATCGGATTTGGCGGCATCTGGAACCAGTATTTCGACGCCCGTGGCGAGCCCCGCGACGCGGCGCTCGGTTCGCTGGCCTACGATGACACGCAGTCGCTGCATGTGCGCGGCTATGAGTTTGAGATCACCGCCAATCCGCTCAGAAATCTGCGGTTGCAGGCAAGTTATGCGGTACCGAAGTCCGAGATCGTCGACGCCCTCTCGGGCCAGCGCGCGTATTTTTCGAAGCATTTTTCCCAATGGGACGCGGCGGCAAACCTGGGCAATGCCGCGGCCACGAACCTGCGCACCGCGCTGGTGAACGCCCAGACCACGCTCGATAACAATCTCGCGGGACGGACGGTCGCCGGCACGACAAAATACGTGGCGAACATCTTCGCCAACTACTCCTTCCTGGAAGGCCCGCTGAAGGGTTACTCGATCGGAGCGGGCGTCTCGCGCACGGGCCCGCAGTTCTCGACGATCATTCGTAACGAAACCTATCGTCGTGCCGCCCGCAACCTCACGAATCTTTCCCTCGCCTATTCGACGAAGATTCGTTCCATCCCGACACGCTTTGCCCTCAATGTTACGAATCTGCTCGGTGACGAAGATCCGATCATCACCAGCTACGATGGCAGCTGGCGTGACGCTAACGGTCGTGCGATTGCCAACGGCTTCAGCCTTCCGAGTCCCCGCACGTTCAAATTCACGGTTGGGCTGACGTTCTGACCCGGCTGGGACGGCTTGGGCGGCCTTTGATCCGGGCCGCCCGAAACATGCTGAATGCGCCAGTCAGGAGGGATGAATCTCCTCGGCTGGCGCAGGATCACCGCGATTTGCCGAACCGTCCGTCGAAATTGAAGGACTCGGCCCGCCCCACCTTGATCCGGGGGAAGTCGGGGTGCAGCGGATTAAGCAGGTAGTTGAATTCTCCCTTGGTAACAACACTGGGCACACGCAACAGCAGGGAGCGGCGTTCGTCGATCCACTTGTCGCCGACGTTGCGGGTACCGGCTCCGGGAGGAATCGCACTCCAATCGGCTGGCAGCGTGCCGGGCACGGAAACCAGGGTGTCGTCGAATTCAACCGGGATGGCGACCCACGCCATGGACGCGAGCATCGACAGGTCTTCGGTGTGGACGAGGGTCTCCAGCGCGGCCAGCGAACGCGATTCGCCGAGATAGACGATGCGACGACCGGCGCCATTCCACCGCCCGGGATATCTGGCCGCACCGTCACCGGAGAAGGCCGCCGCCCTGTGCTTTGCCTTGCAGATGCGCCAGGCGATCATGCACCGTCAGGCAAAGACGCCATGTTCGAGCCGGCCCAACGCCCGTTCGACAGCCCGGGCACCGGGCTCGGTGGAGCTCATTTCCAACGGGCTCCGTCCTCCGAATATGGCGAGCGGTCTCGTCATCCATCGCCTGGCATGCTCCTCGCTCTCCAGCACACGCTCGGCGCGGGAGACGATGCGGATCAGGCGGACGACGCGTTCGGATTCGTCGGGTGAGAGAATGGCCTTCGCGCGGACCCGCCGCTCCGCGGTCTTCGCGCTCATGTGGACCAGTTTGGCGGTGCGCGCGATTGAGGCCAGCCCAAGCAGTTCCATGAGGAGCCGGATGGCCTGCGCGGAGATGCCCGACTCCACCTGTTTGGCGAGGGCGAGGTCGTCTTCCAAGGGAAGGGCAAGGCGCCGGGCGATCGTTGTCATTTGACGGCAAAACAACGTCAAATGACGCCCGATGTCAAGGATGAACTGAAGTCATGGTCCTGCCGCCGATGCGTCCGGCGTAGTCATCGACAGCGGGAACGGCGCCCATCCGGAGGCGTGGGGGGAACGTTCTTCCTTCGCGCTGCCTTCCCAGCCGCGCAGGAGCGGAATCGACTGGCCTCCGGTCTCCGCCAGCAGTTCGAAGAGGCGCTTGTCCATCGCGATCGCCCGCCGGTGGTGCTCGGGTGTGGCGTAGAGATTGTTCAATTCGTGCGGATCGTTCACGGTGTCGTAGAGTTCGGCCACGTCCCACACCCCGTAGGCGCGCACGTACTTCCATTGCGGCGTGACGAGCGCGTGCAGCGTCGGCGTGGACGGCGCCCAGCGTTCCCAGAAGTATTCGTAGAGCAGTTCGGTGCGCCAGTCGGCCACCCTGTCGCCGCGCGCGAGCGGAAGGAAGCTGCGTCCCTGGTAGGGTTTGGGCGGCGGGATGCCGGCGGCGTCGAGAATCGTGGGCGCGATGTCGAGATTTGCGACCATCTCGTTCACCGTGCGGCCGGCAGGGACGATCTCCGGACATTGCACGATCAGCGGCACGCGGATCGATCCCTCGTAGGCGGTGCGTTTGTCGATCAGGCCCAGTTCGCCCCAGAGGTGGCCGTTGTCGCCCATGTAGATGATCAGGGTGGAGTCGAGCTGTTTCGTTTCGCGGAGGAAGTCGAGCAGGCGCCGGGTGCTCTCGTCGACGGCGAGCAGCGTCTCGCAATAGCGGCGGTAGATGTCATCCGACCTGCCCAGCGTGCCGTGGAACGGGTACTCCGCGCCGTGCCAGGAGTTGCGCTGGTTTCTTGCCCACATCGGCTTCAGCGCATCCGCCGCCGTGCCCGCGCTGCTCGGCCAGGGTTTGACGGGAGCATTCGCATAACGTCCGGCATGACGCGGGGCGGGTGTGAACGGGAAATGCACGGCCTTGTGCGACAGGTAGAGCATCCAGGGTGCCGAGCCACCCTGCTGTGCGCGCAGCCATTGCAGGGCGTAGTCGGTGAGCTCATCGGTGATGTAGCCGGTCTGTGGAACGCGTTTCCCGTCGACGTTGAGCTCGGCCTTGCCGCCCCGCGGTGTTTCCGGAAAGTAGCTGCCCTGGCCGGTGAAGCTGACCCAGTGCGTCCAGCCCGGGCGCGGTTTGTCGGAGTCGTCGCCCATGTGCCACTTTCCCATGAACGCCGTGCGGTAGCCGGCCTGCTGCAGCTCCTCGCTGAAAAAGCGCAGGCCCGGCGGCATGCCGCTCTGGTTGTCGACGATGCGGTGGCTGTGCGCGTAGAGGCCGGTGAGGATCGTCGCACGGCTTGGAGAGCAGAGCGCGGTGGTCACATAGGCGTTGGCGAACCTGGTGCCGTTGCGCAGCAGCGAATCCGCGGCGGGCGTCTCCAGAAAGGGGTGTCCGAGCCCGCTCAACGCATCGTGGCGCTGGTCGTCGACCAGGATGAAGATGATGTTCCGCGGCTTCGCGCCCGCAGCGGCGGTGAACACCAGGGACAGCGGGAGCAGGAGGAGCGGGAGCAGGCGGCGGAGGGACATGCGGGACAGCGTGGGCCGCAGGGGTAGGGATTGAAAGCGAGATCTGCCCTGCAAACCGCCCCTGGCGATCGCGAGGGTGCGGGAGAGAGCGGGATGGCGGGCGGTGCGATGCAGGCCGTTTTGCGGGATTGCCGGGGGATGTCGCATTTGCCCGCCGCGTGGGGCAGGCCGGAGCGGCAAGATTTATCGTGCGCTTGGCCGTGAGGAACCTAGCCTGCTCCGTTCATGCAGGACGCGTCACCATCCGGATCGGCCGTTGATCAGCCCTCGAACTGGGCGCTGATCCGGCGTCTGTGGGGGCTGGCGTGGCGGTATCGCGCGAGGTGCTTCCAGGTGCTCATGCTGCAACTGGTCCTGCTCACCCTCGGGTTGAGCGGCTTGAGCCTGACCGGGTTGGGAATCGATTACATCCGCTATGTGATCGGACGGGACCATCCCACCGCGGGGTCGCCGGAGGTTGCATTCCCACAGGCCAGGTTCGGACTGGAGCTGCCGCGGGAGGCGTCTCCGCTTTCAGTGATCCTCCTCGTGGCCGGATGCATCCTCACCTTTGCGGCGATCCGTGCGCTCCTGAATTATACCTACACGGTGGCCATCAATCGTCTCGTGCAACAACGCCTGGTGGTCGATCTGCGCTCGGAGATCCATGACAAGCTGCAGCGCCTGAGCTTCCGGTTCTTCGATGCGAACACCACCGGCTCGATCATCACCCGCGTCACCGGGGACGTGCAGAGCGTGCGCATGTTCGTGGATCAGGTGCTGATCCAGAGCCTGATCATGGTGATTTCACTCACGGTCTACATTGTGTACATGGGCAGCCTGCATGTCGGGCTGACCCTCGCCTGCCTGGCCACCACGCCGCTGCTGTGGGTCATGTCGATGATGTTTTCGCGCCGGATCCAGCCGGCTTACGCGCACAACCGCACGCTGGTCGAACGGATGGTGCAGAATTTTGCGGAGAGCATCCAGGGCATCCAGGTGACCAAGGGTTTCGGCCGCGAAAGCGAGGATCAGGCCCGGTTCGAGGCCAGCAACCAGGCGGTGCTCCGGCAGCAACACAACATTTTCTGGCGCGTGAGCCTGTTTTCGCCCGCGGTCGGGCTGCTCACCCGCGTGAACATGCTGGTCCTTCTGGGGTATGGAGGCTGGCTGGTGATCGAGGGGGAGTTGCCGCTGGGGGCGGGGCTCATCGTGTTCGCGGGCCTGCTTGAGCAGTTCTCCGGACAGGTCAACCAGGTGGCCAACGTGGTGAACAGCGTGCAGCAGTCGCTCATTGGCGCACGCCGGGTCTTTGAGATCCTCGATGCCCCGGTGGAGGTCGCCGACCGGCCGGGCGCGCTTGCGCGGCCGCGCCTGCAGGGCGGGGTGCGCTTCGAGAACGTGTCGTTCGCCTACAACGGCATCGAGCCGGTGCTGCGCGAGGTGGACCTGGAGGTGAAGGCCGGACAGTGTGTCGCCATCCTCGGCGCGACCGGCGCGGGCAAGAGCGTGCTGATGAGCCTCATTCCGCGCTTCTGGGACCCCAGTTCCGGGCGGGTGCTGCTCGACGGCGTCGACGCGCGGGAAATCCGTCTCGACGACCTGCGGCGCAACATCGGGCTCGTCTTCCAGGAGAGCTTTCTTTTTTCAAACACGGTGGCCGCCAACATCGCCTTCGGCCACCCCGGCGCCACGCAGGCGCAGATCGAGAAGGCGGCGCGCATCGCGGCGGCGCATGACTTCATCATGCAGTTGCCGAATGGATACGAGACCGTGCTCGGTGAGAGCGGCAAGAGCCTGTCGGGCGGCCAGAGGCAGCGGCTGGCCATTGCGCGCGCGGTGCTGCTGGAGCCGCCCATCCTGCTGCTCGACGATCCCACGGCTGCGATCGACAGCGAGACCGAGCACGAGATTTTCGAGGCGCTGGACCGCGCCATCGCCGGCCGCACGACCTTCATCGTGGCGCACCGGCTGAGCACGCTGCGGCGCGCGGACTTCATCATCGTGATGGAGAACGGCCGGATCGTGCAGCGGGGCAGGCACGAGGAGCTCATGCGCGTGCCTGGTCCCTATCTCCGGGTGGCCAACCTGCAGCTCCTGGACGGGCGCGAGCTCCAGCAGCAGACGCTCGCCCAACCGCAGGCATGAAGATGCGCGCACCAGGGATGAAGCCCGTCAACACCAGCCCGCAGGCGGCCATCCCGCTGGGCAAGCCCCTGTCGCTGATCCAGCGTGTGCGGGAGAGCGATGACGACGAGGATCAGTTCCGTCCACTCGAATGGAGCCTCATCCGGCGTCTCCTGCGATACACGCGTCCCGTGAGGGGAAAACTGATCGCGCTCAGCATCATGACGGTCATCCGTTCGGCGCAGCTTCCCGCGCTGCCCTGGCTCGTGTCGGTGACGATCGGCAAGATCGGCCAGGGGTCGATTTCCGTGGCCAGCTCGGCGGGGCTGATCTCCGCGCTGGTGGCCTACGGGATCCTCGCGCTCTCGACCGATTTCATCTTCCACTTCCGGCAGCGCCTGGCGCTCGAGGTGGGTGAGACCGTCGTGAACGGGCTGCGCTCGGAGATCTTTGCGAAGGTGCAGCGCCAGCCGATGAGCTTCTTCAACCGGGTCAAGCTCGGGCGCATCCTCAGCCGCGTGACCAGCGACGTCGAATCCCTGCGCACGGGCATCCAGGACGTGCTCTTCGTCTCGGTGATCCAGGTCGGGCAGATGCTGTTCACCGCGGTGATCATGGCCTGGTGCGACTGGGTCCTGTTTCTCGTCGTGGTCGCGATGGCCCCGATCCTGTGGTCGATCAACCGGCGCTTTCACCTGCGGTTGAGCCGTCTGTCACGGGCGTCCCACGAAAGTTTCAGCCGGGTGACCGCGACCCTGGCGGAGTCGGTCAACGGCATGCGGGTGACGCAGGGCTTCGTGCGGCAGGAGACGAATTCCGGGCTCTTCCGCAACCTCCTCGCCGATCATTCGCGCTTCAACATCGCCCTGGCGCAGACCTCGGCCCGGCTGATTCCGCTGCTCGAGTTGAACAGCCAGTTCTTCATCGCCATCCTCCTGATGCTGGGCGGCTGGCGCACCTTCCACGGCTACATGGAGATCCAGGACCTCATCCAGTTTTTCTTCATGGCCAACTATTTCTTCTCGCCCATCCAGACGATTGGCAACCAGTTCAACCAGGCTCTCGTGGCGATGGCGGGAGCCGAGCGGGTGTTCCGCCTGGTGGATACGCCGCCGGACTGGTCCGATGCGGAGGACGCGGTGGCCCTGCCGGATCCGCGGGTGGTGAAGTCGGCCGGGGCTGCGGAAGCCGGTGCGGCCTCCGCGGCGGCGTGGGGTGCGCGGGTGGAGTTCAGGGACGTGTCATTCGGTTACACGACCGAGCGGCGGGTTCTCCACGACATCAACTTTGTGGCGGAACCGGGGCAGACCATCGCGCTCGTGGGGCACACCGGAAGCGGCAAGAGCTCGATTGTCAGCCTTGTGGCCAAATTCTATCTGCCGGGTGCGGGGCAGATCCTCATCGACGGCCGTGAGATCCGCACACTGACGGGTCAATCGCTGCACCGCCAGATGGGCATGGTGCAGCAGCAGAACTTCCTCTTCAGCGGCACGGTGATCGACAACATCCGGCTGGCGAGGCCGGAGGCGACCGATGAGGACGTGAAGGCTGCGGCGGCGCGGCTGGACTGCCTCGACATCCTCGAGGCATTGCCGCAGGGCCTGTACACGGAGGTGGGCGAGCGCGGTGCCGGGCTTTCGGTCGGACAACGCCAGCTCGTGTGTTTCAC
This sequence comes from uncultured Opitutaceae bacterium, assembly GCA_964583635.1. Classification (GTDB taxonomy): domain Bacteria; phylum Verrucomicrobiota; class Verrucomicrobiia; order Opitutales; family Opitutaceae; genus UBA6669. The sequence continues at coordinate 15,181 of CAZOXB010000011.1, read as the reverse complement.
CCGCGCGTTCCTGGCGGATCCGCGCATCCTGATTCTCGACGAGGCCACGAGCTCGATCGACGCGGTCACGGAGGCGCGCCTGCAGAAATCGCTGACCACGCTGCTGGTCGGCCGCACCAGCTTTGTCGTGGCGCACCGCCTCAGCACCATCCGCACCGCCGACCAGGTGCTCGTGCTCGATCAGGGGCGCATCATCGAGCGCGGACGCCATCAGGAACTCATGTCACAGAAAAGTCACTACGCGGCGCTCTACGAGCAGTTCGTGCAGGTCGACGAGCGCACCTGACGGATTTCGGGGGGGACGTCAATCTCCTCATCTCGTGACTTGCAGAACTTTTCTCCTCTGAAACGCGGCAATTTGCCGTCGAAAAATTCATTGCATTCCCCCGGTGCGGGCGTATTGCTCGAGAACGATATGGCTAAACGCAAACCCAACGCTGCCTTCCTGAAACCGGTTCAACCCGACGACGCCCTTTCGGCGGTTGTGGGGTCGAAACCCTTGCCTCGTACCGAGCTCACCAAGAAACTCTGGGACTACATCAAGAAAAATGGTCTCCAGGACAAGAAGGTGAAGACCCAGATCAATGCCGACGACAAACTCAAGGCCGTCTTCAACGGCAAGAAGTCCGTCAGCATGTTCGAAATGACCAAGCTGGTCTCGGGACACCTGAAGTAAACAGCGCTTCCTCAGTTCTTTCGAAGCCGCCTCCTCACCCGGAGGTGGCTTTTTTGTGGTCGCGTGGGCCCTCGGATGGCGGCGTTGCCGGCCACCCTCGCTCGCGTCAATCGGTCGTTCCCACGAACGTGACCTTGGCGCGGGGTCTTATGCCTTCAATCTGGAGGAAGAAGCTGCCCAGCATGCCGGGCGAGATCTTGACGCGGTGCGGGCGGGGATCCGGAGGGCAGGGGTATTCCCCCGTCACCACCTTCCACCTCTGACCGTTGTTCAGGGTGAAAACCGTGCCGGGGTGCCAGCCGGAGAACGGGCCAACCAGCTCGGTTTCAACGGTCTCGTACTCGACCTTGGTTCCCGGATTGAGAGTGATCCGGCGCAACCAACCCGCGCCGGACTTTTCCGGCGGCTGCGTTGGCGTGAGGCTGGATGGGGCAACCGTTGCCTGATTCGCTGCCCGCTCCGCCCCGGCCTGGGCGGCTGCGGCCGCCGCGCGGGCACGGGCAAGCTCACCGGACTCATATGCCTTGACGAGGGCATCCAGTCGGGCGCGTTCCGCCGGCGTCAGCTTCGACAGTCCCGCCGAGGAGAAGTCGTCGCTGGAGAGCTGACTCGTGAAGGGTGATGCGCTGGCGGCCTTCACCGTGCCACTCAAGGCCAGGCCAACGGCGAGCATGCTGTACGACATGACGTGGTTCACCCGGCGAGTCTCAGGCGAAACTCGTGCTGCCGAAAGCAGAAAAGCGGTGGGTCGTCGGGCGCGGGGGCTTGGCAATGGGATTGTACTCCGGGCGAAGCCGGACGGTTGGAGGGCCTGCCGAACGGAGCTCCGATTCATGAATCTTTTTCGGAAAAGTGCCGGGACGAATTCAACTCCTGCCGCGGTGCGACGATTTTGTGTCCGCAATCGTGACTCCGCGCTTGCCAATGAAATTTTCGGGACGTCAATTGATCGGACCGTCTCGGGCAACAATTCCTTCCGACGCTCCCTCGTAGCATGGCCGGCCGACTCCTTTCACTCCTGCATCCGTCCCGGATCTCCCTGAACTTGCAAGCCACCAAGCGCACGGCCGCGATTCATGAGGTGGCGCGTTTGCTGGAAGGGCATCCCGAGGTGACGAATTTTCAGGGATTCTACAACGAATTGCTGGCCCGCGAACGTTTGGATACGACGTGCCTGGGTAACGAAATCGCTTTGCCCCATGCCCGCACGGAACATGTGAAGAGCATTGTGTTGTCGGTGGGGCGCAGCGAAAGCGGGGTCCTTTTCGAGAACAGCAATCAAAACGTCCGGCTGCTGTTCGTACTGGGAACACCCAAGTCCAACCCCGGAGATTACCTTCTGGTGGTGAGTGCGTTGTGCCGGCTGCTGAAGGATCAGGTCAATCGGGATGCCCTCATGCAGGCCGCGACACCCGAGGCATTCATCGAGGCGATTCGCGTGGCCGAAGGGCGCAAGTTGTCTCCGGCGGGAGCCTGAACCGATGGCGGGACTGACTTGGGGGCCGACCAGCATCGGGTCGGCCCGGGCGGCGGAATCCAATTGGCTATTAAGACGAGCTGAGCCGGATTTCAACCGATCCTTGCATCATCACGGAGGCACCGAGAGCACGGAGGTCGGCCAGGGGTTTTTACCTCCGGGTCCTCCGCGCCCCGCGGTGCACTCTGCCTTCCCGGTTCGAGTTTAGTCTCATCTCGATCGCAATTTGGAATGAATCAGTAGTGCGGTGGACGTTCCTCGCTCACCGGCCGTTCGCCGTCTGCGGCGCCAGCGTCCAAGCGGTCGCGGAGTGACGTGGCCTCCTTGCGCAGACGGCTCATCTCCTCGTGCAATTCCAGCATCGCCTTGTCTTGGGCGGCGACATGCTTTTCGAGCCAGGCAATCCGTTCCTCAAGGCGGTCAACGCGTTCGGATTGCATGGGGGCCGGCTGTGCCTGATGCGGAGTTCCTCGACTTGAGTCGTTCCAACTCGGGAGTAATCACCCGTGTGTAGCAGTCGGGGCATACCGAATGGCTGAATTCGGATCCCGTCCGGGCATTGATATAGGTCTCGATCTGCTGCCAGTAGTTGGAATCGTCACGGACCTTCTTGCAGTACGAGCAGATGGGCAGGAATGCCTCGAGCTGGCGCACCTGCGTGGTGAAGCGGAGGATGCGTTCGGCCACCCGCAGGCGCATCCACAGTTCGGTCAGATTGACCGGTTTGGTGAGGAAGTCATCCACGCCGGCCTCGGTGGCCTCGCGTTGATTGTCGTCGTCGGCCGTGCGGGCCGTGAGCAGGATGAAATAGGTGTATTCGGTGTTCAGCCGGGAGCGGATGCCTTTGACAAGTTGCAACCCGTCCATGCGCGGCATGGTCCAGTCGCTGACGACAACCCGTGGCGGCTCGGCATCGGCCAGATGCCTCAGCGCTTCCTCGCCATCGACGGCCTCCACAACCTGATGTCCCAGCTTCTGCAGCGACTGACAAAGGATTTTTCGCGATGTGATGTCGTCCTCAACGGTAAGGATTTTCATGCATGCTGCCTGAGGCACGTGAGAGGGCGAAGTTTGACTGGAAATGTCAAGATGCGAGCTCCCGCCCGGGGTCCAGCGAAACGCGTGCCGCTTCGAATCGGAGTTTGCGGCTCGCGACTGTGTGGCACTAGCGTGGCAGAACCTATGAAATTGAGCCCCGTCCTGTTGCCCTGCATGTCGTTCCTGATTCTCGCTCCAATCTGGCAGGCGGCTCCCGCCTTGGCCGCGGATACGGGACAGCCGTTCTACGGCGACGCACCCGACGCGCTGCATCCCTGGGCCGTCCACGATCGCAATCGTCCCCAGCCGCCCCGGGTGACGCCAGGCACGTACTCCACCCAGCAGACTCCAGGGAAGCCGCCGTCCGATGCGATCGTGCTGTTCGATGGGACGGAGGCTTCGCTGGCCAACTGGATCTCCGCCAAACCGGAAGGCGGGCCCGCCAAATGGACGATCAAGGAGGGTGCCGTCGTGTGTGCACCCAAGACCGGCGACATTCAGACGCGCGAGAAGTTCGGCGACGTCCAACTGCACATCGAATGGGCTTCTCCCACGGTGATCAAGGGCTCCGGGCAGGGGCGCGGCAACAGTGGCATCTTCCTGTACGGCCTGGTTGAGGTGCAGGTCCTGGATAACAACGACAACCCGACGTACGCCGACGGCTTTGCAACATCCGTCTATGGAGTAAAACCACCCTTGGCGAACGCGTTGCACGCAACCGGGGAGTTCCAGTCGATCGACATCATTTTCCGCCGGCCGATCTATGTGGGTGGCAACCGGGTCGATCCGGGATACGTCACCGTATTCTGCAATGGCATCCTCGTGCAGGACCATACTCCGCTGGAGGGGCCGACGGGTCACATCAAGCGGACCAATTCAGTGCCCTTTCCCGAGGCGGGGCCGCTCCGCCTGCAGGATCACGGGAACCCGGTGCGCTATCGGAACATCTGGCTTCGTAAACTGCCACCCCGTCCCGCGGCGGGTCCGGATGATTTCGCCTATGAGGCGAGCGTCACCCGGACGCGACGCGTGGAGATTGCCGCGTCGATCCGGAAGGATGCGGCCGGGATGGCTACCGGTACTCAGGAGCGCATGCTGCGGATGGCGGAATCGCTCGTCTATGCGCCTGATGCAGTCACCCAGGCTGCGGTGGAGCAGCAGTTCACCGGGTACGTGCAAGGCATCGCGTCCCTCAAGGGCGCGAAGCGTGAGGCGCAGAAGGACGAGGCGCTTCGGGTTCTGAAGGCGCTGCAATATCTGGGAAAGAATTCAATGCTTCCGGCCGATTTCGCGGCCACCGCCACGTTGGAAAAGACCGCCCTCGACGCGGGATGGATTGAGCCTGATTCCAAATCGCGATCAAGATGAGACTAAACTCGAACCGGGAAGGCAGAGTGCACCACGGAGCGGAGGACCGGAGGTAAAAACCTTTGGCCGACCTCCGTGCTCTCGGTGCCTCCGTGGTGATACAAGGATCGGCTGGATTCCGGCTCAGGCTCGCCTTGATAGCCAATTGGAAAAAGAAGCAATGGATGAGGTTTGATTCGGACACAGAAAAGCCCGCCCTGGTCGAGGGCGGGCTTTTCGTAAACTGATCAAAGCGCAGTCTGGACCGGACTCAGGCCGACCGACTGCGGTGACGGGCACCGAACAGCGCGAGCAAACCCACGCCAAGCATCAACGCCGTCGCTCCGGTGTCAGGGACGCTGGTGCTGCCCGCCGCCTGAAAGTCGTAGGTCCGGCTGACGCCACCCGTGATGTCGATCGATACGTTGTCAAAATAATCGTCCTGATTGACGTTATACGTGCCGACGCCGATCTGCAAGCCGATCACGCGGGCGTTCCCAAAATCGGTCGGATCACTGGACTGAAAGGCGGCAGCCCACTCTCCGAGTGAACGAAGCGGCGGCCCACCGGCCCCGCTGGAAATATTGAAACCGCCGTTCCACCACCAGCCGCCGGTGGCATCATTGCCTGCACCCGTGCCGGAATTGATGGCCACGTTGACCCAGTCACCCTGTGTCGGCTGGCCGGAGACAAGATTCCAGTAGGGCTCATAAACCAGCGCGCCGTAGTTATCCCCCGATCCACCGGGAGCCGAGATCAGCAGCTTGATGGAAGGTGCGGCAAATTGCTCGGGGGTGAGCGACTTGAAATAGCTGTAGCTCAGCGAAGCGTTGTTCAGCACCGTGGCGGCATCACCAAAGTCGCGGTAGGTGGTCACCTCCGCCTTGGCGGCATTGGTGCCGTCGGTTGTGAGGCGCGCGGCACCCGTGGGCAAGGGCTGGTTGTTCTCCAGATTCCCGCCGACGCCGCTCAGGTTGACAATGGAGGCTGTACCCCCCGGGCGGACATCATTGGCGTACCAGACGTCCGCGACTTCTGTGCCGGGGAGGACCGGAGCTTGGAATGAGTTGACGACAACTTGGCCGAAGAGCGGTGCGGCGACCAGGATCGCGGCGCTCACCGACACCGATTTGAGAGCTGAATTCATAGAGGTGTGATGTGGATTGTTGTAGTGTTTGCATCCATGAAGCCGAACTCGGACTCGCGCGCGCAACATGGAGGTCCCATGTCTAGCAAATTCAATGCCGCTGGTTCGTCAGCCTCCGAATTTCCACGTAGCAGTGTATTATAAACTAATTATGGGAAAGGCTTTAAGAAGCCATCTTTGTCGCCAAATATTTTCTGCCTTCCGATCATGGAATTCGGAACTGTAAGTATCATCGACAGATTGTTTACCCCCATATTATACATTAAAAATAATGTATAATATGGTTGGTTCTTCTTCTGATGGACCAATGAGGCTGATCAACGACGGATGTCAGCCCGCCGAGTCAGGTGCGCCGACGCAGTTTCCCAATACTCGATAGTCCAGAATGGTGTGGCTGATGCGGCCCGACTGAATTGCCTGGTGGTCGGTCAATTGATCGGAAGGGGAACAGTCTTTGCCGTCCTTGAAGATGAACCGGTGGGTACCGTCGTCCGCGGCGGGACTGAAGAGTCCGGGCACGATGATGTGGGCGGGAATGGTGCGCACGACCTCGGCGTCAGGGCGGCAGGCGAGGGGGAAATTGATGTTGTGGACGATGAACGAGGACGCCTCAGCCGGAATCGATAACGACGGCACCATCCGGGCGGCGCGCGCGGCGGAGATGCGCACGATGGCGAGAAGCTCCGCATCGGGCTCGGAAGGCCTCTGCCGCAGGCGTTCATAGAACGGAGGCGACATTTCCTGCGAGAAGGCGAAGGCGGGGTATCCGTGCACCGCTCCCTCCCAGGCACCTGCGATGGTGCCGCTGGCGAGGATGAAACCAAGCGAGGTGTTGCGTCCGATATTGATGCCGGAGACGACCGCTTCGACGCCGTGATCGCGTGGCAGCAGATGGGCGAGGCCGATGTTCACGCAATCGCTCGGCGTGCCGTCGACACTCCACGTCTCGCAGCCCAAGCCGGCGTCGAGCTTTGCGGAGGTGACCGGCCGGTGCCGTGACTTGGCAGCGCCGATCCAGCTTTGTTCCAGCTTGGGCGCGACCACATAGGGGGTGTGCCCCTCGGCGCGGAGGGCCCGCACGAGTTCGTGCAGGAAAATTGATCCGATCCCGTCATCATTGGTCACAAGCAGCTTCATCGCGATGACCGTAGCCGGGGAATTCCGGCTGGCGACTCCGGAAAAAGTCGCCGCTCCAACTGCCGGAGGCGGGGTTGGCGCCGGGAGGCGTTCGAACGAGGAACGCGTGGCCTTGCGTCGGGCGGCTCCGCGCACCAAGGATCCGGCCATGAAACCGCTCGACACCCTGACGGCTGCGTTCGAACTGCTCTGGGAAACCAAGGTCTATCTGACGCGCACCACCGAAGGGCTCGATGCGGATTTCGCGGCGCGCGTGCGGGAAGTTCACCGGCAGGTTGCAGTCACACGCGATCAGGTGCAGCACCTGCTCATCGAATTGCAGGCGAAACTTCCTCCCGCGGCGCCCCGGCCGCCGGCATGACCCGGCGGATGGCATCGGGTGGCGTGTCGGGGAACGTCTTGCGGGGGTCGTTCGCCCGCCACTGTCCGGCAAAATTCGGATTCGCCCAGCAGTAGCGGCAGATGTCCATCCTGCCCATCAGCTTTTCCCGGTAGGTTGCCAGGTAATTCATGGCGAGCGGCACGGCCAGGTGGGGCTCCTGCATCACGTCCACTCCCTTCGCCTTGGCCGCTCCGAAAACCGGCGGTCCGCAGTAGGGAAAGACGTGATCGTTGTAGAGCATCGGCCCGAAACAGTTGCATCCGCCCGTCGCGGGAGCCGTGGTGCCCTTGGTGGCGGCATGCTCCCAGAAATAGGTGCCGTCCCACAGCGAGATCTTCGCTCCATGACGTTCGCGAAACCGGGCGAGCGATTCCTGTTTGTTGTAGTTGGCGTACACCGACACGAAGAGCCGGTCGAGGCAGTCCATGCCCTCGTCAGTGATGCGCTCCAGGAGGAGCCCGTTGGTCACCATCGTGATCCAGCCGATTGAGCGGGAGCGCTTCAGCCGCAGCAGGCCTTCGTTGAGGTGTTTCCAGAGGAAGGGCTCGCCCGGCCCGTGGATCGACAGCGAACGGATGAAATAATCCGAGCGCTCCGTGTAGAACAGGAAACGATCAAGCTGCTCGAGTGAAAGCTGGAAGCCCTTCACATGGCGCATGAGGTCGGCGTGTGCACAGAGTTCGCAGTCGTTCTGGCATGGCGAGGCGACCTCCAGCTTGAATTCGTAGACGGTGAGCATGGCGCCGATGGTCAGGCCGGGCCGTCGCCCGACGGTGCTGGCGGGGCGGCTGGCGGCGGCGTGGCCGGGTCGAGGGGAGCGGGCGCAGCGGCCACGACGGGGGTCATGGCCTGATGCCGGGTCGCGTGAAACAGCATGCGGCTGATGTCGATCTCGGACAACTCGCCCTGTCCCATGACAACGGAGGGCAGCACCAGGACCTGTTCCCCAGGCGATTCCACGAACCGGATCCGGAGGTTTTCCGGCAGGGGCTGTTCCACCACCTGCGCCAGCGCGGAGCGTGGGTCGGAGAGTGCCAGCGAGCGGAATTTCCGATCGAACATGGCCTTGCGGAAAACGGCGCGAATCGCGTCGTTCCATCGGTCGTTGCTCCAAGTATCCATTGGATGGAACCGTTTTCAGCGGCCAACCCGAAGTCAACCCGCAAGACAGACGGGCTCCGTTTGACGGCACATCCTCTTCTTGGTAGCGATCCGACGAATGCTCACCGCCTTCCATGTGATCACGCGGATCGTCGCCAATCCGGTGTCGAACGTGTTCCAGAAGCAGCTTGTGCATCGCGGGGCGAATCCCCTCTTCATCATCGCAGCCACGCATGCGGTGCTCACGGTGGCGCTCGCTCCCTTGCTCGTCAGCACGCGCTGGACCGAACTGGCGGCCGGATTCTGGGGAAACATCGCGGTCTGCACCGTGCTCGCCGTCATTGGCAACGCATTGCTGGTGGCGGCGCTCGGCCGGGGGGATCTCTCGGTCCTCGGTCCGATCAATGCTTACAAATCGGTACTCAGCCTGGGGCTGGCGGTCTTCCTGCTGAAGGAGCTGCCGACCGCCCTCGGTCTGATCGGTGTCGGCCTCGTCGTGGCGGGCAGCCTTGTTGTGGTCGATCGCGAGCCGACAGCGCGCGGACGGCGGAGGACCTTTTCGTTTCTGCATGACCGTGGTATCCAGCTTCGCCTTGCGGCGCTGGTGTTTTCCTCCACCGAGGCCGTTTTTCTCAAGCGGGCCATTCTGCAGGCGTCGCCACTCACCACGTTTCTCTCCTGGTCAGCTCTCGGGTTGCCGGTGGCCGCGGCGATGCTCGCTTTCCTACCGAGCGGCACAACCCGTGAGGAGGCGCGCGTGTTCGCCCGGAACTGGGGCCGCTACCTGTGGCTTGCGCTTGCGACCGGCCTGATGCAGGCGGCCACGCTGTTCACCTTTGGTCAGCTCCAAGTGGGTTACTCGCTCGCCCTGTTTCAGCTGTCGACGTTGATCAGCGTGTTTCTGGGATACCGCTACTTTGCCGAAAAAAACATACGGCGACGCCTGGTCGGCTCGCTCATCATGGTGAGCGGCGCCGTGCTGATCGTTGTTTTCGGGCGACAAGGCTGAGCTGCGTTGCTCCGATCCGGCAGGTCGGAGGGCCACGGTCCCTCGTGGCCGGGATTGCACGAAACACGAAGGAAATCCGAAGCCGCGAAGAAAACACGAGACACGATGGCCCTCGGATATTCAGCAGCGAAATGGCGTTGAGCGGTGCGAACTGCGGAGTGCACGGAGTGGAGAAAAGCAGTTGTCCGCCTTGACCGGGTGTCAATCGGCTGCCTGTTTCAGAAAAGGCAGGTTGTGATCAGTTTCATGACAGGTGCGGAACTCGGCGGGGGAATTTCGTGCACTTTCGCCGGTGGCGGCGTTTGTTGACTTTCGTCCGCGCGATCAGGGGCCTATGCAATGACGCCATGCAAACATCGCGACGGAATTTCCTGTCCACGGCGGCTGCCGGCCTCGCCACCGCTCCGTGGGTCGGCGCGGCGGCAACCACATCTGTTTCCCCGTCGGGCCCGCAGAAGGACGATTCCCCGGGGACAGGTTCACCGGTCCGCGATTACCTGCGCCGCCGCCACCGGAACCTGTTCAACGCGGACACCTGCGCATTCTTCTACAATCCCGAGATATTTCAACCGGAGGATTTCACCCTCAAGACGGGGCAGGGCACCACGGGAAAGCAGACGATCCCGGTGGGCGGGCCGCTGACGGCGAAAGCGATCCGCAACTTTGTCGCCACCCTCGCCAGGAACGGCGTGGATACGTTTATCATCAACGCCAATGCCTCCAAGGCGTGGTACCCGAGCCGCAAGGTGCCTGGCATCCTCGACGGTTACGTCCGTGGCGACCGTGAGTTTTTCCGGGGTCACGCGATCTGCGCGGGAATCACGGAGCCGGAGGCAGTGGAGGGCTTCATCGACCGGTATGTGGCATTCTTCGGGTTGTATCAGGATCTGATCGACGCGGGTGTGGACTGGCTGGCCGAGTCGGCCAAGGCGGCGCGGGAGGCGGGCATTTCGCCTTGGGTGAGCATCCGGATGAACGATTTTCATGGAGCGAAGAACATTGAAGGCAGCTTCTTCAATCACCCGTTGCTCAAGAACCCCGAGATGCGGCTGAAGCATGGGGCCTACTCCCCGACGATGCGTGATCCCGGCTACCGCACGGCGTTGAATTTCGAGAAGGCGGAGGTGCGGGCGGCGCTGATGACCCAGATCGAGGAGGTGGTGAACGACTACGATTTTGAGGGGCTCGAACTCGACTGGTGGCGCAATCCCAACTGTTGCGAGCCCGTTGCCAGCGCCAAGACCCTGGCGATGATGAACGATTGGTTTCGCGAAATCCGACGGCTGACGGAGGCGCGGGCGGCGCGCACGGGCAGACCGTATCCGCTGGGCATGCGCATTCCGGGGCGGCTCGAAACCCTCCGGAGCATCGGCCTCGATGTGGAAACGCTCTGCCGCGAAGGCACGCTTGATTTTGTCAATCCCTCCGCGTTCTGGTGCACCTCCTGGGAAATGCCGCACGACGAGCTGCGGCGTGCGCTCGGCGACCGGGTGGCGATCTACGGTGTGATCGAGGATGGCGCCAACTCCCTGGCCGCACGATCTCCGGAGCACGATCTCACCCAGCGGCTGCGCTACATTTCGTGCAGCGCGGAAATCCTGCGGGCCAACGCCGCTGGGAAGCTGGTCCTCGGCGCGGATGGCATCGAGTGGTTCAACTTCTTCTGCACCGACCAGGCGCGACTCCCCGGGCTGACCTCCGATTATTCCCTGCTGCGAGACATCCAGCACCTCGACCAACTCCGCGGCAAACCCAAGCACTATTCATTTTCGCTTTGGGCCAATGCCTTCACCCAACTGCCGTTCGAGATTCCCTGCCAGCTTCCGATTGTGCTCAACGCCGGCTGGCTGCACGGCTTCCGGCTGCCGATGTGCGCGGAGCCGGCGGAAGCCAATCTCGAGCTGGTCGTGCAGGTGGTGCTGAAGGCGACGGATCGCTTCACCGCGCTCCCGGTGTCGATCAACGGCTGCTGGCCGAAGATCGACTCCACGCCGAACGACCGTCTGCTCTTCCCCTGCGGCTCATTGACCCACCATGTGCCTGAAAACACGGGCCATGACTTCCGGTTTCCGGTGTCGCTGGTGCGGGATGGCTGGAACGAGATCGTGGTGGAGAATGGCGGCAGCCAGCCAATCACCGTGGTCTGCCTCGAACTCGCCATCCGCCCGCGAAACCGCTTTGCGTAACGCGGTACTTGGTGATCAAGATCGGGCCGCCCTCGCTGACAATCCTTCTGGTCAGAAGAGATGGCATCTCCCTAAGAACCGTCACAACGTTTTTATTCGCACTAAGTTATGTCATTAAATGCAGCCTTAGATTGACGACGAGCCATAAAACCATACCATCACCCATATATGAAAACAACGCTCGATATTGCCGATGACCTGCTTATCGAAGCCAAGAAAATCGCCATCGAGCGGCGCACGACCCTCAAGGAGTTGGTCACCCGCGGTCTGCGCCGTGAAATATCCCGCGCCGAACCCGCTGACTTGCCAGCCGACAGCCCGTTCGAAATCGGTGAGCTTGGCTTGCCGGTGCTAAAACGGCGGCCCGGAGTCAAACCCATGACCCTCGAAGACATCAAACGGCTCCAGGAGGAGATCGATGACGAGGACATGCAGCGTGCGCTTAATCCGCGACGAGCATGATTTCCCTGCTTGATGTCAACACCTTGATCGCCTTGGCCGACCGGGATCACCCGCATCACGCCGCTGCCGTACGCTTCTTTGCCAGTGCCCGCCCGGCAGGTTGGGCCACCTGCCCGCTTGTTGAGAATGGCTTTCTACGCATTTTGGGCCACCCGAATTACCGTAACGGACCCGGTTCCGTCGCTGGTGCCCGCGACCACCTTCTCGAGTTCATTGCCATCCCCGGGCATCAATTCTGGCCCGATGACATCTCTCTAAGCGACGTCCGGATTTTCCCATCCCTCCCGAGGGCGACGACTCTCACCGACCTTTATCTCCTCGGTCTTGCCGTGCAACACGGCGGTCGCCTGGCCACCTTCGACGCCGGGATCGACGCCTCGCTCATCCCCGGTGGCCCCGCGGCGTATTACCGCATTCCCACGGCGTAGTCGCCGCCCCGGACGGACCACGGCGATTTTCAGTTCGCATCGGTGCCGCGCCAACATTCCCATCCAGCGCTTCAACCTTCTGCCGTCCGCATGAAAACCACCATCCCCGATGCCCTGAAGGAAGACATGCCGCATACCCTCTGGGGCAAAGTGCTGAGCGCCACCCCCGTCGTCATGACCGTGGTGGCCACCATGCTGGCGGGATTGTCGTCGAGCGAGATGACGCGGGCCCAGTACGACCGCTCGCTGGCTGCACAACAGCAGTCGAAGGCGGGCGACCAATGGAATTTTTTCCAGGGCAAGAAGCTGCGCGGGGCCGTGCAGCGCAATACCCTCGACATGATAACCAGCACCACCGAAGTCGTCGGTATCGACGAGGCTCGCCTGCAGCAGGCGCTGGGCGCGGCCGCGGGCGTTCTCGACAGCGCAGACGGGAAGGAGACGCTGCGCATCCTCAAGGAAGAAGCCATGCCGGTGGTGTCGCCAGGATTCACGCCGCCGCCGGCAATTGCCGCGGTGCTCAAGGCGGTGGAGCGGGCGGAGCCGGATGCCAGGATTCAGACGCTGCTGGCGGAGTTCGACAATGAGACGCTGGCGAAGGCGCTGCAGGGAGCGCGCGATCAGGCGATGGCGTTGGACAGGCTGACGGATCCGATTGGCCGGACGATCGCCGCCATGGAGAAGAGCCTTGCGGACACCGCGGGACAGCTCGGGCTCAAGCGCGATTTCACGGCCGCGCGCCTGGCATTCAATGCGCGCCGCTATGATGCGGAGGCGCGGATCAATCAGGTCGTCGCGGAGCTCTACGAACTCCAAGTTCGCAAGAGCAACCTTTCCGCCGAGCGACATCACCTGCGCAGCCAGCGCTTCTTTTACGGCATGCTCGCCGCGCAGATGGGAGTTATCGTCGCCACGCTTGCCATGGCGGCCCGGAAGCGGAATTTCCTCTGGTCGATCGCCGCTGTCGCCGGAGTGATCGCGGTGGGGTTCGCCGTCTACGTGTATTTGTACATCTGACGCAGGCAGCGCGGATGGAGGGCCACGGTCCCTCGTGGCCGGGACAGGGTGAACGCAGAGCAGCGGGGATCACAAGGTGCAGGCGGACCGAGCCATGACAAATTCCTGACAATTCGTTGACGTGACTCTGACAACTGTGGTCGCGGAATGTGGTGTAATGGCGGGGTCAACCCACTCCCATCATGATAACACGTTCACACCATCGTTCGGTCGCGGCGCTCGCGGGCGCCGCATTCCTCTGTCTCACGGTTGGATTCGCCAATCCGCAGGCCGATTCCCGCGGCGAAGCTGTCAGGTTGCGGCTGGAACTGGACCGCCCGGTGCTGCCGGCCGGCTCGATGCAGCGCGCGGTCATCAAGGTTTCGTTCGACGGCGCGCGGCTTGTCCGCTCCGATACCCGCCCGCCGGTCAACCTGTCGCTTGTCATCGACCGCTCGGGCTCGATGAACGGCGAAAAGATCGAGAAGGCCAAGGCGGCGGCCATCGCGGCCGTGCGACGCCTCGGACCGGAGGACGTGTTCTCGCTGGTAACCTACAACAACAGAGTAGAGACCCTCGTTGCTGCCCGATCCGTCGGCAACTGCGCGGGACTGGAGGAGGCGATTAGGTCAATCCATGCGGGTGGCGGAACAGCGCTCTATGGTGGCGTCGCCCAGGGCGCGGCCGAACTCCGCAAGTTCACGGAGGACCCCCGGTATGTGCACCGGTTGATCCTGCTCTCGGATGGACTTGCCAACGTGGGCCCCAGCTCTCCCGACGACCTGGCACGGCTGGGAGGCTCGCTGCTGCGCGAGGGGATTTCCGTGACGACCATCGGGGTGGGACTCGATTACAATGAGGATCTGATGACGCGTCTTGCGCAACGCAGCGATGGCAACACCTATTTCGTTGCATCGAGCCGCGATCTCGTCGGCATCTTCAACGCAGAGCTCGGCGACGTGCTCAGCGTTGTGGCGCGCCGCGTGGTGTTGAGCATTGAATTTCCCGAGGGGGTGCGTCCGCTGGCCTTCGTCGGGCGCGAAGGCTCGATTCGCGGCCAGCATGCGGAGGTTGCGCTCAACCAGCTCTATGCCGGCCAGGAGAAGTTTGCATTGGTCGAGGTGGAAATCGAGCCTTCCATGACAGGCGATGGGCGTGAAGTCGCCTGGGCCCGGCTCACCTACGACGATCCGCTCGACCACCGTTCGGTGACGCTGCGCGCCAAGGGCAGGGTGGCCTTCACGGCCATTGAGCGCGACGTGCTCGTCTCCGCCAATCACCGTGTGCAGGCGGATTACGCGCGGAACATCACCGCCATGGCCAAGGACGCTGCGGTGGCGCTGGTCGACGAGGATCGTCGCGACGAGGCGGCCCGCGTGCTGCGCCAGCGATCCGCCGAACTCGAGGCGATGGCCCGCGTCTATGGCAATGCCGACGTGCAGGCGATGGTCGTCGCAAACAAGCAGGAGGCGGACCGCCTCGAAAGCGCCGGACTCGACAAGGCCGCTCGCAAGACCTACCGCGCCGAGTCCGCGCAGATAAGAAATCAGCAGTCTGGCTCGACGCGCCCGTAGCCCTCCACCCACGCACCAGGAGCGGCCTCGGCCGCTCCTGCCCATTCCCCTTGCCATCCGCAAACAACCACCGCCCGTGCAAACGACGGTGGGCCAATGACGAGCCACCGCCTCCACCAGAAATTACCCTGCCAATCGCAAGGTCACCCCTGCACCCCCTCGGATGGGATGTAACCCATTAGCGAGGACGCGCGCTGGGCGCGGCCTTTCAGGAAAGAAAC
>CAZOXB010000010.1:0-33535 GCA_964583635.1 uncultured Opitutaceae bacterium | reverse complement strand
CCTCACCAGCGGCACCCGGCTCTTTATCCATCAGACACTCGGTGGCAGTTTTACGGTCCAGACCGACTTCGGCCTGTTCCGCATTGACGGCAAGGACAGCGACTCCATCGGGGAATCGGTTGCCGACCACAAGGTCACGGCCAGCACGCTGAGTGACGGCGCTCCCGATCCCGAAGCGGTATGGGACCAGCTTCGGAAGGTGTATGACCCCGAAATCCCGGTCAACATCGTCGACCTCGGCCTGATCTACTCGATGGATATCGAAAAAATCGAGGAAGGCGAAGGCGGCTACAGGGTGCAGGTCGCCATGACGCTGACCGCCCCCGGCTGCGGTATGGGACCTGCGATTGCGGAGGATGCGAAATCCAAAGTCCTGCTTGTGCCCGGCGTGACCGCCGCCAACGTCAACATCACATGGGAACCGCCTTGGAACCAGTCCATGATCAGCGAGGAAGGCAAGATGAAGCTCGGGCTCATTTGACTTCGGAGCATGGGGGCTCCACCGGCGCCAGCCGCACCACCCGTCCACCCCTGTTGATGCCGGTCTTTGTTTCACCTACGTGAACATCCTCTTCGTCAATTACGGCGACTTCACTTCCAACAGCATCAACCATATCTCGGGATTTGCCCGGATGCTCCAGGATGCAGGCCATGCCTGCATGGTCGCCGTTCCCGATCGGAAGGAAACCGTTTCGGTGGTGCCCGATCCGCGGTTCTCCGCCGCCACCTTCGCCGAATTGCTGGATAACCCCGCGGCATTCCCCGACGGACGCGCCGCCGACATCGTGCACGCATGGACCCCCCGCGAAGGGGTCCGCCGTTTTGTCCTGGCCTACAAGCGAAACGTTCCCGCCCGCCTGCTCGTCCATCTCGAGGACAACGAGGAATTCCTGCTGGAATCGTACATGCAGACGCCCTTCCGCGAACTGCGCGATGCCCTCGAATCCGAGTACCGGAAGCCGCTGGTCTCGGGGCTGCCCCACCCTCTCCGGTACCGCACGCTGCTGCGGCTGGCCGACGGTGTCACGGTCATCGTCGATGCCCTGAGGAAATTTGTGCCGGCAGGCGTGCCCGTGTTCAACCTGCCGCCGGGTGTCGATTTCGGGTTCTATCGTCCCCAGTCCCCCGATCCCGGGCTGAGGAGCGAACTCGGACTTCGCCCGGACGAACGGGTGATCGTCTACACGGGCAGCAATACCTTCGCCAACGAGCGGGAGATGCTCGACCTCTACCTCGCCGTGCAACGGCTCAACGCGCAGGGTGTACCTACACGCCTGATACGCACCGGCTTCAACCGCCCCCAGTTCACCGGGTCCCTCCCCGCCGACTGGCGCACCTGGACGATCGACCTCGGCTTCATTGAAAAGACACGCCTGCCGGGGCTGCTGGCCTTGAGCGACGTGCTCGTCCAGCCGGGACATCCGGGACCCTTCAACGATTTCCGTCTCCCCTCCAAGCTCCCGGAATACCTCGCCAGCGGAAGGCCGGTGATCACGATCGCCGCCAACCTGGGACTCGAGCTTCGCGACGGGCACGACGCCATTGTCCTCGCGGACGCCACCCCCCAGGGCATCGCGGACGCCTGCATGCGGCTTTTTGGCGACCCGGAAGCCGCGGCCAGAATCGGTGCGGCCGGACTTGAGTTCGCCCGCAGCCGCTTCGATCTGACACGGAACGCCAGGCGACTCGAGGCAGCCTATGCGGAGCTGTCTGCCCGTCCGTTATCCCCGGTCTGGTCCGCCCCGGTGGACGGCGGTGATGTCACCCTGCTGGCGCGTCACCTGCAGGCGCTCCTGTTGGCGCTGCCCGCGCCGGCCACTCCCCTGTGGCGGGAGATCCTGTCGCTGCTCGGTGACTTTTCACGGCTGTCGCGGCAGATGGAAACCTCTGTCCGGCACGCCGAGCAGACACTGCACACCACCCGGATCGAATTGGAACGGGATCGCGACGAGTGGAAGCGCGGTTGGTCGCTCACCGACCAGCACGTCCGGAACATCGAGGCGACGCTGAAGGCGACCCGCACCCATGCCGGGAATCTCGAGAAAACGCTCGCTGCGCTGACACAGGATCACATTCGCGCGAAATCGCAGAATGAGCATGTCGAAACGCTCCTGCGCGCCGCCCGCAGTCAGGTCCAGGCCTTTGAATCCGCCCTGGCCCGCGCAGAAGATGCCCTGGCACTCAAGGCAGCGGCCCTCGACAAATCGGAGCAACGGCTGCACGACACGCGCACGCACCTTGCAAACGTTGAGGCAACCCTTGTCGCGACCGCCCAGCACGCCAGCAATCTTGAAACGTTCCTGGCAAAGACACGCGCGGATCTGGCCGCCGCGCACGTAATGATCGGTGAGCGCGACGCAACACTGGCAAAGTCCGACTACCAGCTCGCGCAGACACGCGCCCGGGCGCTTGCCCTCGGCGAAAGCTCCCGGCGCGAAATTGAACGGCTGCACGACACCCTGCAGCAACGCGAGGACCTTATCAGCAGACGTGAGGCAAAGATCAGGGCGATGCAGAAGTCATTTTCATGGCAGGCCACGTCTCCGCTGCGTGCGTTGCGACGCCTCCTGATCGACCGTTTCCGCAAATCGCACCGTATCCAGAACCCGGATCGGCGCGCAGACGCGCCGCCCGCGCACGGGCTTGCCTTCAATCCCTCGGATTTTTCCGAGCCCATCACCTCCTTCCGGTTCAGCGTCGACTATCCGCAGACCTGGAGCTTCTCCTCCAGCAAGGTCGTGGTGCGCGGATGGTGCCTCACCCCGGAGGCGACACCCCTGAAGAAGGTCCGGGCGCGCATCGGCGAGCGCAGCTACGACGGCGTCTATGGCCTCAAGCGCATGGACGTGCTGGCGGCACTGCGGGACCTGCCCCAGGCCGAATACTGCGGCTTCAAGATCGACGTGGCCCTCGAGGAAACGGACCGGGAGATCATCCTCGAAGTGGGGGACACCCATGGTGCCTGGCACCGCTTTTTCTCCAGCGGCCTGAAGGTCGGCCCCCATCAGGGTCAGCCCGAACTGACCAGCTACGAGCGCTGGGCTGCCGCCTACGACACGCACACCCCCGAATCGCTCGAGAGCCTTCGCAAGCACGTGGAGTCGTTTGCGGACCAGCCGCTGATCTCGATCGTCATGCCGGTCTACCACCGCAAGGCCGAGGACGAGCCCTGGCTGCGGAAGGCCATCGAGAGCGTGATCAACCAGGTCTACCCGCATTGGGAGCTCTGCATTGCGGACGACGCATCCCCGGCACCGCACGTCAAGCCGCTGCTTGAAAGCTACACGACCCGGGACAGCCGCATCAAGGTCGTCCACAGATCCCAAAACGGACACATTTCCGCCGCTTCGAACTCCGCCTTGGAAATCGCCACGGGGGACTACACCGCGCTGATGGATCACGACGACGAGTTGCCACCCCACGCGCTCTATGAGGTGGCCGCGCTCCTCGCCGCGCGCCCCGATACCGATCTCGTTTACAGCGACGAGGACAAGATCGATGAGGAGGGAAGGCGTCACGAACCGTACTTCAAACCGGACTTTCTCCCCGATCTCTTCACCGGCCAGAATTACCTTTCCCACCTTTCGGTCTACCGCACCCGAGTGCTGCGCGAGGTCGGAGGATTCCGTCCGGGCTACGAAGGCAGCCAGGATTGGGACCTTGCACTCCGCGTGGTGGAACGCACCAAGCCGGAGCGCATCCGCCACATTCCCAAGGTCCTCTACCACTGGCGTGCCATCCCGGGTTCGACCGCGATGCTGCTCAGCGAGAAGAACTATCCCGTGGAGGCTGCCAGACGCGCCCTCACCGACCACTTCGCGCGCATCGGGGAAACCGTGGAGCTGATTCCCGTTCCCGGCGACCATTGGAGGGTAAAGCGAGCCATCCCGAATCCATCACCGCTCGTCTCGCTGGTGATTCCTTCGCGGAACGGACTCAAACTGCTTTCGCGCTGTGTCGACACGATCCGCGCCAAGACCGACTATGCGAACTACGAGATCGTGATTGTCGACAACGGTTCCGATGATCCCGCTACACTCGCCTACCTGCAGAAGATCACCGGGGGCAACGTGTCCGTCCTGCGCTACGATGCGCCGTTCAACTATTCCGCCATCAACAATTTTGGCGTGAAACACGCACGGGGGGAAATCATCGGTCTTCTCAACAACGATCTTGAGATCATCCATGCCGACTGGCTGCGCGAAATGGTCAGTCAGGCGGTCCGCCCGCAGATCGGCTGTGTCGGGGCGATGCTGTACTATCCCAACGAGACCATTCAGCACGCCGGAGTGATCATTGGTCTGGGCGGCGTCGCCGGGCACGGGTTCCGCGATTTCCCGCGCGGCACCGAAGGCAAATTCAATCGCGCGCGGCTGGTGCAGAACTACAGCTCCGTCACGGCCGCCTGTCTGCTGGTGCGCCGTTCCCTATTCGAGCAGGTGGGAGGACTCGATGAGAGTCTCGCCGTCGCCTTCAACGACATCGATTTCTGCCTGAAGGTGCAGGCGGCCGGTTACCGCAACCTTTGGACACCCTTTGCGGAGTGCTACCACCACGAAAGCGCGAGCCGGGGTGCGGAGGATACGCCCGAAAAGCATGAACGCTTCCGCAAGGAGGTCGAAACCATGCTGCAGCGCTGGAAGGGACCGATCGGCCACGATCCCGCCTACAATCCCAATCTCAGCCTCGAACTGACGGATTTTTCGCTGGCCGCCCCTCCGCGGGGCTGGACACCTTGAATCACCGATTTCTCTCTATTGGACGCAAGCGCACGCATTGACCGTCCCCCGAACCGCCGCCGCTCTCGGGCGGTTCGCTGCTCTGAGTCGAAATTGCCCCAAACCCCTGCCCGATGATCCCTGCCCAGCCTTCCCCCCAAGCCGCCTCCGCCATCGACCGTGAACCGCTGACCCTCTATCACTGGCTCGTCATCCTGATCGCCTCCGCCGGCTGGCTTTTCGATTGCATGGACCAGCGGATCTTCTCGATTTCGCGCGAACCTGCTCTGCGCGAAATCCTCGGCCCCGGCACTGCTGACGCCGTCGTGAAAAGCTGGGGAGGCTGGGCGACGGCCGTCATGATGATCGGCTGGGCGACCGGCGGGATTGTTTTCGGAACGATGAGTGACCGGCTCGGAAGGGTAAAGACGATGGTCGCCACCCTGCTGACCTATTCGATCTTCACGGGCTTTTCCGGCATCGTCCATTCGGTGGCGGGGTTCATGGTCTGTCGCTTCCTGGTCGGTCTCGGTGTCGGGGGAATGTTCGGAGCGGCCACGACCTTGGTGGCGGAAAGCGTGCCGGGGAGAATCCGCTCGATCGCGCTCGGCACCCTGCAGGCGTTGTCGGCGTGCGGCAATATCATCGGCTCCATGCTCAGCCTCCATATCCCGCCAGGCCAGACAGACGTGCTATTTGGCCACAGCGGCTGGCGCATCATGTTTTTCGTGGGCCTGCTGCCTTCGCTCCTGGTGGTGCCGATCGTGTTTCTGCTGCGCGAGCCGGAAGCCTGGAAGGCGGCCAAGGCAAGGGCCCGGGCCGGCGGCGGCAAATCCGGGCAGGTCGGCTCCATTTCGTCGATGTTGTCGCATCCCGTTTGGCGGCGAAACCTGTTCGTCGGCCTCGGGCTCGGTCTCGCGGGCATGGCCGGCCTGTGGGGCATCGGATTCTTCTCCCCCGAACTCGTGACCACCGCGCTCAAAAACGAGCCGGCGCACGTCGTGAACGCGGTGCGCGGCTACGGCACCGCCCTGCAGGACGCGGGTTCGTTCCTGGGTATTCTGGCGTTCACCGCCGTGGCCACGGCGGTGGGGCGGCGGCTGGCCTTTCTTTGCGCGTTCGTGCTCTGCCTGGTCACGACGATATTCGTCTTCAACAACCTCAGAAGCGGGAGTGATGCCTACTGGATGCTGCCGATGATGGGCTTCGCGCAACTGGCGGTTTTCGGCGGATATGCCATTTATTTCCCCGAGTTGTTTCCCACCCGCCTTCGCGGCACGGGTGTCGGCTTTTGCTACAACACGGTGCGTTACCTCGCGGCGGCGTTTCCTCCGCTGCTCATGTACCTGAACAGCCAACTCTTGGACCACGGCGTCGAAGAGCCCTTCCGGAAAGCAGCCACCCTCCTGTCCTTCATCTTCGTGCTGGGCATCGTCACGCTCATCTGGGCGCCCGAAACCAAGGGCAAGCCGCTGGTGGAAGAGTGAAGGCCTTCTCCCGTCCCATGCGTTTTGCCATCTGCAATGAGTTGTTTGCGAACTGGGATTTCCGCCGCATCGTGGATTTCGTCGCTGCAACCGGGTATGACGGCCTCGAAATCGCACCGTTCACGCTGGCGGCCGACGTCGGCGATCTCTCCGCAGAGCGGCGGCGCGAACTCAGGACCATGGCCGCCGACCGGGGCATCACGCTCACCGGCCTGCACTGGCTGCTGGTGAAGCCCGAAGGGCTGCATCTCACGCACCCCGATCGGCGGATACGGGAAAAGACCGTGGACTACCTGCGGCGGCTGATCGACTTTTGCGGCGACATCGGCGGCACAGTGATGGTTTTCGGATCACCCCACCAGCGCCACATCCGGCCAGAAGTGGACCGGACAACGGGTTGGCAATGGGCCGCCGAGGGCTTCGCCGCCTGCGGTCCCGCGGCCCAGGCCCGGGGGGTGACCCTTTGCCTGGAGGCACTGCCGGTGGACCTCACCAACCTGCTCAACACCAATGCGGAGGTCATCTCCATGGTACGGGCGATCGATCATCCGCATATCCGGATGATGGTCGACGTGAAGAGCATGGCCGCCGAAAGCATGCCCATTCCCGAGAACATCCGCACCTGCCAGGACTGGTTCCACTACGTCCATGCCAACGACACCAATCTTCAAGGTCCGGGTTTCGGATCGGTCGATTTCAAGCCGATCCTGGGAACGCTGAAAGACGTCGGCTACCAGGGATTCGTCTCGGTGGAGGTTTTCGATTTCACCCCCGGCCCGGAAACGACGGCCCGCCGGAGCCTGCAGTACTTGAAAACCTGCCTCGACGGCGCCGGGCTCGAGAGCTGAAGAAAAGTCATCAGCTCAATTCACAGGCGCCGCCGGCACATGCGACGATTTCCCATTCGTCGCCGCGCACCGTGCAGGTGTTGGCGACGTTGTGATGTAGCCCGGCGGTTCGCGACGACGGAAAAATCGCTTTCCTCCGCGCCTTTCCTGGCACCTAATCGGGGAATGTCTTTGTCGGTCATCGGACAACGCTGCCTGAGCGAACGGGAGCCGGAGCTCGGGCTTGGTCTGGTTGAAGGGCTTGATCCCACCCACATCCGCATCGTCTTCCCGGCAACCGGAGAAAAGCGCATCTATGCGCGGGGAACCGCCGTGCTCAAGCGGGTGCAATTCCGCGTGGGCGAACGCGTCACGGATCACAATGGGGAATCGATGACCGTGGAGAAGGTCGAGGAAGACAACGGCCTGTTCACGTACTTCCATGGCTCGCGATCCGTGCGGGAGGATGCGATTTCCGACCTCACCACGGTCGATCTTCCCCCGGAACGCCTGATGGCCGGCCAGGTGGACGAGGAGGACGTCTTCCTCCTCCGCCACCGCGCCCTGCAGATGCAGTCCCGCCTGCGCCGGTCCGAGGTGCGCGGGTTTGCCGGCGGGCGGGTGGAACTCATCCCGCATCAATACTACATTCTCGGCGAAGTCTCCTCGCGACAGTTCCCGCGGGTGCTGCTCGCGGACGAGGTGGGTCTGGGCAAGACGATCGAGGCCTGCCTGATTCTTCAGCGGCTCCTGGCGGTCGGCAAGGCCCGGCGGATCCTCATCCTCGTACCCGAAAGCCTGATACACCAGTGGTTCGTCGAGCTCCTCCGGCGCTTCAACCTCTGGTTCGGCATCTACGACGAGGCGCGTTGTGCCGCCGACGAGGCCGGCGAACCGGGCAGGAATCCCTTTCTCACGTCCCAGCTCGCGCTGGCCAGCACCGCGTTCACCGCCGGCAGCGATTTGCGCCGCACCCAGGCCATTGAGGCGGGATGGGATGTCGTCGTCGTGGACGAGGCGCATCATCTGACCTGGAGCCCGGACAATCCGGGCCCCGAGTACCGGCTGGTGGAGGACCTTGCCGCGCGCACTCCCAGCCTGCTCCTCCTGACCGCCACGCCCACCCAGTTGGGTCCGGCAGGCCATTTTGCGCGGCTGCGGCTTCTCGATCCCTCGCGTTATCCCGACTATGATTCCTTTCTTCGGGAAACCGCCCGCTTCCAGACGGTGGCGGCGATCGCGGAGAAGATCGTCGACTCGGCTCCCCTTGAGGACGCGGACGTCACCGCCCTCAGGACAATCTTCAACCGCGACCCGCAAAGGCTCGATGAGCATCTCGCCGCAGTCGCACGCAAACAAAAGGGGGCGCGGGATTCGCTTCTCCGCGCCCTGCTCGACCAGCACGGGACCGGGCGCGTGATGTTCCGCAACAGCCGCGCCAACATCTCCGGTTTTCCAAATCGCCGTCTCTGCCCGATGATCCTCCCCGGCGCCACACCCGCCCAACTCGCCCGCACATCGCGCGAGATGGAGGCGGAGGAAACCGGCGGCGCCGGACACCTGCGCTACGCCTACAAGGACGATCCCCGGCTCGTCTGGCTGGTGGATTTTCTCCAGCGGATCCGCCCCGCGAAGGTCCTGCTGATCTGCAAGTCGCAACGCAAGGTCCTCGCCCTGGAAGCCGCCATCAAGGAGCGGACGAACGTGAGTGCGGGGCTCTTTTACGAAGGGCTCCCCTTGGTCCATCGCGACCGCCAGGCTGCCTGGTTTGCCGAGCCCGACGGCGCCCAGCTGCTGATCTGCTCGGAAATCGGCAGCGAAGGCCGCAATTTCCAGTTCTCCCATCACCTGGTTCTCTGGGACCTTCCGCTCACACCTGGCCTTGTGGAGCAACGCATCGGACGCCTCGACCGCATCGGCCAGTCGGAGGACATCCGGATCCACGTTCCCGTCCTCTCGGGCAGCGCCGATGAGGTGGTCCTGGACTGGTATCACCGCGGCCTGGGGGCCATTGAACATCCGCTGCACGGCGGCAACGAAATCCAGGAGGTGTTTCGCGATCGCCTGCTCACCCTGGCCATCGCCCGGGGGGAGGGCCACGCCAGCGGCTCCGCGGAGGCGCAGGAGGCGTTCATCGCCGAGACGCGCGCCTACCGCGAGGCACTCGTCCTCAAGCTGAGGCATGGCCGCGATCGCCTGCTGGAGCTCAACTCCTTCAACGCGGAAACGGCCGACCGTGTCATCACACGGGTCCGGGAGGCCGAAGCCGATCCGGCGCTGCGCGCCTTCCTGATCGAACTGCTGGATCACTTCGGCGTGCGCATCAAGGAGCACGAAGGCGGCGATCTCACCCTGGATCCGAGCCACGCCTACGTCGAGCGCTTCCCCTCACTGCCTGCCGACGGGATGCTGGCAAGCTTTGATCGCAAGCGCGCCCTCGCCCGGGAGGACATTGGATTCCTCTCCGCCGACCACCCGCTGGTGCGCGATGCGATCGACCTGCTCATCGCGTCGAAGTCCGGGACCACCGCATTCAGCAGGATCATCTCCTCCAAGCCCAACCTGCTGCTCGAGGCGATCTTCATGCTCGAACCCGTCGCCGAGGTGCGATGGCACGTCGACCAGTTTCTCTCCCCCAGCCCGATCCGCGTCGCGGTCGATTTGCGGCGCCGTGACGTATCCGCCATTTGGACACCCGAGAAGCTCGCGGTCGAGACCGAGGACGGATCCATCCATCGTTTTCTCGAAAGCGGCGGTTTCGAGCCGGCACTGTTGAAAAAGCTCACCAACGATGCCGAGGGCCTTGCGTTTGTCCGGGCCCGGAAGCTGAAGCGTGATGCCACCGCCGCCGCCACCGCACTGCTCACCGCTGAACGCCAGCGGCTGGTGGACCTTCAGAAGGTCAATGATCACGTGCGCGCCGAGGAGGTCCGCGCCACCGAGGAGCAACTGGTCAGGACGCTGGAAGCCATCGAAGGGGCCCGCCTGCGCCTGGACAGCATCCGATTGATCCTGGAAGGCCCTGCGCAGGACGATTGAATCGGGACGCGAAGCAGCGGTGCGAAGTCGCGAAGAAAGACGCGGCGTGCACAGCGTGAAGGAATGCATCACAGGCGTTGTTCCTTAGCGCCAGATTTCGCGCCTTTTCTGCTCCGCGCTTTCAAGTCGCCGGCGGCTTGGTGGAGTAAAACGGTACGAGTTGCTGCAAATGCCCCCGAACGATGGACGCGACGGTTTCTGGGGGCGTGCTCCCCTTGTGCAGTTCAAACACGGCGACCAGCAGGGCGAGCTCAATGTCCACCTTCTTCGGCGAAGCGGCCTGCATCGCCGCAAGAATCTCCAACGCCTTCCTCTCGGCCCTCTTGTAATCTCGGAAGTTCTCATCCCGGACGTTCTGCATGCCTGCAACCCTCACCATGACGCCATGACCGTCAAGCGTGCAGATGCATCGCATCCCCCATCAGACATTCCCTTCGGGGACAACGCCGCTCCGGGCGCGATCAGAGACAAACGAATCGCTTCCGTTTCCCGCCACGAAGCCACCCGCCACCGCTCCCCACAACCCAACGCAAGGCTGAGCGGCCAACGATACTCCTTGCGCACACTCCCCCGTCGTCGAATACAGAGGTCGACGTTTTTATGGCACGCATTCTGGTCACTCCCCGCTCCGTCACCCGGCAGGGGCATCCCGCGCTCAAACGCCTTGAAGCCTGTGGCTATGAGGTGGTCCTGGGGCCGGCGGATCGCCAGCCATCTGAAGCCGAACTGCTGTCACTGCTGCCCGGCTGCGTCGGCTACCTCGCGGGAGTTGAGCCGGTCCGCGCGCAGGTGCTGGCCGCCGCCGCGCCGACCCTGAAGGCGATCAGCCGCAACGGCACCGGCACGGACTCGATCGACGTCGCTGCGGCACATCGCTTCGGAGTCAAGGTGCTGGCCGCCGCGGGATCCAACGCCCGCGGGGTTGCGGAACTCACCCTCGGCCTGCTCCTCGTGCTCGCACGCGGAATCGTCCGTGGCCATGCCAGCGTGAAGGGCGGCGGCTGGGAGCGTTTCCCCGGCTTCGAACTCGAGGGCCGTGTGTTGGGCGTACTCGGCTACGGGAACGTCGGCCGGCGGGTTGCCTCACTGGCCGCGGCGTTGGGCATGCGGGTGATCGTCCACGATCCCGTCCTCGGCGCCCCCGCTGCGGATGCCGCCGCGTCCCCGGTTGCCTTCGCTTCCTCCGCCGAGGTCATCCGCTCGACCGGAATTCTGACCCTGCATTGCCCGCCCGGCGCCGATGGACGGCCCTTGCTCGACCGGGCGGCGTTGGCATCAATGGCCCACGGGAGCCACGTCATCAACACGGCGCGGTTCGACCTGATCGACGAGGAGGCCATGCTGGAGGCGCTGCAGAGCGGGCGGATTGCCGGGCTGGCCCTCGACGTCTTCAACCAGGAGCCTCCGGGGCGCTCGTCGCTGATCGATCATCCGAACGTGATCACCACCCCACATCTTGGTGGCTACACGCGGGAAAGTGTCGACCGGGCCATGGAGGGCTCGGTTGCAAACCTGCTCGCGGCGCTCGCCTCCAAGGCGTGACTGCAACGCACTGCCGTCACGCCAACCGGGCCCGCGAAAGTCCCGGTTCGCGACGCGTCCCGGACTATTTCACGCTCGCGGCTGCGTTGATGAGTTCGACGAAGCTGCGGGCTTCCAGGCTCGCACCTCCGATCAGTCCGCCGTCGATGTCCTTCTGGGCGAGGAGTTCGGGGGCATTCTGAGGCTTCATGGAGCCGCCGTAGAGGATGCGGATCTTCTGGGATGCCGCCTCGCCAAAATTCTTGGACAGGAGCGTGCGAATGAAGGCATGCACTTCCTGCGCCTGCTCGGTGGTCGCCACCTTGCCCGTGCCGATCGCCCAGACGGGCTCGTATGCGATGACCACGCTGGTCGCGAGGTCCCTGCTGACCCCTTCGAGTCCGCCCTCAAGCTGTGTTTGCACCACCCGGAGAGTCGACCCGGATTCACGTTCGCCAAGGGTCTCGCCCACACAGAGGATCGGCCTGAGCTGTCCCTTGAGCGAGGCGAGCACCTTCTGGTTGATGAAGGCATCGCTCTCCTTGAAGTACGTGCGGCGTTCGCTGTGGCCGATGATCACAAAGCCCGCGAAGAGCGCCCGCAGCATGCCCACGGAAATTTCTCCGGTGTAGGCGCCACTGGGCTCCGGATGCACGTTCTGTGCACCCAGCTTGACGTTGGATCCGTCGAGCACCTTGCCGACGGATTCGAGCGCCGTATACGGAGGACACACGACAATATCGACGTCGGTTTGTTTGCCGACGGCCGAAACAATCTCCTGCGCGAGCACCACGGCATCGGCGGAGGTCTTGTTCATCTTCCAGTTTCCGGCGATGAATTTCTTGCGGGAGATCATGGCTGTTACCCTCAATCAGGATTCGAGAAACTTGACCCCGGGGAGAATTTTTCCCTCGAGGTATTCAAGGCTGGCGCCGCCGCCAGTGGAGCAGTGGGTGACCTTGTCGGCCACCTTGAATTTCTTGGCAGCGGTGGCGGTATCTCCCCCGCCCACGACCGTCGTCGCACCGTTGGCGGTGGCCTCGGCGATCGCGTCCGCCATCGCCTTGGTGGCCGTGGCGAACTTGTCGAATTCAAACACCCCGGGCGGCCCGTTCCAGACGATGGTCCGTGCGGACAGAATGGCCCGGCGATAAAGTTCGATCGACCTGGGACCCGCATCCAGGCCTTCCCAGCCATCGGGAATGCCGCTCGCGAGGTCGGCCGGCTGGGTATTGGCATCGGGAGAAAACTTGTCCGCCGCGACGAAATCGACCGGGAAAATCAGCTCGACGCCGCGCGCCTTCGCCGCGGCTTCGAGTTCGCCGACGATCCTGGCGCCTTCAGCATCGAAGAGGCTGCCGCCGATCTTCATGCCGCGAAGCTGCTTGTGGAACGTATAGGCCATGCCTCCGCCGATGATGATCCTGTCGGCCTTTGCGATGAGGTTTCTGATGAGCGGGATCTTGTCCGCAATTTTGGCGCCACCGAGGATCGCCAGAAGCGGGCGGTTCGGGTTTTCCAGGACCGATGAAAACGCCTTGAGCTCGGCCTCCATGAGGAAGCCGGCGGCCTTCTGCGGAAGGTTCACTCCAACGATCGACGAATGCGCGCGGTGGGCGGTCCCAAAGGCGTCGTTGACATAGACATCACCCAGCCTGCTCAGGGCGGCGCGGAACGCCTCGACGGCCTCCGGCTTTGCCTTGAGGGACGACCCGTCCTCGAGCTTCACCTTGCCCTCCTCCTCAATATGGAAACGGAGATTCTCAAGGAGCAGAACCTCGCCCGGCTTGAGCGCCGCCGCCGCCTTCTCGGCAGCCGGCCCGATGCAGTCGCTGGCAAAGGCCACCGGCTTGCCCAGCAGCCTGGCGAGTTCGGCTCCAACCGGCTTCAGGGAGAATTTCTCCACAAACACCCCGTCGGGCCGGCCCAGATGGCTGGCGAGGACGACCGACGCACCCTTCTCGAGGGCATACTTGATGCTCGGCAGGGCCGCGACGATGCGCTGGTTGTTGGTGATCGCACCAGTCTTCTTGTCCTGGGGGACATTGAAGTCGACACGCATGAACACGCGCCGACCGGCGAGATCGAGATCGTGAATGGTCTTGAACTTAGGCATGAAGGGAAAGGCTGAAAAGCTGAACGGCTGGAGGGCTGAAAGAGAGGAACGGAATCCTCTCTCCGCCCTGCGCGATACCGGAAGATGGACTGAAAGCCTTGGGGCCGCGGCTGGATTGCATCCGCCTTTCAGACCTTCAGTCCTTCAGCCCTTGCATCGACCGGCGTCGCCGGTCAGAGCGCGGCGGCAATCTGCTTTGTCAGGTCGACAACGCGATTGCTGTAACCCCACTCGTTGTCGTACCAGCTCACCAGCTTGAAGAAATTCTTGTTGAGCTCGATCGAACTGCCGGCGTCGAAGATCGAGGACCGCGAATCGTGGACGAAGTCCGTCGAAACGACATCCTCATCGGTGTATCCGAGAACTCCCTTCAGGTAGGTCTCGGAAGCCTTCTTCAGAGCCGCCTTGATTTCGGCAAGCGAAGTGTCACGGGTCGTCCTGAACGTGAGGTCAACCACCGAGACGGTCGGGACCGGCACCCGGAAAGCCATGCCGGTGAGCTTGCCCTTGACTTCAGGCAGTACCAAGGCGACCGCCTTGGCGGCACCGGTGGAGGACGGTATGATGTTCTGGGCTGCAGTGCGGCCGCCTTTCCAGTCCTTCTTGGAGGGACCGTCCACCGTCTTCTGAGTCGCGGTGTAGGCGTGAATCGTGGTCATGAGACCTTCGGCTATGCCAAAGCCTTCCTTGAGGAGAACATGTGCAACCGGAGCGAGACAGTTCGTCGTGCAGGAGGCGTTCGAAATGATGTTGTGCCTGGCGTGGTCGATCTTGTTGTCGTTTACACCGACCACGACGGTGATGTCCTCACCCTTGGCCGGGGCGGAGATGATGACCTTCCTGGCGCCCGCCGTGAGATGGCCCTTGGCCTTTTCGGCATCGGTGAACAGACCCGTCGATTCGATGACGAGCTGCACACCCAGCTTGGCCCAGGGGAGCTCGGCCGGGGACTTGGCGGAGACCACGAGGATCTCGTGACCGTTGACCACCAGAACATCGTCTTCAGCCTTGTCGGCGGACGACTTCTTTGAGGAAACGGTGCCATTGAACTTGCCCTGGGTGGAGTCGTATTTAAGCAGGTAGGCCAGGTTGTCGGCCGGGACAATATCGCCCACAGCCACGACATCGAACGTCGAGCCAAGCAAACCTTGCTCGACGAGAGCGCGGAAAACGAGACGGCCAATGCGGCCGAAACCATTGATTGCGACTTTAACTGCCATGGGACTCTCCGATTTCTAGGTGTTTATGATCTGTTGGAATGACTCCGCGTGGTATGTACGCGCGGAGAGGTTAACCAATAGGTCAGTTGCCCCAGACGCAAGGGTTTTGGCAGTCAGGAAGCCTCGCTCAGCCAAAGGCCGCAGCTCAAGGCTGGCATAAACAAATTTGCTTCAACCGGTTGAGTCATTCCAGAGGTTGATTCATCGAAAAATTGTTCGCTGTCTGCCAATGCCTGCCAGTGCCCGGCCGATACGACGGACTCATCCAACGCGATCGAGACATCGCCCAAGGTTGGATTAATCGCAAAAAGAAGGCGCGTCGATCCCTGTGAATAATCAGCGTTGTAAAGCGTGACTGCGGCGAGGGAATCATCGGCGAACCAGAATTTGAAAAAGCCCTCGCTGACCCGCGAAAAGTGACGCATCAGCCGCCCCTGTTTGCTGCGCCGAAACGCGACCCAATCGGCGAAATACGCCTGCGTGACTGAAAAACGATAGACCCGTCTGTAATCGATCGCGTTGAGATCACCTCGCAGGTAGGTGTTGTTCACGCCACGCTTCGACCGCAGAAAATCCTGGCCTTGGGCGATCATCGGAATGCCCACCGACATCATGAGCACTGCGACCATGAGGTGAGTCCGGCGCCGGTCATTGGCGGTCGGCTGGTAGCCGTCGTAACCGGCATTCTCGGTGATGACATCCATCCAGGTGCGGTCGTCGTGCGACTCGCTGTAGTTGACGGTCTGTGCCGGCCAATGCGCAAAATGCCAGGGAGAGCCCTTGAGAAAATATTCGTAGCTGCCACGACTGCTTCCGCCGCGCACGAAATCGCGCAGAAAATTGCGGTAGCCGTCATTCCATGAGGACCAGCCGGTGTCGCGAAGCTGTGCGGCGATGTGTCCCCGGAAGCTCCAGGGCTCGGCAATCAGGACGACATCGGGCTTGACCGCCTTCAGGCTTGATTCGATCTCGCGCAGGAGAGGCATGCCCAGCAGCTCCGCCAGGTCAAAACGGAATCCGTCCACACCGTACGCGCGAATCAGGTGGACGCAGCTATCGATGATGAGCCGCCGGACCATCGCCGCGTCCGGGCGGATGTCATTGCCACATCCGCTCCAGTTGCTCAACTGACCTTCGCCATTCTGTCCGAAGTAATACAGCTTGTCGATGTACATGAGGTGGGCGGGTTCGCCCACGTGATTGAACACCACGTCCAGCAGCACGGCGATGCCGCGCTCATGAAAGGCGGCGACAAGGTCCTGAAACTCGCGCACGCCCGATGCCGTGGTTGGAGAAGTCGAGTACCCGAATGCAGGCGCAAAGTAATTCACGGTCATGTAACCCCAGTGGTATTCCTCCACCGTCCTGGCATCCGCCGCCTGGATCGGCTGGAGTTCAACGCAATTCACTCCCAGCCGGTCGAGATAAAAACCCGGACTCCGCACCCATGCCGCGAGGCCGGCAAAGCCCCGCCGCTCCTCGGAAGTGGCATTGACCGGTGCCAGTTCAACGAGGTCCCGCACATGGGCTTCCAGGATCACCAGATCATGCCACGCCGGTGTCCGAAACCGCCCGCGGTCCACCGTGCCCACCCACTCCCGCGACAGCACGATTCCAGGGCCTTCCCGGCTGACGGTTGCCATGGCATACGGGTCGAGCACACGATGTTCAGGATCAAAATGTCCGAAGGCATCCCGCGGCCCATCCACGTGATACCAGTAAAACCAGCCATGCAGGTCCTGGTCGAGTGTCAGCTCCCAGACGCCGTCATCGAGACGGTGCAGGTCGTAGCGCATTGCCTGACCCTGCATTTCAATGGCGGAACAGACGCAAAGTTGGACTGATCGGGCCCGTGGCGCAAAGAGGCGGAAGGACGTGCTCTCTCCATCGACCGTCACACCCAATGTGAGGGTGGACTGCTGCTGATAGAAGAATGCGCCCGGCATCAGCGGGATCTGCTGCGATTCATCGTTACCATCCGCCCAGCCGATACGCCAGACCTGCGAGAGATCGAGCGGATGCTCGAGCGTGAACTGGAAAAGATGCTGTCCCGTGCGATCAGGATCGATGTAACGGTTCACGTTCCCGGCACCGTCATACACCACGTTTGGCGCCGTCGATGGCACCTCCAACCACTGCGCATCGCCCGTGACAAATTTGAAGCGCTGGTGCGATTCCGTGAAGAATGGAGCGGCGTCGCCATGCCAGAGAAACACGTCGTCGCCATCCAGGGTCGTGGGCGCC
Organism: uncultured Opitutaceae bacterium; assembly: GCA_964583635.1. Classification (GTDB taxonomy): domain Bacteria; phylum Verrucomicrobiota; class Verrucomicrobiia; order Opitutales; family Opitutaceae; genus UBA6669. The sequence goes on along the minus strand of CAZOXB010000010.1, from coordinate 16,363 downwards.
ATTTCCCAACGAGGGTCGCCGGCCGCCTCGGCCCAGCCGTTGAAATCACCCGCCAGATACAGCAAAACATGCCGCGCGGACACGGTCTCGGGGCAGTCCTTCGCCTGGATGAAAAAATAGATCTCGCCCTTCCGGTTGACGAAATAACCGCTTCCGCAACCGAACACGTAATCCGGAACCCTCGAGAGCGAAGCCCATTTGGGGGTTCCCGCCCCGACCAGCACCGCCGGCGGATTGTACCGCGCCCTCCAATCGTGGGCGAGTTCGATCCGGCCCTCGACGGGCGTCTCAAGCCAGGCTTTGGAAAGCTTTTTACCACGCGGAGGAGACATGGGACAGACGTTTGTTTAGCATCGGTTGAGGCCCTCCGCGCTCAAGCAGCAATTTTGGCGACATGCGACGCCCGTCCCCTCCGGGAAAAACGTCTCATCGGTGGGAGCGACCGGGCCCGGATCGGCGCCATTGCCCCGGTCAGAGGAGATGCCGTTTGCCGGTCGGACGCGTGAAGAGGTCGTCGACAACGGCTGCCACCATTTCGTCGGTGCTCTTGCCAAAGATCGCCGCGCGTCGCAACACCGTCCCCGCGAGCAGTTCATTCGTCCGCGGATTCCGCAACTGCACCCGCAGTTCCACGAGCTTGTTGCCGAAATTCCACTCCCATTGATCCTCGTAGATCAGCACCACGTCGACGCCCTTCTCCGGCATCATCGTGAGCGGTCCGGCATCGGCGGTGAATCCACGGGTGCGCAATGCCTCCACGAACCGATCACGCACGTTGTTGTTGTCTGCCAGACGCCGCTCGACAAAGACGAATTTGACCTTCGTGCGATCGAATTGCGGCGCGAACGCGGCATTTGAATGCAAGGTCGAACAGCCCGAGCCCAGGCCGATGGCGAGAAGCAGGATGATGGAAAGCGCTTGAAACATGAAGGGTCGAATCCCCTGAGATACCCACTGCCGGGCGAGTTTCAAACGCTTTGTACCCAATTGCAGCGCACGTCACTCCCCCAACCCTCGACGCGACCTTGGCCCACTCCGTCTCAAATCGAACGGACACCGGGCTCTGCCGGGCCATCCCCCTCAGGCATCGAGTTGCAAGAGTTGATTCAATTCTTCCTGGCGTGCCTGCAGATCCTCCGCCACCTTCTGCAAACGGTTCAGGTCGAGCTTGACTGTCTTCAGCCACGTTTCATCCGGCGGAGCGATCACCGTGCCCTCTGACGCCCACAGATTGTCACACAACCACTTGGCGGCGTATATCAACACGGCCAGTGGCGTTCCCGTGCCCGCGGCCGGCGGCGAATACTGGTAGCGGATCGCTGATACCATTTCCGCCGGAAAATCCCAATTCTTGAGCAGGATCCCGCCGACATCCGCATGAGTGAAACCCAGCAGCGAGCGCTCACTCTGGGTGAACTCCTTAGGAAAGCCTTTGGGCGTCATCGCCAGGGTCGGGTTGTTGTGCAACGCCCACAGGTCGATCGCAATCATGCCAATTCCGTGCAGAAGCCCCAGCGTGTAGGCGGTCTCCCGATTCTGTCCACAGAGATCCGCCAACAGCTCACCGGCGATGCCGCAGGTGACGGCGCGTTTCCACAGATCGTCCACCTCAAGATTATAAGTCGTCAACGGCCGCAACAGCACCTGCGACGCGACGGCATGCATCACCATACCGTAGATTTGGTCGAACCCCACGCGCCCAACCGCCTCGGCGATCGACGTGCAACGCTCGTTGCCCTTGCTGTAATAGGCACTGTTGGCGACATGCAGCACACGTGCAACAATACTTGGTTCGATGCGAATCAACGCAACGACTTCGTGCATCTCCGAATTGCCATCACTGAGGAGGTCCTTCAGCTTCGGCAGGATCCGTGGCGTTGACGGGATATCCTTTGTTTCTCGAACGACCAGGTCGGGGGTCAACGGGGCAGCTTTGGCAGGGCTGGGGGAACTGGAAACCATGGAAAAGAGAGATTATTTCCATCGACGTCCAAGTTGAAAGCTTGAGGCTGTTTTTCTCGGCAACGAACGGGGCTCCGGTGGGGGTGAACCAATTCCTGCCCGCGGACTTGCCAAGAGTCGCAGCGCTCTCAAGGTTCAACACCTATGCATTTCCACAACTTCCATCCGGCTCTCAACGCTCCCGCGCCCCGTCTCGACGACGACGATGAGGACGATGACAAGGAGTCGGAGGGATTTGAAAAGAAGACCGGCGGCACCGTCGGCATGCTGATCGCAAAGAAGTTCATCGAACAGCGGAAGATCTTCCTTTGGGGTGCGGTCACCGATGCCTCGGCCAAACAGATTACCGAAACGCTCCTGTACCTTGAGGCAATTGATCCCGGCAAGCCCATCACCTTTTACCTGAACAGCCCGGGCGGATCGATCACGGCGGGCATGGCGGTCTATGACACGATGAAGCTCATCACCTCGCCCATCACGGTCGTCGTGACCGGCATGGCCGCGTCCATGGGATCGATCCTGCTGAGCGCCGCGCCCAAGGGACGCCGCCTGCTGTATCCGCATTCCCGGGTGCTGATCCACCAGCCGCTGATCAGCGGTCGCTTCAGCGGTCCGGCCACCGACATCAACATCCAGGCGCAGGAAATGGAAAAGCTCCGCCTCGAGCTCAACCAGATCCTCGCCACCGCCTCCGGACAGCCGCTCGAAAAGATCAACCGCGACACGGATCGGGATTTCTACCTGAACGCCCAGGAAGCCATCGCCTACGGCCTGGCTGACCGGATCGTCGACAAGGTCTGACGGAGGTCTCCCCTCCCCGCGACGCTCAGATCTGGAAGTCGAGCTTGCCGCTCGCCTCGTGGAGGCCGCATTCGCGTTTCAGGCCGCCGAAGCGCGTCTGCTCCTCGCTCATGCCCGGCTCGAGCTTGATGGTGCTGTGGGTATCGCCAACCGAGACGTAGCCTTGCTCCCACAAGGGATGTCGCGGCAGGTCGTGCGCGGTCAGATAGTGATGAATCCGGCGGTTGTCCCAATCGACGATGGGATGGATCTTGGTCACCCGGTTCTGGACCTGAACCACCTTGAGACCTTCCCGCGTCGACCCTTGGCTACGTCGCAACCCCGCCAGCCACGCGGTCGCACCCAGCTCCCGCATGGCACGGTCCATGGGTTCGACCTTGTTGACGAGATTGTAGTGCTTCAACCCGTCGAGTCCCATCTCCCATTGACGCCCGTGCAGGGCCTCCTGCCGCGCTGCCGTCATGGCCGGATTGTAAGTCCTGAGATTCAGCGAAAGCCGTTCCGTCAATTGCTGCGCGAAGCGATAGGTCTCGGCAAACAAATAGCCCGTGTCGACGAAGATGACCGGAATGCCCGGGGCAATCCGCGTTACCAAATGGAGCATGACCGCCGCCTGAATCCCAAAGCTCGTCGTCATGACGACCTTGTCGCCAAACACCTCCAGCGCCCAACTGACCCTGGCCTCCGCCGATTCAGCTTCCAAACGGTGGAAATCTTCAAGTAACGGAGGCGTTTCGAACACGGCATTCATGTGGATTCACAAATACTCTGAGTTATTTTATTAACTTAGTAAAGTATCGACTGAGTAAGCGCCGCGCACGATTCCCACATTAAGCCTGAGGCGCATGTTTCCTATTGATTATACGCTACTTGGATCAGATCCTAAGGCATCATCATCACTCCTGTCGGGGACGAATGGCCGGCGAAAATGCGGTGACGGCATATTCAGACGACCTCGATCAGTCGGCTGCCTTGGGCGAGCAGTCGCTCGACGCCAGGCCACCGGGGTTCGAACCAGCTACGCAAAGCCTGGTTGGTCGTGTTGCCGAGCCGCAGCCACACAATCACCGGAGCAGTCGTTGCCTGCGCCGAGCGTGCGGCAAAATCCTCGTCCTTCGTGACGATCACCGAACCGCTCCGCAGCGCATGCACCCAGATCACTCCGTCGCTTCCTTCGCGCAAGCCAACATCCTCGACGTGCTCGGCCTCATGACCGTGCGCACGGATCCAGAGCGAGAGTGAAGGCAGCAACTGGGCATCAACCAAGAATTTCACTTGGCCAGCGACACGACCGCGTGATCGACTTGGCGCGCTGCGTATTCAAGCGCGGCTTGGATGTCTGCACGCTCGAGATAGGGGTAGCTCTCGAGAATCTCCGCCTCGCTCGCCCCACTCGCGAGCATGTCGAGCACGTCTTTGACCCGGATGCGCATCCCGCGGATACACGGCCGACCGCCGCACTGGTCGGGGTTGAAGGTGATTCGCTGCACCTGGCTCATGTCCACACGCTAGACGACGTTTCGCGGTCTGCAAGCCCGCCCTGGTCTTCCGACTGTACGGTATCGGGGTCCCGATTATGCCCCGCGAACCGCGTCGGCCCAGCGGCAGCCCGGCGTTGGATCCTTGTATGAGGTACCTTTCGGACACCCTCTTCGCTGCTTTGTCCAACCGGCTCAGAGTGCCGCCAGGAGTCGTTCGATCTCCGTCCGCTTGGCCTTCTGGTCGGCGAGTTGTTTGCGTGCGCCCTCCAGAACGGAAGCCGGCGCCTTGCTGACGAACGCCTCGTTGGCCAGCCGTGCCTCGGTTCCCGCGATGTGCTTGATGATCTGTTCCCGCTCCTTGGTCAGGCGGGCCTTTTCCGCCGCGGTGTCGAGCTTGATCCCGGTGTCGAGGAAGAGCGTGCCCAACGGGGTGATGATTGCCGGCAATGCGGGTTTCTCCGCGGCCCGCACAATGCCGGACGCCCCCAGCAGGCGGATCAGCTTTGCCGATGAGCCCGCCAGGACCGACCAGTCCGCGTCGCCCGCAACTGCGTGGAACGTGACGTCGCGCTTCTGCGCCACCGCCTGCTCCGCCTTCAACTGGCGGGCCAGCGTCGCCAGCTGTTTCAGCTTCCCCACACGCTGCGTAGCCGCCGGGTCAGGGTGCACCCCGCGCGCCGACAACGCGGCGGACAATTGATCCGGCGTCTGGATACGCGTATCCTGCAGGAACGTTCCGTCCGGACCATAGCCCAGCAGGTGCCACAGCTCCTCGGTGATGAACGGCGCGAACGGCGCAAACAGCAGGAGGAACTCGCGGATCACGAGGTCCTGAACCGCCAGCACATGCGGCTGGGCATTGACATCCTGGACCCGTGACTTTGCCACCTCCACGTACCAGTCGCAAAAGTCGTTCCAGAAAAATGAATACAACCGCTGCGTGGCACCGGCGAACTCGAAGTCCGTGAAGCCGCGTTCGACCGTGAGCATGGTTTCCGACAACGCCGCCAGCAACGCATGATCGTCGTCGTCAAACTGCGCCGGCTGGATCCGCGCCAGAATCGCGTCGGGGGATGTGTTGTCCGCCATGGGTCCGCTCATCTGGCGGAAGCGGCACGCGTTCCAAAGCTTGTTCGCGAAATTCTTGCCGCCTTCAATGCGGTCCTCGTCGAACTTCACGTCCTGCCCCAGCGGAGCGATCTGGAGCAGTCCGAAGCGCAGGCCGTCCGCACCATACTTCGAGATCAGATCGAGCGGATCGGGCGAATTGCCCAGGGTCTTCGACATCTTCCGTCCCTGCTTGTCGCGGACGATGCCATTGAAATAGACGTGCCGGAACGGAATGCGTCGCAGCAACTCCCCGCGGTCAAGCGCCTCACCACGGGACTGCCCGGATGCCTCCCATGCGGAACCCGTGAACTCGAGCCCCGCCATGATCATGCGTGCCACCCAGAAGAAGATGATGTCCGCACCCGTCGCCAGGGTGGTGGTCGGATAGAACGCCGCGTAGTCCGCCCGCTTCATGGCCGCCGCATCGGGCCAGCCGAGCGTGGCAAACGGCCACAACCAGGACGATGCCCACGTGTCGAGCACGTCCTCCTCCTGCTCCCAGTTCTGCGGATCCGCCGGGCCGTCCACCGAAACATGCACCTTCGTCGGATCCGCCAGGTCGGCTTCCGTGAGTCTGTCGCGGTCGAGTCCCTTGCGGTACCAGACGGGAATGCGATGCCCCCACCAGAGCTGGCGGCTGATGCACCAGTCCTGGATGTTGTCGAGCCAGTTGAGGTAAACCTTGCTCCAGCGCTCGGGGTGAAACTGTATCAGACCGTCCCTTACAACCTGCTTCGCCTCCTCGACGCGCGGGTAGCGCAGCCACCACTGCTGGGTGAGCCTGGGCTCGATCGGCACTCCGGCGCGCTGCGAGTATCCCACGTTGTTCTCATAGGGTTTCTCTTCGATGAGCGCCCCGCGTTCGCGCAGGATGTCGGATGCCTTCCTGCGCGCGGCAAAACGGTCCATGCCGGCCAATTCGGGGCCGGCCTCTGCATTCATCGTGCCATCGGCATTCAACGCATCGATCACCGGCAGGCGGTGACGCAGACCGATTTCGAAGTCCACTTTGTCGTGGGCCGGCGTGACCTTGAGCACCCCGGCGGCGAACGACGGATCGACCGCGGAATCGGCGACGATCGGCAGCGCGACGCGTTCGCCCAACGGACGCCATACTTTCCGGCCGATGAGGGCACGGTAGCGTTCGTCGTCCGGATGCACCGCCAGCGCCACGTCCGCCGGGATCGTCTCGGGACGGGTCGTTTCCACCACCAAATGCGTGAGGCCTCCCTCGGGTTGCACGAGTTCGTACTTCAGTTTGTAGATGAATCCCTTGGTCGGGCGCATCTCGACTTCCTCATCGGAGAGGGCCGTGAGCGAGGCAGGGCACCAGTTGACCATGCGCTTGCCGCGATAGATGTTGCCCTTGGCGAAGAGGCGGACGAACGCGGTCAGGACCGCGCGGCTGTAGCCGGGATCCATCGTGAAATGCGTGCGATCCCAATCGCAGGAGCATCCCAACTGCCGCAGTTGCTTCAGAATGATGTCGCCCTTTTCCTCGCGCCAGGACCAGACCCGCTGCAGGAACCGCTCGCGTCCAAGATCCCGACGACCCTTGCCCTCGGTCTTCTTCAGGTGTTTCTCAACCATCGTCTGGGTGGCAATGCCCGCGTGGTCCGTGCCGGGAATCCAACATGCCGCCCTGCCCTCAAGCCGTGCCCGGCGGATGAGGGCGTCCTGCAACGTGTTGTTGAGCACATGTCCCATGTGCAGGATGCCCGTGACGTTCGGTGGCGGTATGACGATCGTGTACGTTTCCTGGCCAGGCCCGGCCCTGCCTGCAAAGCACTTGGCTTCCTGCCAGGCTGCGTACCACTTGTCTTCAACTTCGCGCGGTTCGTAACTTTTTGTGATCTCGGGCATATCGGTGACGTGAACCGGCAAGGCAACCGCCGCCCGCCAGCCGAGGCAAGCGGTCATTGGGGCATGACACCCCGAAGCTGATCCGACCTGCGGAACGCACAGGAGACGAAGCACCGATCGCCGGCGGGATTTCATTTCTCAATGACCTATCCCGCATATTGTTATGACTAGTTTGATGACCCGGACGTCGAGCACTTCCATCTAAAAATCTGTCCCTTTCACCCTTCCCTCGTCACCCTGCCGCCCTCATCTCTTCTCCCTGCCCGCCTCCATGATCGGTCGTATTCAAAAGCACGCTCGTGAACGCCTCAATTTTGTGGGGGAAGTCGCGATCGCGCAGCGCCTCGCCGCCTGCAAGACATTCCTGAGGCTGGAGAGCGCCATGATCCGGATGCGTCATGATGCGGGGGCCGACGGTCTTGAAACCGCCCATGAACGGGCTGCCATGATCGATGTCCTGCTCGGGCATCTGTTCGACTACGCCATGGCCACCTATGTGCGGATCCACGGGGAAATGCCGTCGCCGGTCGCCCTGCTGGCCCTGGGGGGTTACGGTCGCAGCGAACTCAGTCCGTTGAGTGACATCGACCTCCTCTTCCTGTTTCCCTCCAAGGCGAAGCCGGCGGTGATCAAGCCGCTGCAGGAACATCTCAGCAACGAGATCCTCTACCTCCTGTGGGATTGCGGCCTCAAGGTCGGACACGCAACGCGCACCGTCGACGAAACCTTTGCCGAAGCCCGGGCCGACATCCAGACCAAGACGGCCCTGCTGGAAGCCCGGCTCATCGCCGGGACACCCGCCCTCTTCGAGACTTTCTCCACTGCGTACCGCGCCTTTTACAGCGAGGAGAATCCCCGCGGCTATATCGCGATTCGTCTGGCCGATCAGGCCTCGCGACGGGCGAAGTACGGCGACACCGTTTTTCTTCAGGAACCGGATATCAAGAACGGCGTGGGCGGGCTGCGGGACTATCAGAATGCCCTGTGGATGGCACGCGTGAAGCTCGGCATCACCACCATCGACGAACTCGCGACGCAGTCCTATCTTCGCCGCAACGAAGCCCGCGATTTCCACCGCGCCTACACCTTTCTCCATCGGGTCCGCAACGAGCTGCACTTCCAGAGCAAACGCCCGACCGACGTGCTGACGCTCGATGTCCAGCCCAAGCTCGCCCTCGGGCTCGGTTATACGAACAACGACATGCTCGCACGCGTGGAGCAGTTCATGCGCGACTACTACCGTGCCGCGCAGACCATCCACCGGATCTCCAAGCTGATTGAAAACAGGCTCGCCCTGACCTTGGACGCCTCGGAGAACGGGCGCATTTCCCTCCGCGACATCGTCCGCGCGCGGCGGACGGAAAAGGTCAAACGCGTCGACGGTTTCGTCCTGCGGGGAAATGAACTCGCCGCCGAAAGCAATGACGTGTTCACGGCGGATCCCGCCCGCATCATTCGTGTGTTCCGCCATTGCCAGCAGATGGGCGCCGCGCCCGACTTTGCCTTGCAGGGACTCATCCGCGAGGCGATCCCGCTGCTGACACGTCGCGTCCAGCTCTGCCGGGACGCCAACATTTCCTTTCGAGCCATTCTCCAGCAGTCGGGAATGGTGTACCCGACGCTCGCGTTGATGCACGAATTGGGCGTTCTCGGCCGGTTCATCCCGGAGTTCGATGCGCTCACCTGCCTCGTTCAGCACGAGTTCTACCACCGCTACACGGCCGATATCCATACTCTCCACGCTATCCGCGAACTCGACAACATCTTCACCGATGCGGAACCCGTGGGGCTGAAGTATCGCGCCACACTTCGTGAAACGCCCGATCCCACCCTGCTCTATCTCATCCTCCTGCTTCATGATATCGGCAAGGCACGCGGGATAAAGGGACATGCGGAAAGCGGCGTCGCCATCGCCGGGCCGCTCCTGGATCGGATGGAAATAGATCCCACCCGCCGCGACTTCGTCCTGTTTGTGATCAAGAATCATCTGATCATGACCCGATTCTGGCAGAAGCGGGATGTAGATGACCCCAACACCGCCGCCGCCTTTGCGGAGGTTGTCGGCGACGCCGATCGTCTTCGTTACCTCTACGTCCACACGTTCTGCGATGCGCGCGGAACCGCGGCCGGTCTCTGGAACGGTTACAAGGACACGCTCCATACGGCCCTCTTTCGCGCGACGCTCGAACGGTTCATCCACGGCGCAGAGCTGGCCTCGCACAATTCGCAACGTCTTCAGACGACCTTCCAGGATCTCGTGAACAAGAACATCCCCGGCATCAGCGAGGACGAGATCGCCGCGCATTTCAACCTGCTGCCCGAGCGCTATTTCATCCACACGGATACGGGTGGGATTTCCCTGCACATCCAGATGGTGAACAAACTGCTGCAGTCCATCGCGAATGCGGAGTCGGTCAGTTCGCTCATGCCCATTATCGACTGGCAGGACGATCTCAATCGCTCGCTGACGGTTGTCAACGTGGTGACGTGGGACCGCGCGGGCCTCTTCTTCAAGCTCGCCGGGGCATTCAGCGTCGCGGGGCTGTCGATCCTCGGGGCCAAGATCATTTCACGCAACGATCATATCGCGATCGATACATTCTACGTCGTCGAACCCGGCCGTGGCGTCGTCCAGAGTGCCAACATCCAGGGTCTCTTCGCACGGACGGTCGAGGCGGCGCTTGTCCAGCACAAGGACCTCTATCCCGACATCGTGGCGCAGGCCCGCAAACTCGCATCTTCCACCCGCTATCTTTCCGGCGGAAAACAGAACGACGGGATGCACACATCGTTTCCTCCCACCGTCGAGGTTTACCACGAATTCTCGATGCAACGCACCATCGTGGAGATCCAGGCGCACGATGAAATCGGCCTGTTGTTCCGGCTGGGCAAGACGATCAGCGACCAGGGCTTCGACATCACCTTCGCCCGCGTCGGCACGGAGCGGGGCGTGGCCATCGACACCTTCTACATCGAGGATGTCAATCACCGGACCGTCTCCGACCCCACGCGCCTTCATGATCTGCAGCAGGCGCTCGCCGCCATCATCGCTCCCGCGCCCGCACCGGTGCCGGCTGCCTGACCGGACTGCCTCCGCAATCCCAGCCTACTTCCGGTAGTCGAGCGCCGGAGCACGATCACCCAGCAGCGGCTCATACTTGAAGTTCTCCCCGCGGCGGCGGTTGAGTTCGGCCTTGGCATCGGCAATGGTGCCGCCATCGGAAAACAAGTCCATCGCCGTCAGCGCCAGGACTTTCGCGGCCATGAGCCGCCCCTTTGTGCAAATCGTCGTGGCCCCGCACGCCGCCGCCTGCCAGCTGTGGGCGGGGGTGCCCGGCACCCAGGTGGCGGTGCGCACCCCCACGGTCGGGACCGCATAACTGACATCGCCCACATCGGTGGAGCCGCCGCCTTCCCCCGCCGGGTTGATCTTCAGCGGCGGTATGACGCCGGAGAGCTCCAGCGCCGCCGCGCGCCCCCCAAGAAACGTCCTGCCCAACGCAGTGGCGAACCGCTTTTCAGATTCATCATAAATGAAGCCGCCCACCCGTTCCAGATTGGCCTGCGCCACCTTGGCCAGTGCCTCATTCGGCAGCAGATCATGCACACCCCCCGTGATTTCCCAGGAGACAGTCGTCCCGGTCCCCATCGCCGCTCCCTTGGCGGCCTGGGTGACGCGTTCAAAGACCTCGCGGACAATCTGCCGGTCGGCATGCCGGACATAGTAATAGGATTCGGCGAACGCGGGAACGACATTGGGCGCCTCACCTCCACGCGTGATGACATAATGGATACGCACATCCTGGGGCACATGTTCGCGCATCATGTTGACCATGTAATCCATCGATTCCACCCCATCGAGCGCGGAGCGCCCGCGATGCGGCGATGCCGATGCGTGCGCAGCGACGCCCGTGAAGCGGAACTTCGCGGAGATATTCGCCTTGCTCGGTCCGGTCGTGATGCCGTTGCCATCGGAAGGATGCCAGTGCAATGCCGCATCGACATCGCGGAACAGTCCTGCGCGCACCAGATAAACCTTGCCGGAACCACCCTCCTCCGCGGGGCAGCCAAACACTTTCAGTGTCCCCGCCTTGCCGGTGGCCCTGAGCCAGTTCTTTACGGCCGCCGCCGCCTCGATTGATCCGGCCCCGAAAGCATGATGCCCGCAGGCATGGGCCGCGGTCGAACCCGGCCGCTCCTTCTTCTCTGGCACGCCTTCCTGGGAAATGCCTGGCAAGGCGTCATACTCGGCCAGGATCGCGATCACCGGCTTTCCCGAGCCGTACGTGGCCACGAACGCCGTCGGCATGCCGGCCACCCCCGCCTCCACCTTGAAACCGTCGGCCTTCAGCCGCTCCTGGAGCAGTGCCGAGCTCCTCGTTTCCTGGAAGCCCACCTCGGCAAACTCCCAGATCCTGCTCATGATTTCGGTGTAGGGCGCCTGCTGGCGATCGATCGCGGCGAGTACTTCATCCTTGGACGTCTGCGCAGCGACGATCAGCGCTTCCGTAAGACAAATTCCGGCAAGGAGCAGTCGGGCCATTTTTCTCATGATGCTCCATTGCCACAGAAAGCACCGCCAAGCTCAAGCATCCGTGATGCCCAATCGATGAAGAAGTTTCCCGCCCGGACCCATTCCCATCCGGCAGGGCCACCCTCCGCGTTTGCTCCGCGCCTTGGCACCTTTGCGTTTGGATTCCATTCAAACCGGCCGCACACGCCGCGACCCGCGCAGCCAAGCCCGCAGGCGCGATACCCGCTTCCAGGCACCGAACGCCAGCCGATATTTCCACTCCACCCAACGCGAGCGCCCCGGATTGAAATGCTTCAGATAGACATCGCGGTTGGCATCAAAGATCGCCGTCGACATGCGATCGAAATCCTTGGCGACGCTCAGCCCCTTCAGATGCACGATCGATTGACGCCCGTCATAAACGATCCGGTAGCCGGCAGCCTTCACGCGGATGCAAAAATCCAAGTCGTCGCCATACATGAAAAACGCCTCGTCGAACCCCCCGACATTGTTGAGCACCTCGCGACGCCCCATCATGAACGCCCCGTTGATGGCCGCCACGTCGTAGGTGCCGTCCTTGGGCAGATGGGTGAGGTTGTAACCTGCGAGCCATTTCGAGCCTGGAAACGCGGCTGCGAGTCCCGATGCACGGCAAAAGCCGTCCCAAAGCGTTGGCATCGATCGACGGCAGGCGAGGTCCATCGATCCGTCAGCGAGTTCGAGGCGCGGGGAAATGAGTCCGATGTCGGGTTCCGCCTGCAACCGCCGCAGGCAATGCTCCAGTGCCGCGGCGTTGCTTATCGTGTCGGGATTCAGATAAAGCAGATATTGCCCCCGGGCACTCGTCGCGCCGAAATTGTTCGCCCGACCGAATCCGAGGTTGCATCCCGGATCCACGTAAATCACCTCGGGAAACCGTGTTCGCACCACTTCGCCCGTACCGTCCCCGGCCGAGTTGTCGACGATGATGACCTGAACCTTCCCACCCGACAATTCACGCGGAATCGACCCGAGGCAGGCCTCGATTTCCCCGCGCGACTTGTAAGCGACAATAACAATGGAAAGCAGCGGAGGCATCGACAACGATAAGTGGTCTGGGTTCAGCGTGAATGTCCGAACGATGGCATGAAGGCAGTCGACTGCCGGGGTGGCTGGCTTGTGGTTGGAGATGCGTTTCCGGCGGTCGACGCTACCGCGCTGGAGTGACCCTTCGAGCTTTTTGTCACGGATGACCCGGCTGTGCGCCAAGGCAAATTCGCCCAGCGCAATTATCTTCCGCCGGTGGCAATGCCCGTCATAACCGACTAGTTACTTGACGCCGGCACGCCTGGCCGGTTGATCTCCTATCGCTCCCAAGGCGGCCGAGCGGCCGGTAAGTCCCATGAAATCAATTCTCCTGCCCCGTCTCCCGGCACTTCTCACCGGTGCGTCGAACCCTCCCCACCCCTTCCCTTCCTGGCCTGTCTTTGGTCCGGAAGAAGACCGCCGCGTCCTTTCCGCACTGCGCAGCGGCCGCTGGGGCAAGCTCGCCGGAACCCAGGTCGCTGAATTCGAGAAGCGCTTCGCGGCGATGCACGGCGCCAGGTTCGGCATCGGTGTTGTCAACGGCACCGTTTCGCTTCGCCTCGCCCTCATGGCCATCGGCATCAGGGAAGCCGATGAGGTGATTGTTCCTCCCTACACGTTCCTCGCCTCAGCCACCGCCGTCATCGAGGCCAACGCCATTCCGGTATTTGCCGACATCGAACTGGACACGTTCAACCTCGATCCGAAAGCGGTCGAGGCGGCCATCACACCGCGCACACGCGCCATCATGGTCGTCCACCTTGGAGGCCTGCCGGCAAATATGGACGCCATCATGGCGATCGCCAGGAAGCACCGGCTCATGGTGATCGAGGACGCCGCCCATGCCCATGCCGCCGGCTACAAAGGCACCCCCGTCGGTGCGATCGGACACCTCGGTTCGTTCTCGTTCCAGTCGAGCAAGAATCTCACCTCCGGCGAAGGCGGCATCATCACCACCAACGACCCGGCTCTGGCCGAGACCTGTGTCTCGCTTCACAACTGCGGCCGCCGCCGCACCGGTCCGTGGTATGAGCACCACATCATTTCCGCCAATTACCGGCTGGGCGAACTGCAGGGCGCCCTGCTCAACGCGCAGCTCGATCGTCTCGAGGCCCAGGCCGCGTTGCGCGACGAGAATGGCCGCCACCTCGCTGGCCGCCTTTCCCGGATCCCCGGCATCCATCCGCAAAAGCGGGACGCCGACTGCACCCGGCACGCCTATCACCTGTTCCCATTCCGCATCGATGCGGCCGAGTTCGGGCTCCCGCGCGACCTCGTGCTCCGTGCCCTCGAGGCGGAGGGCGTCCCGGCTTCCAGCGGTTATCCCCTGCCGCTCTATCGCCAGCCGTTGTTTCGCAACAAGGCGTTCGGTCCCTACCTCAACGGCGTCCTCGCAAAGCTCGACTACAACCAGGTCAGAAATCCGAACTGCGAAACAATCTGCTACCAGCAGGGCGCCTGGTTCAGCCATTCCAACTTCCTCGGCACCCGTGCCGACATGGACGTCATCGCCGACGCCTTAGAAAGGATCCATGAACATCGGGTCGCCCTGCAGGATTGGGCCGCGAAGAACCCTGCGAAGTCCGGATAATGTTCCCTCGTCACGTGCAACGGCTTCCCCCGGGCTTTTCCAGAGGGGATGTAACCTATTGGGTTACGTCCTGCCGGGCAGTATTTTCCCGGGGCAGGTTTCAGCGCAATCATCGTCCGGATTCGGCCCGCCGGGGATCCGGGCCCCTTGGCCGGGCGTCGGGGCGGCATCGTTCCGTGGGGAGGTGCCCGGCGCACCTTTATTTGCGATGATACAAATAGGGGAGCCAAGGGAGCGATTGCCGGTTGACAGGGTTTCGCCCTGTCACACAAGGCAGGTAGGATGACGCCCAACGACGACCGCCCCGCGGTCCTGCCCGCAACGCGCTCACTGGCGGATCGGCTGCTTGGGCAGCGTGGACAGGATGGCAGGCAGACATGGCGGGCGGGCACGCTGACCTACGGCAGCACGGCTCTGCTGGTCCTGTTCTGCTGGCTGCTGGTCGGCGATTTTGCCTATTACATGAGGGACCGTTCGGGCGCGCCGACGCTGACGCTCGTCTTGAAGCAATTCGATGCGAGCGACCTCGTGGTCGGCCTGCTGATGGGCTTCATTCCCCAGGCGCTCTCCCTCGGGTTGGTGCCATGGGTGAGCTACAAGAGCGATCGCCATCGCGGACGCTGGGGACGGCGCATTCCCTACCTGCTCGTGCCAACGCCGTTTGTGTTCGTGGCGATGCTGGGCATGGGATGGGGACCGGAAATCGGACGCTGGCTGCATACCGTGACGGGCGGGTCAGGGCTGAGTGATACCGCCTGCGTGATCCTGGTTTTTGGCGTCTTCTGGTCGATGTTTGAAATCGGTTCCGCAATATGCAACGCGGTCTTTTTCGGCCTGTTCAACGACGTGGTGCCGCGCGAGGTGATGGGGCGTTTCTTTGCACTCTTTCGCATCGTGACGCTGGTCGATGGCGTGGTGTTCAACTACTTTGTGCTCGGGCACGCGGAGGAGCATTACCGGTTGGTGTTCACCTACGTCGGCGTCGTTTATTTCGTCGGCTTCCTGCTCATGTGCCTCAAGGTGAAGGAGGGCGAGTATCCACCGCCCGAAACGTTTCCCGACAGCCGGGCGGGGGCGTGGCAGTCGATCCGGCGCTACTTCACCGAGTGTTTCACCCAACCGATCTACCTGTGGTTTTTCGCCTTCAACGCCTGCTGGGTGTGGGGCACGCAGCCCTTGGCGCTGTTTTCACTCTATTTCGCCAAGTCGCTCCAGATGGACATGGCGACCTGGGGGAAACTGGCTGCGCTGCAAATGGTGCTCTCGCTCACGGTCAGTTTCCCCGTTGGCTGGCTGGTGGATCGATTTCACACCCTGCGGGTATCAATCGTGGTGACCCTGCTATACGCCTTGGTGGCGCTGTGGGGATTTTTCTTTGCGCGGAATGCCGCGACGTATGGCATTCTGCTCGTTGTCGGCGGAGTGTTCGCCGGGATGATCATGACGGCGTCCTCGGCCCTCGGACCGATCCTGTTGCCCCGCGCAAAATTTGCCCAGTTCAACAGTGCGGCCCTGATGATCCGCTCCATCGGCATACTGCCGATCGGACCGCTTTGCGGCATCGTATTCGACACTTGGGGGCACCAATACCACTACATCTACCTGGCCGCCAGCGCAGGTGCCTTCATGAGCCTGATATCGCTGGTGGCACTTTATAAGCATTTTCAGCGGCACGGCGGCTTTCAAGGATACGTCGCACCTTGATGCCCCCTTGGCGGGCTCGCAGTCCGCCCCTGCCACGGGTTATTTGCCGCGAATCTTAGTACTCGGCCTGGAATCAGCGCCAATTCTGCTACACGAGTACGGTTTATTTATCATCTGAATAGTATTACATCGGATTCCGACGACTTACCCTTATCTTATTTGACCGATGGAGATTCCGGGGGTTTCTGGCAGCAAAGCCTCGAAGCTTTGCCAGTCCAACAATGCCCCAAACACCAAACTCCCATCATGAAATCGTCACTTCGTGAAAATATC
>CAZOXB010000009.1:0-33655 GCA_964583635.1 uncultured Opitutaceae bacterium | reverse complement strand
CCCCCACCGCGCTGGAAAACGCGATGAAATCGGCTGAAATTTTCTGTAAACATCCTCGACAAATAAACGGCTGCCCGAGTGCCAAGCAAGGCTTTTCCCGAGGGTAAGTATTCCCCGCAGATCGCATCGCGAACGCATGCAATCAGGCGAGGCATCGACTGTGGCGAACCATCCAAACTCATGTCTGTAAAATACTATTTTATAATTATTTATGGCGCAACATTGATATCGAGCCCATTTCATTCCCCGGCTTCGGCAGCCCTGAAAATGCAAATGCCGTCCTTGCACTCTCCTTCCGAGAACTCATTTGTAATAACGCAACGCCAAGGCAATTAATCTACGGTAATCCAATCCTGAAAATAGGGAACTTACCCTATACACAAGCGGAGCGTGATTTTCCGCTCGTGGCGGTCTGTGCATCGAGCGCAAGGGATCGAGTCTGGCCTCATTCACGGTTTGGTGAGGGCGAGTGGAACAAGCGATTCCCTCCAAAGTTCCCGTCGGCGTGCTCTCCTAGGGTAAACCTCTCGGTGGCTTTAGGTATTCTACTCTATTGGCAAATCCATGACCAATGAGTAACGATGTCACTTTCACCCCAATTCATGACGACGTTTATCCTTACGGTCATCGGCGTGACCGGTTTGGCGATGACCAGCGCACTGCCCCTCTTCTATGCCCTGAGCGACGCCGTCACTGGATACGAAGATCCCGGCGGATTCCACGTTGGCGTCCTCACGTCCACGGTGGGAAATGACCACGCGCCTGCCCTCGCGCCGATCCCGCTGGCGGGTGGGGCGGTAGTAAAGGCCGGCGGGGTGGCGGAGCCATCGTCCTTCGGCGTTCTGACCGTCAAACGCTGAACGTCAGCGCCCGGTCGGCAATCCCGCGGAATGCCAGACGCCCTGCGGCGCCGTCAATCAGTCGCGGCTCGCGGCAACGAGTTCCTTGCGGTCTGTCGTCTCGCTAACGGTCTTCCTCGGGGCGATGGCACCGGTCGCGGTCGCCGTCACACCCGGCAAGGCCAATACTGGCAACTCGGCCGGCTTCGGTTCCACGCCCAGGTGAAAACCTTCGGCATCCTGATATCCTTCCGCAGCGTTCCTCAAGGCAAAGTAGAGAGGAGCACCCAGCACGACAATGCCGAGCGCGGACAGGGATACGATCAGGAGCAGGTTCATGGGAGTGAAGCTACATGGGTTAACGGCTCATGACGGGAGCAGCTTGAAGGCATTTTCCAGATATTTCACGCGGGCCGGCCAAACGGCAGGGCGATCAGATGTCGGGGATCGGAGAACAGAGGTCGGTGATCCATTCTGACGTCTGATCTCCGACGACTGACCTCCGATTTCCGACCTCCGACCTCTGCGGCCATAGGAGCCTCAGGGCACCTCGTAAACCTCCACGATCACGATCCCCGTGGTGTTGCCGGCGCTGCGGGTGTGCGCCGTGTAGGTGCCGGGTGCCAGCCACAGCACGAGGGCCGAGCTCTTTGAACCGGCAGTCAGGGGAAAGGCACCCACCTGCCCGCCGACTTGGCTGATGGTGGCACCGTTGCCCGACCAATCATCATTGGCAGCGATCTCCGTCGTTGCACCCTCCTTTGTCTGAAAAAGGCTCAGTTGCGGATCGGCGAGCGAACCTTCCACGCCGTACCCAGCCAACTCCGGTCCCACCGCCCGGATCAGCATGCGGCGCGGTGCGTTGCCGGTGACAATGAAGCCGGTGACAATGACATTCTCACCGCTGCCGGCATTGCCGCGGAGCGAGATGTTGGTGAGCCGCGAATCCGTTGCACCGGCGGTGTCGCCATCGTAAATTTCCACCAACGTGGCTCCCGTGGAGCCATCGGCACCTGCCACTTGGGCCGTGTATCCACCTGCTGGAAGGTCCACGACCATGGCGGCATCCTTGCTACCGGCGGGAAGCGGAAATGCACCCAGCGACTGCGCGAGGTTCGCCGTATCGGCAGACCAGTCGTTGTTCTGTCCGAGGGTCGTGACATCCGCTCCATTTCCCTGACGGAAGACGGTAAGCATCGGATCGGCCAGAACACCGGTGACGCCAAAGGGGAGCAATCCCGGACCGGTGGCACGTAGCAGCAGCTTCTTGGAGCCGGTGCCGACGACGGTGAACCCGGCGGTCAGCGTGCCCGCTCCGCTGCCCGCCTGGGCGCGGATGGACATGTTGTTGACCTTGGTTGTGGAAACGACCGTGTCGCGAAGGCCACGCACCTCGTGTGTCACGCCCGCGCCAGAAACCGTTCCCGACACCACACCGCCCTCGACGTCCAAGCCCACGACGCGACCATCACGCAAGGATGCCACCAGGACGCCGTCGTTGGAGAGCGTGCCTTCCGCGCCATGACTGACACCGCCCGTCGACAGAGCCACGAAAGCACGACCGGAAGACCCGGCGAGCGCAATAAACCCGCCATCGGGCGTGTTGACCAACGCACCCTGATAGAGCCCCGTCATCGCAGCCGCACCGCCGCCGACAGCCTCAATGGAGCCACTGAACGGGACCCGGCTGAATCCGATCACGCCCGTGACGGTTGTACCGTTGAGCACGCCGGAAACGGTGCCAACGCCGGGTGCCTCAAAGGCAAACGTCCCATCCGCAGCAACTGTGAACCCGCGAACCGAGATTCCCTGTGACAGCGCGGGCGAGTCCGCCAGGAAGAGGCCTGTATTGTCGGAGTTCACCAGCAGCGCAAATGCCCCCGACGACGGACCCGTCGCACCCACGGTTCCAAAATATGTGTATCGGTCGCCCGCCACGGTGACGATCGCGGCCTGGCTCATCGCGGACTGCGTGGCATTGTAGATGCGCACCCAGTAACTCGCCGTCGCATTCAGTGGCGGGGTCGCGAAAACCGCGGAGGTGGCACCCGGAACCGGTTGGTCCAAGTTGCCGCGTCCACCCAGATACCATTGATAGGAAACGGCGCCGGCGGCGATGACCGAGACATCCAAGGTCGCGCTGCGGCCCGGACGGATGGTGACATCCGCCGGCTGGCGGACGACCAGGATATCCGCCTGCCCCGGCTGCTCGATCACAGGACCATTACCATCACCGGAGGAATTCGGCTCGCCTGGCTTTCCGGCTGATGGCTGTCCGGCACCTTCATCGTTCACCGTGAGAACAAAGGATCCGCTTGAGGAAAGGTTGCCGTCACTGACCGTGACCACCACGGTCGTCGATCCGATCTGTCCCGGCGACGGTGAAAGCGTCATCGTACGATCCGCGGCCGTTCCTGAAACAACAATGGTGGCCCCGGGAAGAAGGATCTGGTTCGACGATGCCGCCGTCACCGTGAGATTCGCGACCGGCGTGTCCGGATCGGAGACGGTGAAACCGATGACCTCCGGCACGCCGTTGGCCACAACCGTGCGATTGGCGAGACCGGAGATCCGCGGCGCAACGTTGATGGCATAGACCGTCACGAAAAAGCTGGTGCTCGACGCATAGGCACCGTCACTCGCCGTCAGCGTGATCATCGCATTGCCGGATTGATTCTGCGCCGGCGTGATTTGCACGGTGCGATTCTCGGCCGTTCCATTCAGCACGATATTCGCATCGGGAATCAGCGAGGGATGGGAGGACTTTGCGGTGACAGTCACCTTCGTTGCCGGTGTATCCTGGTCGCTGATGACAAACGGAATCGAGCCGGTGCTGGTATTGGCATCGATCGCGCGATTGTAGATGCGGCTGACTGTCGGGACCTTGCCCGGAGCCGTGACCACGAGCGCAAAACTCACCGTCGAGGACAAGGTGCCATCGCTGACGCGGAACGTGATGACGGCGGTGCCGGTGCGGTCGGTCGACGGGGTGATGATCGCGGTCCGGTTGGCGCCACTCCCGCCGAAGGCGATGTTCTGCGCGGGCACGAGCAGCGTGTTCTGGGAGGTGGCGGTGACCGTCAGGCTGCCGGCTGCCGTCTCATTGTCGGTGACGGTGAACGAGACGCCCACATTGCCATTCATCGCCGTCGTGACATTCGCAATGTCACTGATCCGCGGCGCGGTACTGACTGCCGTGATGGTGAGCACGAAGCTCTTGCTCGTCGTCAGGATCCCGTCGCTCACGGTGAGGGTCACGGTGACCGCACCCGTTTGATTGCTGGAGGGCGTAACCGTGAACGTACGCACCTCACCTGTTCCGCCGAACACGATGTTGTGATTTGCCAGCAGCGCCTGATTTGAAGAGATTCCCGTCACGGTCAGGCTGCCCGCCGGCGTTTCCAGATCACCAATGGTGAACTCGTGGGCTCCCGAGGCACGTCCCACCATGGTGGATCGATTCGGAAGATCGCTGAGGGTCGGGACCGAATTCGGTGCCATGACAGTCAACACGAAGCTGGTGCTGGTCGACAACTGGCCATCGCTGACCATGACGGTGATCGTCGTGGTTCCGGTTTGCCCGTCGACCGGCGTGACCTTGAGCCATCGATTCGCACCCGAGCCTCCAAAGACGACTCCCGCAACCGGGACGAGCGCCGGATTCGAACTCGTTGCGGAAACGGCCAGGCCATCCACCGGTGTGATTGCATCCCCGACAACGAATTCCACGGCCGCCGACGTATTGCCAGTGGTCATCGACCGGTTCGTGATGGACGTGATGGTCGGCGGCAAATTCCTCGGCCGGACATCGACGGCAAAAGTGGTGGAACTCGTGAGCGTCCCGTCGCTCACTGTCAGCGTTATGGTGGCGCTGCCGGTCTTTCCCGTGATCGGCGTCAGGGTAACCGTGCGCGCGGCATCGACGCCGTTGAACGACAGGCCCGCGGGGGATATCAGCGCCCCGTTCGAAACCGTACCGGTCACGATCAGATTGCCGGCGGGCGTCTGCGCATCACCGACCGTGAAGGCGATCGGCCCCGAAGTCGCGTCCATTTCCAGGGTCTGCGCAGGCACCCCGGTGATGGTCGGAGCCGTGTTGGGGACATTGACCGTCAGCACAAAGCTCGTCGAGGTCGTGAGCGTGCCATTGCTGACGCTCAGCGTGATGGTGGATGATCCCGAGGCACCGCCAGCCGGCGTTATCGACACCGTGCGATTTTCGCCCGAACCGCCAAGGGTGATGCTCGACAGCGGCACCAGGTGAAGATTCGACGAGTTCGCCGTCACCGTAAGCATCGCGGGCGACACCACGTCGTCACCCACCACGAAGGGGATGGCTCCCGTCGATCCGCCCACCGGCAGACTCTGGTCCGAAAGCAGGCTGATGGTCGGAGCCGACGAAGACGGCGTCACGGTGACCACAAAGCTGGTGCTCGCATTCGCACCTCCGTCGCTCACCGTCAGCGTGACCGCGGCGGTGCCCGTCATCCCGGTGGCTGGAAAGATCCGCACGGAACGCGCGGCTCCCGAACCGCCCAGTTGGATTCCGCCCTCGGGGACAAGCGAAGGATTGGACGAGTTCGCGGTGACGGAAAGGGCATCCACCGGCGTCTCACCGTCACCGATCGTGAAGGACATCAGCTCGCTGGATTGACCCGCCGTGATCGTGATGTTCCCGACCGGCGAGATTGAAGGTGCATTGTTCTGCCCGGTCACGGTCAGCACAAAACTGGTGCTGGAGCTGGCAAAGCCATCGCTGACCGTGAGCGTGACGGTGGCACTTCCCATCATCGTGGCCGCCGGCGTCAGCGTGAGACTGCGAACGGTCCCCGTTCCGCCGATCCCGATTCCGGACAGCGGCAGCAGTGCCAGATTGGACGAATTGGCCGTCAGCACCAGATTCGCCGCCGGTGTGTCCGCATCCGCAACCACCACGGGGATCGCACCGGAGGTCGTGCCTGCCGCGATGGTCTGGTTCTCCACGTTGTCGATCGTCGGCACCTGATTGACGCCCAATACGCGGACGTTGAAGCTGGTGCTCGCCGCCAGCAGGCCGTCGCTGACGCTGACCGTAATCACGGCGACGCCAGACCGCTCCTGGGCCGGCGTGACGATGATCGTGCGATTGCTTCCGGAGCCACCGATGACGATGCCGGAAGCCGGAACCAGTGCCGGATCGGAAGAGTTGGCCGTAACCAGAAGGTTGCCAGCCGGCGTCGCGGAATCACCCACTTGGAACGCGATGGCTCCGGTCGAGCGATTCGTGCTGATCGTGCGATCGGTGATCGCGCTGATCGTCGGTGCGCTGTTCACAGCGTTCACCGTCAACCGGAAACTTTCGCTCGCACTGAGGGTGCCGTCGCTCACCACGATTGTCACCGTCGCGCTGCCAACCTTCTGCGCGGCCGGCTGGACGGTGATCGTGCGATTGCCTTCGGAGCCACCAAGGACAATGCCACCCGGTGGAACCAGCGACGCATCGGAAGACGAGGTGGTGACGAGGAGGGCGGCCGCCGGCGTCGTGGCATGAGAGATGGTGAACGCAATTGCCGGGGTCGTGCCATTGACGTCGACGGAGACATCGGCGATTTCGGAAATCGTCGGCGCCGTCGCCACCGCAGTCACCGTCACCACGAACGTCATCGCGGACGTCAGGGCACCGTCACTCGCGGTCACGGTGATTGTCGTCGCTCCCACCTGATTGGCAGTCGGCGTGACGACGATCGTGCGATTGGCACCGGAACCTGAGAGCAAGAGTCCGCTCACCGGAACCAGCGCGGAATTCGAGGATGACGCGCTGACCACGAGGGAACTTGCCGGGGATTCGGCGTCGCCCACCGTGAACGAAAGCGCACCGGTCGAGGCATTGGCCTCGATCGTGCGGCTGGCCACGGGGGTGAGTGTCGGTGCGGTATTGACGGGGCGCACCGTCAGCACAAACCCGCGCGAGGAGATGAGGGTGCCGTCGGTCACGCGTACCGTGATGGTTGCCGTTCCGGACTGATCGGCCGTCGGAACCACGGAGACCGTGCGATTGGAACCGCTGCCGCCAAAGGCGATATTGGCCAGCGGTACCAGCGAAGGGTTGGAAGACTGTGCTGAAAGGATGAGTTCACTGACGGCGGTCTCGGCGTCACCGATCGTGAACGCCAGCGGAGCCGTCGCGGTATTCGCATCGATCGTCGCATTGGGTATGGCCGTGATGGTAGGGGCCGTGTTCGGCGGGGTGACCGTCAGGATGAAGCTGTCGCTGGCCGTGAGCGCCCCGTCGGACACGGTCACCGTCAGCGTGGCTGTTCCCGATTGGTTGGCCGCCGGCTGAACCGTGATCGTGCGGGAGGATCCGGTGCCGCCGAGCGCGATGTTGGCCAAGGGCACGAGCGTAGTGTTGGTCGAGCCCGCCGTGACCGTCAGCAGGCTGGCGGCGGTCTGGGCATCGCCAATCGCAAAGCCGATGGGCCCCGTGCTGACTCCCGACCCGACGGTACGGTTGGCGATTCCCGAAATCGTGGGAGCCGTGTTCGGTGCCATGACCGTCAGGACAAAACTGTCGCTCGCGCTGAGGGCGCCGTCCGAAACCGTCACGGTGAGGGTAGCCACGCCGGACAAATTGCCGGCCGGCTGGATGGAAATCGTCCGATTCGCTCCGGATCCGCCGAGGGTGATGTTGGCCGCGGGCACCAGGTTCTGATTGGACGAGCTGGCCGTAACCACCAGACCGGCGGTCGCGGTTTGTGCGTCCCCTATTGTGAAGGGGATCGCTCCGGTTCCCGTTCCGGCGTTGACCGTGCGATTGGCGATGTCGCTGATGCTCGGTGCGGTATTCACGGCCCTGACCGTGACCACGAACGTGCCGGTGCTGGTATTGACGCCGTCACTGACGCCCACCGTGATGGTTGCGGTGCCCGATTGATTGCTCGCCGGTGTAATGGTCACCGTGCGATTGGCGCCGCTGCCGCCGAAGACAATGCCCGCATTCGGCACCAGCCCGGTGTTCGACGAGCTGCCGCTGACCGTCAGCGATCCGGCGGGCGTCTCGGCATCGGCGACGGTGAAGGCGATCGGTCCGCTCGAGGCATTGGCATTGATTGAAACCGGAGCGAGGGTGCCGAGGCTGGGCGCCGCATTTGCCGCCGCCGGCACCGTGGCCGTCGCCGTTGACGAAAAGGCGGAGGATCCGGCGGAATTGTAGGCACACACCCGATACGTGTAGGTCGCACCTGCAGTCACTCCCGCATCGACGTAGGTCGTGATGTTCGCTCCCGTGACTCCGACCTGGGTGAAACCGCCGCCACCGGTCGAACGCTCGATCTTGAATCCGTCCTCGTTCGTGGAGTTGTCCTGCCAGGTCAGCGTCATTTGTGCCGCGCTGGCGGACAACGCCGCGACCAACAGGGAAGTGCAGCCCTGCCGGATTGTCCGCAGAAGGTGGGAACACCGCACCCGGGTCCGGACTGCATTCTCGATTGCGCAGCGCCAACCAAGGATCGCGGGATGGCGAATGGCTAATCTCGAATCGGAAGTCATTGCGAAAGTGGTGGTCGGAAAAATGGGCTGATGATCGGAGATGCGTCCCGCACCCGCCGGCCGCGGCGCAGGCAGGCACGAGGACACATTCATCCGCAGAACTCATTCGTCCCCGGGTGACACCTCCCTTGGATTTAACGCATTATTGACAACCCGAATTCCGCCGGCGTCCGCCTTGGCCTCAGAGATTTTTTACCGCTCAAAATTCTCTCAATTAACCGGTTATGAATCATCTGGGGAATCCCATCCGCGGAGTCGGGAGGATTGGAAACCTGCCATGGTGGAAAGTTGATCCGGGAACGGGAAGGAAGCGCGCGACGCGGCATCGGACCGGAAGCGGGGCGGGGAAATCCCAAGGGTTCCGAGACCGGCGGCCGATCGCCTCCCTCCCGCCTGTCCGTCGCCTGACCAACGCTCCAATTACGCCGTCACCGACCCCGGCAAAATGCCCCTGGTTGGACGTAACCCAATAGGTTACATCCCGTCCGGAAGAACCTGCCGGGAGGAGGCGTATTCGGATCTTCGATACTCAGGCGGACTGTTCGCTCGCCTTGTCGACCCCGTATCTTTCCATCAGATCGTACAACGTCGGGCGGCTGATGCCGAGTTCGAGTGCCGCGGGTGAAATCTTTCCGCCGTGCCGCCGCAGTGCGCTCTGGACCATTTCACGCTCGAGGTCCTCGCGGGCCTCCTTGAGCGAAGGACCCGGAGCAGGCTCGGTCGAGGCAAGCTCCAGGTCGTGCGGAGTGATGCGATTCCCCTCCGCCATGATGACCGCGCGGCGCACCCGGTTCTGCAGTTCCCGGATGTTCCCCGGCCAGGGATGGCGTTCGATTGCCCGCAAGGCATCCTGGCTGAACAAGAGATTCGGACGCGCGTTCTGCACCGCGTAGCGATGGAGAAAGGCCCGCGCGACGAGAGTGATGTCCCCGCCGCGGGCACGCAGCGGGGGAAGCTGGATGCGCACCACCGCGAGCCGATAGAAAAAGTCTTCGCGGAACCGGCCCGACCGCATGGCGGCCTCAAGGTCGGCGTTCGTGGCGGCCAGGATGCGTGTGTCCACCTTCATCTCCTGCCGGCCGCCCACGCGCTCGATGGTCTGCTCCTGAAGAAAGCGCAGCAGCTTTACCTGCACCGGCAGCGGCACATCCCCGATTTCGTCGAGGAACAAGGTTCCTTTCGCTGCATTCTCGATGCGACCCTTGCGCTGCGCGGCAGCACCGGTGAACGCACCTTTCTCGTGGCCGAAAAGTTCGCTCTCGAGCAGCGCCTCCGGAATGGCGCTGCAATTGATCGCCACGAAGGGACCGTCCTTCCGCGAGCTGTGATCGTGGATCGCACGCGCCACCATTTCCTTCCCGGTGCCGCTTTCTCCGAGAATGGTCACGGGCGCATCCGATGCGGCCACTTTCCTGATTGATGAAAACACCGCCTGCATGGCCGGACTCGTGCCGAGCATGCCGGCAAAACCGCCCGGTTCCATCTGTTCACGAAGCTCGCGAAATTCCTTTTCGAGATGAACCACGTGAAAGCTCCGGACGAGAAGCTGCTTCAATTGATCAAACGCGACGGGTTTCGTGATGAAGTCATAGGCGCCGGCCCCGATCGCCTGCAAGGCAAGGGAACGATCGTCCCGACCGGACATCACCACCACCTTGGCAACGCCATCCGTCTCGATGATTTCCCGGAGCGTGGCCACCCCCTCGCCTGGATCATTTGACTCGGGACGAAGCCCGAGACCCAGGAGGACCACCGCCGGACGGTGGGAACGGACCAGGGCCATCGTCGTGGCGCGATCGGCGGCCTGCAGGACCTTGTACTGGCCGGAAAGCGCGTTGCGCAGTTGGGCGCGGACCTTGTCGTCACCATCAACCACCAGCAGGGTCGGCGGCATTTCCGTGTCCTCCGCCGCTGGCAACTCCGCAGCTTTTTCACGGCCGTCGCGTGCCGGGCGCGACCCTGCGTTGCGGCCCGGCGATGAAGGCAGGACGCCGGCGGCAGATCCGTCGAAACTGGAATTATGGTGAGCCATCGGGCGCTCGTGGAGCACACGCTCGCCCGTTTTGAAACGGCCGGAAATCGCCCAAGTTGAGAACTTTCTGCGGTCCTGCCCACCGACCTCGCGGAGCCTGCGCGAGGCTCCCGTCAGGGAATGTCGTATACTTCGACGAGACCGATTCCCGCCCCGCCCGGGCCGCCGCGGACCGTGACGGTATAGACGCCTGGCGTCAGCCACACGGCCAAGGCAGCGCTCTTGGAGGGCTCCACCAGTGGGAAAGCACCCACTTTGGCCGCCGCCGCCGCAACTTCGCTGTTCATGCCGGAAATGTCATCCACCTCGGTGATCAACCTCGAGCCGTCTGAAGTCGCTTGAAAGAGGGACACCTGAGGATCCGGCAACACGCCGGACAGGCCATAGAGCACCAGCTCGGGTCCCACCCCTCGCACGAGCAGTCGCTTCGGCAGGTCTCCCGCAATCATGAAACCGACAATGGCCACCTCGTCGCCCGTGCCGATGCGAGTGCGCACGGAAAGGTTCGCCAGTTTCGCAGTCGATGTCTGTGCGGGGTCGTCCGCATCGTAGAGTTCCACCAACGCCACGCCCGATCCGGCCGCGGCGTCGGTCGTCCCGACGGTGTAGGCACCGGCGGAAATCGGAAGCAGCAGGGAGGCATCAACGGAATTCAGCGGCAGGGGAAAAGCGCCCTGTGCCGTGCTGCCGGGAGGGACGCTGACGGTTGGCCCGTTGTCATTGCTTCCCACCACCGCCTCGGCAGCCGGGACGCCCGTCCGGCGCACCTCGATCCTGGGATCCCTCAGGGCGTCAGGAACACCATACAACGAGAGGGTGGGACCGATGGCCCGGATGAGCAGCCCCTTGCTGCCACTGCCCGACACGGCAAAGCCCACCACCATCGATCCGGCACCCGGCATGACTTTGGAGCGCACCGACAAGTTGACCAAGCTCGATGGCGAGCCGACTCCACTCCGTCCTCCCCTCACCGGGTAGACCTTGCCACCCATGGTGGTCGTGCCGGAAAGCATTCCCTCATCACCCAGCATGAGGGAGACGAATCCCCCGTTCGAAAGCGGGAGCGCGAGCATGCCGTCCGGTTGGACATCACCCAGACCCGAAGCAACGACATCATCGAGCCTGACGGCCACCAAGGCCTGACCACCCTGCCCCGCCAGGACGTCGATCCGGCCGTCGCTCGAAAAACAAAGCGGTGAGGAATAAAGACCCGCCCGTGGCGAGGTGGTGCCGGCGGCTCCGTCGGGCGATCCCCCCATGACCAAGCCATTGGCGGTCGCATGCACCGTTGCCAAGGTGGGAGCCACGCTGACGGCGATCACGCCCGCGTCACCAGCTTGGGAGGCATGGGTTCCGGCGGGCGGCAGGGGAAACGTCATGCGGACCACCCCACCCGGAATATCCGGCCCAACCGCCATCAGCGTGGCTCCCTGGTCGGCATCAATCAACAACGCGACCCGGTTGGAGGGAGCACCGGCGGGTGCGGGCCGGCTGAAGTAGGAGCTGGGGCCGATTGGAACCGGCGAAGTCGTGGGCGACGGCACCGGGATCACGGGCGCTGGAGCGGCAGGATCTTTGACCGTCAGGACAAATGATCGTCGGGACGTCCGCGCTCCGTTGCTGACAACCAGCGTCACGGTGGACTGGCCGGAGATGTTCGGGAGCGGCGACAATGCAAACCAGCGGGAGGAGCCCTGCCCGTTCAGCGTGATGCGGCTGTCCGGCAGCAACTCGGGGTTGGAAGACGTGGCCGTCACGATGAGGTCATTGGCATTGACCCGTTCGTCGCTCACCGAGAACCCGATCGGACCCGAACTCAGGTTGAGACCAAGCGTGACGTTGGCCAGCAAGCCTATCACCGGGACGGGAATCGGAGGAATCACCTCGACCGGAAAGCTCTCGCTGACTGAGAAGAAGCCATCGCTGACTGTGACCGTGACGATCGCCGAACCCGTTTTCCCGACCGCGGGGACGACGGCAAGGCTGCGATCGTTGCCCATTCCGGCGAGGAAGATGGAGTCCGCCGGCAACAAGACCGGATCGGAGGACGACACCAAGACTCGGAGGGCGGCCGGATCCGTATCGGGATCCGTCACCACAAAGGCGAGAGCTGCCTTGGATTGATTCATCTCCAGCGACACGCCCTCGAATTTGGAAAGCGTCGGCGGCTTGGGTTCGATCAGGACTGCGGCTGAATATGCGAACTCCGAATCGCCAAGGCGGTTGTAGGCACAAACACGGTACCAATACTCCTGCCTTGGGATGAGCGAGGAGTCGGTAAACGAGGTCACATCCGCCGACGTGCTGCCGAGTGGAACAAACGCGGACTCCCGGCCGGTCCGGCGTTCGACCCGAAAGCCCGCTTCATTGTCGGAGTTATCGGTCCAGCTGAGCGAGACCTCCGCCGCCTGCACCGCAATGAGGGGGAGCATGCACGCTATCGCAACCAGACGCCACTTTCGCGTTCCCGACGCTTTGGGGAGCGCACCCCAACCGGCCAACGCGAAAACTCCCACCGCATGATGTCTTGCGCCACAACAAACCACAGCTTGCCACCCGCGGGACTTCATAAGAATGCAACAGAAGTGAAATGGAGTGGGCCTGGGGGAAATACCTCGCTGCCATTGGGCTTATGTATGCGATGGTTCTGGGGCATATTCCCCTGTTTGCCGAGTCCAAACTCGCCGTTGCGCTCCGGCCGAGGCGAAACCCAGGGTCGGCGCGTGCGTCAAGGGATGTCGCGATGTCACGCAAAGCGTCATCTTTCATACACTTTTGAATTCGATCCTGATTTTTACGTGCCGATTCTAGCGCTGCCTGTCTATTCCCGGGTGGTCCCTCGTGACAACGGACCCTCGGGTCAGTACGACCGGCCCAAAAACAAGTTCCCGCATGATTCTGCTGACCCATCCCACCGGTAACGTGACCGTACGCCATGCGGCGTTGGGGCTCGACCGCGCTGGATTGCTTGGCGAGTTTTGGACCGGGGCAAACCAAGGGGTGCCGACTTGGATGAGGAAAATCCTGCCGAGCCGTGTTTACACGAATCTGCGGCAACGCGCGTACCCGGATGAACTTGGCACCAAGATTCACGTCCGCTCCTGGCCGGAAGTTTCGCGCCGGATCGCCCAACGGGTCGGGCTCGGCGGACTGACTCGCCGCGAAACCGGCCGGATGAGTGAGGACTCCGTTTATCGGGCTCTCGATCAGGCAGTGGCCAAACAGATTGCGTCCGGTTCGTTTGCCGGCGTCTATGCCTACGAAAATGGCGCCGAGGCCGCGTTTGCGGTCAGCAAGCAGCTGAAGCAGCTGTGCATCTATGATAAACCCACGGGATATTGGAAGGCGGCGCACGAACTCTTCCTTGAGGAAGCCGAACTCGAACCGCAATGGGCGGAAACCCTCCCCGGCCATCTGCCCTGCGAGGCGATACTCGCGCGACGCGACGCTGAACTGGCGCTCGCGGATGTCATCATTGTTCCGAGCACGTTCGTCAAACGCACCATCGAGCGCCACACGCACCTTCGCTCACGCGTCGCCGTCGTCCCCTATGGCACTCCGACCCATCCTTCATCCCTTGGCGATGTGAAACGGACGCCATCGTCCGTCCTGCGCATCCTCTACGTCGGCGCGCTGTCGCAACGCCGCGGACTCAGCTACCTGTTCGCCGCCGCGCGGCAACTGGCCGGTGCCGTGGAATTGACGATTGCCGGACCGCGTCCGCCACAACCCTGTGCAATTTTGGACAACGAGCTGTCCAAGGTGAAATACGTGAACCCGGACTCCCCTCTGGAAACCCTGCGCCTGATGGCGCAAAGCGACGTGCTCGTCGTTCCGTCGCTGTTCGAAAATTTCGGGCTTGAGCTGCTCGATGCCATGGCCCTCGGGCTCCCGGTCATCGCCACACCCCACAGTGCCGCGCCGGATCTGATCACCGATGGGGTCGATGGCTTCATCGTGCCCATTCGTTCGGCGCAGGCGATCGCGGAACGACTGCACTTGCTGCTTCGGGAGCCCGACCTGCGCGCTGAGGTGGGTCGGCGCGCACTTTCGCGAGTTCACGAATTCAACTGGCGCCGCTATGAGGCGACGCTTGGCACCCGGGTTTCGGAGACCCTGGCTTTCGCCGGTCGCGGCACGTGTTCATCCTTTGCCCGTGCCGATTCCGAACCCGAGTTGCCCGGTGTCCTGCCCCGCAGCTCGGGCAAGTAGACTGAGGCCGGGGATCCGCGGTCAGGGGTCGATTGAGGAAGGCGGTTGTCCTGCGCTTTCACCCTTCACTCTTCAACCTTCGCCATTCAGCGTTCTCCCATGGCGCCCGTTCTCACCACCCATCACCAGCGCGACGCGTATGCGTCGCCATGGACCTGGCGCAGGCGCGCCCATCGGGCGTTATGGCTTGTCGGGTGGGGACTCTTCTGCCGTTGGACGCCCAAACCCTGCAATCGCTGGAGGCTTTTTGTGCTGCGTCTCTTCGGCGCGCACATCAGCGGCCTGCCGTTCGTTCATGCCAGTGCACGCATCCATTTTCCCGAACACCTGACGCTGCATGACCACGCCTGCATCGGTGAACGCGCGGTGCTCTATTCACTGGCTCCGATCATCGTTCATGCCCACGCGACAGTTTCCATCGAGGCGTTTCTCTGCACGGGCACCCATGACTTTTCCGACGAACACATTCCCCTGCAGACCGCACCCATCGTCATCCGGGCCCATGCCTTTGTTGCCGCCCGCGCCTTTCTGCTTCCCGGGATCGAAATCGGCGAATACGCCGTCGTGGGGGCATGCTCCGTGGTCACCCGCAACGTTGCGCGCGGCTGCATCGTGGCCGGCAACCCCGCCCGCGTGATCGGGGAAAACGAGGTCCCTGCCCATGAGTGAAGCGGCACTGCCGGCAGTTCACGGAGAACACTCCACCGCCCGGGCATTGTCGGAGCACTCTCCGGCCTCGCTGGCATGCCTGCTGCAATCCTGGGGAATGAAGCCCTCTCATGCGACGCCCTTGCTGCGATCCTTCTACCAGGGCAACGGCGTCGCTTTTCCGGAGACATCCCACCGGTTTCCCCACGGCCTTAAGGAACGGATCGCAGCGGACCTTCCGCTGCGTTCGACCCGGCAGCAGATCCGGCGGCAATCGTTGGACGGCACCACCAAGCTTCTTCTGCGGCTGCAGGACGGACTTCACGTGGAGAGTGTGATGATGCCGGACTACCGGGACGACCGGGCGGCGGGATGCGTTTCCTCGCAGGTCGGCTGTGCGATGGGCTGCGATTTCTGCGCCACCGCCCAATCCGGATTCGCACGAAATCTCACGGCGGGGGAAATCGTGGAACAGTTTCTGGAGCTCCGGGCGGAGGCGCAGTCCCGGGGTCGCCGTCTGCACACCCTGGTTTTCATGGGAATGGGAGAACCCTTGCTGAACCTTGATGCCGTCCTCGAGGCCGTTCGAAGAATTGGGGACAACGCGCTCGGCGGACTCGGCTGGCGCCAGATCACCGTGTCGACGGTCGGCATCATCCCGGGAATCGAAGCGTTGGCCAATTCCGGCCTCAACGTCCAACTGGCGGTCTCTTTGCACGCTCCCGACGATGACACGCGATCACGCATCCTGCCCATGGGAAAACGCTACGGTGTCGAAGCGGTCCTGGCCGCCGCGGAAGCCTACCAGGCGAAGACCGGGCGCACCGTGATCATTCAATACTGCCTCTTGCGGGACATCAATGATTCCACCGATCAGGCCCGCCTGCTCGCCGAACGGATCGTGCATCGCCGCATGCATGTGAACCTCCTGCCGTACAATGCGACGGGCCCGAGCCTCAAGGGCCGGACCTACGCCGCCCCGTCGCCCGGGCAGGCCGCCGCGTTCCTGGCGGAATTGCGTCGCCATGGCGTGGTCGCCCACGCCCGGCGGGCGCGCGGGTCGGAAATCGAAGCAGCCTGCGGTCAGCTCCGCCGGGAGGCGAAGGGCCATGAACTCCCTGCCGCGGCGCCATCCGACGTTGCAAACGTCACGACAAGAGGGGCCCAGGCGGAACTTGGCACGGCACTGGGCATCTGAAATGGATTCCCGGTCCTCGCCCAGTCATGATTTACCTGTCCCCTGCCTCGTCCTTCCCGCGAATCGCCGCCTGCGTCGGCATGATCCTGCTGGCGGGCAGCCTCGCCCGCGCTCAGTTCACCCTGGATCGCCCCTTTACCGAAACCATGGCGCCTGCGGAGCAATCGACGTCGGGCATGGGCAGGCTTTCCCCGAAGCAGATCGAGGAACTGAACCGGCAGGTCACGAAGGAACTGACGCTCGCCCGTCAGGGCAACGTCCGGGGCTTCGCCACCTCGTTTTCACACCGCCGCACCGAGGCCCAGCGCAAGGCCGCCGGCCTCGATCTCCTCTCCGTAACGGAATTGAAAGTGCTCGACGATGTCATCGCCCGCACCATGGCGCGGCCAAGTCTGCCCGGCACGGTTGCCCGTGTCACCGCAATCGACGCCATCGAAACCACCCGGATCAAGCCCGAGGTGCACGGTGAAGTCTCCCTCACCTACGGCATGGCGGGCGGCGGGCGCAGCTTTTACGGAGGCTCGATGGCGGTGACGTATGAAGATCGGAAATCCGGCCTGTCGGCCGCCATCCAATACAGCCATTTCCGCGGCGACGGCCTGTTCTTCGGCGGGTATGGGGATTGCCACTACATCGGCGAGGGAAGGATGAGAGGGAAGGACTGAAGGGCGGAAGGGCGGATTTAAGATCTCAAATTTGAAATTTCAAATCTCAGATCTCAGAGATCAGATTGCAGAGCTCGGAGGTCGGAGATCAAAGGTCAGAGGTCAGATGACAGAAATCGGAGGCCGGCGGCCTGAGATCTTATCTCTGGCTCCGGATCTCTGATCTCAAATCTCTGATCTCAAATCTCAAATTTCAGATTTCAGATTTCAAATCTCAGCCCTTCCGCTTTTCAGTCCTTCAGCATTCAGTCCCCCCTGCCCCAGCACCTGCTCCACCGCCTCCTGGGCGGCGGCAAAACCGAAACTGCCGGTGACCCACACCCCGGCCCCAAACCCGGTCGCACAGTCCATGCGCAAGCTGGATTCTCCCTTGGGTTCAAGTGCGCAGGTGCCATCAGGACGGGGATAGACCCGCTGCTCGCCCGACCAGACACAGCGAACGCCAAACACTCCCTTCCCCCTCGTCTCGCCGCGGGCGAATCCATGGTCGCGCCGCAACCGCTTGCGAACCTGGCGCAGCAGTTCGTCGCTGAACGCATCGCCCAGATCGCCGCGTTCGATCCGATCCACGTTCCGCTTGCCGCCCGCCCCGCCGATGGTGACGACCGGAAATCCGCGAGCCCGGGCGGCGGCGATCAGCAGGCACTTGTTGGCGAGATGATCGATCGCGTCGACCACGCACCCGAAGGTCCCGGCGAGCAGGCGGTCGGCCGATTGCTGCGTGAAAAATTCGCTCAGGGCGCGCACGTGGCAGGCGGGATTGATCTGCCGCACCCGCTCCGCCAGCACCTCCACCTTGGGACAACCAATCGTTCCGCTCAGCGCCGGAAGCTGCCGATTGGTGTTGGTGACACACACATCGTCCAGATCGACCAGTGTCAGGCTCCCCACGCCGCTGCGCGCCAGCGCCTCGACGGTCCAGGATCCGACGCCGCCAATGCCCACCACCGCCACATGCGACCGATGCAGACATTCCAATGCCCGCGCGCCCAGGAGTCGCGCGACTCCCCCGAACCGATCAAGATATGCGGCATCCATTGTCAGCGAATTCCCAGCATCGACTCTACCGCCGCCTTCGCCCGCGACAAGCGTGCATCCCCTTCGCCGGAGATCTCCACATGGGGCAGTTGCCTCTCCTCCAGGGTCCGCCTCCAAAGGCGCATGCAGGCGATGCGGTCCTCTTCATCAGGAAAGGAGCGCTGCGGATCGGGGCCGAAGGGCAGATCGGTGAGGCAGAGCAGGTAGAGCGCATATCGCCGGCAACGGGCCTCGGCGATCTCCCGGATCCATGGCGAACAGGCCCCGGGGAAAAGCAGATCCGCCCACAGCACGTTGGTCAGCAGCTCGGTGTCGCAAAAGACCACACGGCGCGCCGAGGCCGCGGCATTCTCCTCGTTGGCAATCTGTCCCCGGGCAATCACGTCGAGGTCGCCGGCGGTGACCACCCCCTGATGCTGATCCCAGAATTCGCGCACATATTCCTGCGCCCAGGGTTCACCGAAGTGCTGCGCCAGCGCTTCCGCGAGCAGCGACTTTCCCGTCGACTCGGGACCAAAGAGGGCGATGCGCAGCGGGGGAGCGATCATGACGAGGCTTTCGTCCAGGTGCGTTTCCAGGCAGCCTGCCCGGCGACCGCCAGCCCGAGGAAGATCGCATAGAGAACGGCCGTGAGATAAAGTTGTTTCGCGGCGTAGACGCCGATCGCGACCACGTTCACGACCATCCACACCGCCCAGTTTTCGATCTTCTTCCGGGCCTGCATCCATTGCGCCACCATGCTGAAGGCAAGGATGAAGGCATCCCAATGCGGCAGGACGGCGTCGGTGTTCCGCCGCATGAATTCGCCCCATGCCGCGGTTGCCACTGCGCCGACCCCAAGGCAGATCAGCCGGCCGGAGCGCGTCAGCGAGGTGACCGGCAGCTCATGGCGCACTCGGCCGTCACGCACGCCCCTGTGCCACTGCACCCAGCCGTACACGAGGAGGACGAAGAAGATGATCTGGAGAATCGCGTCCGAATAGAGCCTGGCGTCGAAGAACACCCAGGTGTAGATCGCAACCTGCACCAGCCCGACCGGCCACGCCAGCAGGTGCTGCCGGATCATCAGGACAACACCCGCCACACCCAGCAGGGAGCCGGCGATTTCCCAGCCGGAAACAGTCCAGCCGTTCATGCCCGGCCGGCGCAGGGAGTCCGGCGCCTCTTCGTTTCATCCATTCGGCAACGCTGCCTTCCCTCCGGCAGGCGCGCAATCCCGCACGTTCGCCGGTTCATTTCCCGCCCTTGGCAACAAAGGCTTCGAGCGATTCGCGCGTGATCAGGTACCGTGCGGCGCAACGCGGGCAGCGCATTTCCAAGGTTTCCCGATCCGGAAAAAGATCGTCGGGCTGCGTGCGGAATACCGGCGCCAGCACCTCCATCATGCGCGATTGGTTGCAACCACAGTGCCAGCGGAAAATGCGCCGCTCAAGCAGCGAGAGGGTTTCCGTGGAATCCAGACCCCTGACCCGTTCGTCCGTGAGGGAGTCCAGCCAGGCCAGATCGCAGTCGGGGTGTTCCACGGCAAGGCAGAATTCCTCCTCGCCCGTCTGGAAATACCGGCCCCGCCGCTGCTCGCTCTTGGCATAGAAGGCCTCCACGGCGACCAGGGGATCGTTCCCGGAAAAATCGACGGCACTGCGCCGCTTGGGCTCACCCTCGCGTACGACGTCGCAATAGAAGACCGGCGATGGCAGCTCCCTGACATTTTCGTCAAACAGGCGGCCGGTGACCGATCCGTCGTGATTGTCACCCGTGATGAACAGATTGACCAGCGGATCCTGAAAATTGATGGTCCATGCGATCGTCTCGTTCCAGGGGCGGGAGGCGGCGTTGAGGACAAATCCAGCCAACGCGCGTTTGAACATCCTGTCGTGGCCGGGATCCGGCCGGAGGGCCTGGTCGGAAAGGTGCAGGTAATAGTCAACATAGAGCTGACTGAAGTCGGCGCGTGCGATCAGCACATTGCGACGACGGACGAAATGCGTGCGCACTTCCAAACCGGGATCGGCCGCATTGACGGGAGTGGAATCTGGCATCCTGTCCAACCATTGCCCGGACCGGCGCGCTGTCGAATCAAAGTGCCACTTTGCCGGGGAGCGGGTCCATCACCCCGGCGGAAGTTCTCCCGTGCGCATCGGAACGGATCGCGAATCTTCCCGGCCCCGAGGTTTCGCACGCCTGTGCGGAAATTCGGAAGACGCTGCAAACCGGCCCGCATCAGGACGGCAGCGACCCCGGCGGAGGAAGGTTGGTGTGCTGCACCTGCAGGCTGGTCACCGCAAGCTTGATCGAGGGCACCTTGGCGAGTTCCTCGATCAAGCGCCGGTCAATGCGATCGCGCATGTCAGAAAAATTGCGGAAATGGGCCACATAATAGAGGGAAAAGATGACGTCGTTGCCCGTGATCGCGGAGGTCACCTTGGGTTCATACAGCCCTTCGGCCACACCGTAGCGGCGACGCATCCGCTGGGCGGCAGTGCGGGCCGCGGCATATTCGCCCGCGGTCTCGGCGGTGAGCACCCGCAGGAAAAGTGCCTCGGCTTCATGCGCACATTCAAAGGAAACCGTCACGGTGAGCTTGCCCCAGATGTACGGATGGCCGTGACTGAAGTTGAAGAACTTCGTCTTGAAGATGAAATTGTTCGGAATCAGGATCACACGGCCGGTCGGCTCATCGCAGCCCAGCCATCCGTTGACCTCAAGCAGGGTGGTCCGGAGGAGCTGGATGTCGATCACGTCGCCGCGGCACTCCTCGATCTGCAGGCGGTCGCCGATGCCGAACTTGGCGCCGACCATGATGACGAACCAGCCGAATGCCGACGTACACACGTCCTGCAGCGAGATCACCAACGCCGCGCTCACGATGCCCATCGTGGCCGCCACCATGGAGAGGTCGTCGAAGAGGAAGCTGGCGACCGCGCCGACCGCCAGAACCACCAACAAATAACGGGTCAGGCGCCGGGCGAGAAACAGGGACTCATTCTTGTAGACCAGCGGCAGAAGAAACATTGAACCCGCAAAATAAATGACCACAAACCCGATCAGGATGATCGCCGGCCATCTCAGGCGGGCGAGATAGGCATTCTTGTCCTGTCGAAACTGATCCTCGGCCACGGCCAGATTCAGCGTGCCCAAGGCACGCTGCTTCTGCAGCATCGCCTGGGAGTCCCTGAGTGCCTCCACCTGCGCGGCGGTGTACGTGAGGCGCTCGGTGATCGCCTTCTTCTGGTTCTTTTGCGCGGTCAACAGGCGCTCGACCTTGGGATTGCTCGTGAAAAACCCCGTCTGCTTGTCGAGCAGCGCCACTTCCTCATCAAACTTGGCGAGCTTCTGCTGGCCGAGCGCGAGGGCACTCTCACCGATCTGCAGATTCTGCTCCACGTTGGCAAACAGGGGGGACAGGCGGTCGCCGGCCTTCCGGGCCTCGCTCAAATAGGTATAGCTGTCGTACAACGCGCGCATCGTCGGACGAGCGCTGCGTTCGATTGTCTTGATATGTTCGCGCAACTGGTTCGCCTCGCCTGAGAGGTCCTGCTGGAGTTCGGCCGCCTCGCGCTGCAAGGCGAGCGCCCGCAGCTCTTCATTGCGGGTATAGATCTGCTCCGACAAGTCCGCCTCACGCAGCGTGTCCGGACTGGAGCGGGCCTTCAGCGCCGCCAGTTGACTCGCCAGCTCATCCCGCTGGTCGCTGACCGCTTTCCGCTTCGCCGACAACTCGTTCACCTTCTTCTCCGCGTCCTCAACGGTCAGGTCAATCGTGCGCAGTTCCTCACGCAGGGCATCGAGCGGACTGATGAACGTCTTCCTCTTGAGCGCCTTCTGCCGGGCTTCAATCGCCTGCCGGTCCTCCAGGATTTTCAACTCCTCGCGGTTGCGCTGGAGCTTGGCCTCCAGCCTGGCCTTCTCCGATGCGTTCTTCGCCGCCTGGACAATGCCGTCCATGGCCTGCACCTGCTCCTTCAATTCCGCGATGCGTTCATCGTCGCTTTGCTGGGCACTCGCACCTGCGGTGAGCAGTGTGCACAGGACAAAGGCACGAAACAGGAACCGGTGCGGAAAGAGGCGGGGGGGGCGGCTCACGCGGGAAGAGTGCAGCAAAAGTCCGTGCCATGGACAAGACCAGAAGCAAATCCGGCAACCGCCGGTCTGGCGAAAGCCCCCTCACCTCACCGTTTGCGATCCGTCAAGAACCGGGTCAACGCCACGAGAAAGGCCGTGTCGCCCCCGACCCTGCTCCAACGTTCCACCGCAGCCTCCGACGTCTCCCGGGCCAGCACCCGCGCCCGTTCCAACCCGTAAAGACTGACATACGTCGCCTTGCCCGCCTCGGCATCCTTGCCGGCGGTCTTGCCAATCGTCGCCGTATCGGCGGTCGCGTCGAGGATGTCATCCACGATCTGAAAGGCGAGCCCGAGTTCCCGCCCGGCGTCACGGATTCCTTCCAAGGAAGCCGGCGACGCCCTGCCCACCCGCGCACCCATCACCAAGGCGGCCTCGATCATGGCGGCCGTCTTGTTGAGATGGATGAAGCGCAGGTCATCCGGCTCCACGTCACCCCGTTTCTCGGCCTGCAGGTCCTCCATCTGACCGCCGATGAGCCGCTCGCTGCCCGCGGCCTGCGACATGGTGTGCACCAGGGTCGCCGCCAAGGATGGCTCATACGCATAGGCCGTTGATAACAGGTAGAATGCATGCGTCAGCAGCGCGTCACCCGACAGGAGGGCGGTCGCCTCGTCGTAGGCCTTGTGAGCGGTGGGACGACCCCTGCGAAGATCGTCATTGTCCATGCACGGCAGATCGTCGTGGATGAGCGAATAGGTATGCACGCATTCGATCGCCACCGCTGCCGGCAGCGGATCGTGCCGGCCCTCCGGGTCGCATAGCTCCGCGGCGGCAAGGACCAACACCGGGCGCAGGCGCTTCCCCCCCGCCTGCAGGCTGTAGTGCATCGCCTCGTGCAGGCGTGCCGGGCGCGTCCCGGCCGCAGGCAGATGGACCAATAAACCGGCCTCCACGCGGGCCACCCAGGTGCTGAATTTGGTTGTGAAGTCCATAGACAAACGGCCATGCTCCTGACACGTTACCCGCCGAAATGCCGACGCTCGAACTCGTTTGCAAACGCCTTTTCAGCGACAAATCATGGTACGTTAAGTGTTTGATTGGCGCCATCTTGATGCTGATCCCCATCGCGCACTTCTTTGCATTCGGATATCTTTATGAGCTGATTGCAAAGGCACGTCGCGGCGAAACCTTGATTCTCCCCGATTGGGACGGCTGGCGACGGCTCTTCAACCAAGGCGTCCCGGCGTTCATCATCTTCGTCGCGCTGGGCGTCCTCCCCGTGCTCCTGGCCTGGATCCTGACATGGCCGCTCCGCTGGATGGCCTACGGAGTGATCGTCTATGTGCCGATCATACCAGCCGTGATGTTGGCCGGTCCGCTCACTGCCGCGGGGATCTACCAGTACCAGAAACGCGAGGAGTTTCGGGATGCCTTCCGCGTGTATGTGCTCGGCGCCATGCTGCGCTCCAGCCGCAGCCGCTTTTTCGTGCCCACGTTTGCACTGGTGGGCTTCCTGGTCGCGGGCTATCCGCTGATGACCTTCACCGTTTTCACCGGGCTGGCTGCCTGCCTCACCTACTATGCGGCCTATTTCCGCCACGTCGAAGAAACTCGCAAAGCCCACACGCGTGAGGTCTGATCCCCGCGAGCACTCATTATGGACAAGCAACAACAGCGTGCCCTCTACGGCCCCGGCTGGACCGAGGTGATTCTGGGCGTCGGGCTGAGTCTGCTCGCCGGTGTGATTTTCGGCGCAGTCTGGCTCATCCTCAAACCCGTCGTCATCGCCAAGGAATCCTCCCCGACCGCGGCTCCCGGCTCGGTCTTTTATTTCGCGGGTGCCACCAATGCCACCGCCGCCCGCACGTGGATGCGCAAGAAACAGATCCTCGCGGAGGGGCAGGCGGGGGCGTTTGTCCTCACCGAGGAGGAGTTGAACGCCTGGGCGGCTGACGCCATGAAATCCTCCGCACCCGACGCCACCGACCTCATTGCGCCGAGCCAGCTCAATTTTCGCATCGCCGACGGGCTGCTGCAAATCGCCACCCCCGCCTCCGTGAATCTGCTCGGCCTGTCGCTGCCCGTGATCATCCAGGCGCGAGGCGTCTTCCAGAAACAGGACGATGGCTTCACCTTCGTGCCCGAGGAGATGTACTTGGGCTCGCTGGCCACCCATCGCATTCCCGGACTCGCCGTGCGCACCCTGCATTACCTCGCGCAGATCCACCCCCTGCCAACCGACGTGACCGAGGGCTGGAAGAAACTCTCCGCCGTAGCGATCGATGGCCGGCAACTGCGCCTGACACTCCCCTGAGGCAAGGGAGGAAGGACTGAAGGTCAGAGGTCAGAGGTCAGAGGTCAGAGGTCAGAAGTCAGAGATCCGACCTCCGACCCCTGACCCCTGACCCCTGACATCTGACCTCTGGTTTCCAATTTCAGCCCTTCAGCCCTTTATCCTACACGCTGGCGAGGAGCCTCTTCAGGTCCACGTGATCGAGGACCATCTGCTTGATCACGGGAAATTTGTCCGTGTCCTCCGGCAGGGTCTTCACCGTCATGCCGTGGATCTTGGACGTGATCGTGAAACATTCGTCCTCCGCGAATATCACCGGAATGTCCGTCTGCCGGAGGAGCTCCAGCAGCGTGGCATGCGGCACGATGTTGTTCGTGAGCACCAGCCCCGCGACCGTGCCTTTGCCCGCCAGGTGGCCGCTGGACAACACGGCCAGGATGATGTCATCGCGATCCCCCGGCGTGATGATGAGGGTGCCCGCCGTGAGGTAGTCGATGATGCCCTTGGCCGTGCCGGCCCCGACAATCACGTTGCGCACACGGTGCAAGGCGCGGGCGGCGGGGGCATTGCACCACTTGCCGCCGATCTCCTCCGCAATCTGCGTGAGGTTCGGCGAGCTGAGCAGATTCTGCTTCGGGATGATCCCGAGCAGCGCCACTCCAAAACGGGCCAGCCCCTTGCCGGCATACTCCGCAATCTGCGGAATCTTGTCGGCATCGACTTTGTTGAGGATGACGCCCACCACCTCAACGCCCTCCTGATCGAAGAGCGCCTTGTTCAGTGCTATCTCGTCGATGGGACGCCCGATGCCGCCCGGCGTGATGATCAGCGCCTTGGATCGCAGAAGCTTGGCCACCCGGGCGTTGGAGAGTTCAAAAACGCTGCCGACCCCGGCATGTCCCGTGCCCTCAATCAGCGTGAAATCCTTCTCCCAGGAAACGCGGTCAAACGCGCGGCAGATCTTGTCCTCGAGCTCGGCGAGCATGGGTCCGGGATTCCTGATGAAGCGCCGCGTGAAAGTGCCGTCGACCGCCACCGGACTCATGCTCTCGATGGGCACATGCACGTCGTAGATCG
Organism: uncultured Opitutaceae bacterium; assembly: GCA_964583635.1. GTDB lineage: Bacteria > Verrucomicrobiota > Verrucomicrobiia > Opitutales > Opitutaceae > UBA6669. The sequence goes on along the minus strand of CAZOXB010000009.1, from coordinate 8,061 downwards.
TGTCGAGCAGCACGGAATCCTCGTCGATCTGTTGTCCCTGAACCGTGACGAAACGCTGTCCGATCGGCTTGATGAACCCGACCCGGGGATAGATTCCCTGCATCGCCTCGTAGAGGCCGAGGCATGTCGTGGTCTTGCCATCGTTCATCCGCGTCGCTGCGACGAACAGCCGTTTCGTCACGACATTGGTCGGCGAGGTTTGCAGGGGAAGCGCCGGTGCCGTGAACGGATTCTGGGTGTCGCGCAGGAAGGGAAAAACGGAATCGGGCATGGGAGGCAGAGGTGGGACGGTTCGGGTGTCAGGCATCGCCGTAGAGCAGCCGGCGGTCAATGGCCTGGCAGCCCACGATGGCCGCGGCGCCGAAGACATCATGGGCGCTGGCGCCGCGGCTGATTTCGGCGGCCGGGCGGCTCAGCCCGGTGATGATCTGTCCAAACGCGTTGCCCCCGGCGAGGCTCTGGACCAGCTTGAAGGCGATGTTCCCGGAATTGAGATCGGGAAAAATCAGCACGTTGGCCCGGCCGCCCACCGCGGTGGAGAATCCCTTCATCGCCGCGACGGTGGCATCGAGGGCCGCATCGGCCTGCATCTCCCCGTCGATCTCCATCGGCAACGCGGTGGACAGCGCCTTGCGGCGCGCGAGCTCAGTGGCCTCACGCATCTTGACCACCGACGGCTGGCGGGAGCTGCTGCGTGAAGCCCAGCTCAACATCGCGACGCGGGGCCGGTCGTTGGTCAGATGGTGCGCAATGATCGCGGTGGACACGGCGATGTCCGCGAGCTGCGCGGCCGTGGGTTCCGGGATGACGCCGCAGTCCGCGAGAAAGAGGGACCCCTCGCTGCCCACGGGTTTTTCCTCGAAATCGAGGATCATGAGAGACGAGGCGGTCTGCACATGCTCGAGTTTTGGAATGATCTGAAAGAGCGGACGCAGCGCACTGGAGGCAGTGACGGTGGCCCCGGACACCAGTGCGTCCACCTGCCCCTCCGCCAGCATCATGGTCGCAAAGTAATTGGTATCCGCCACCAGCCTCCGGGCCTCCGCCGCAGTCATGCCCTTCACCTTCCGCCATTTCTCGAGTTGTTCCGCAAAGGGCTCCAGATCCTCGCTCCTCGCCGGGTCGATGATCCTCATGCCCTGCACGTTCAGGTCGAGGCGCGCGGCGGATTCCTTGATGGCACCCCGTTCACCCAGCACAACGGGCACCCCCATCCGCCGTGTCACCCACTGCCGCGCGGCCTGCAGCACCCGCGGATCGTTCCCTTCCGGAAAGACCACCCGCTTGGGGTGGCGCTGCAGCCGGTCAACGAGCTTGGGGACGAGAGGCATGGGCATGAACCACGCTGTTTCCTGCCCGGGGGAGCGTCAACGTCCGAGCCGCTTTCCACCACCGGCTCGTTTCACTCCTGAGTTGCTAACCCCGCCTCCACTAACGACAACAGGCCGTTGTCAAAGAATCTCAAAAATATCAGCCTAGTCTCGGCGTTGACCCTGGTCTCGCGCGTGCTGGGGCTGGCGCGGGATTCCCTCATCGCTGCGGTTTTCGGAACTTCCGCCCTGGCGAGCGCCTTCACCACCGCCTTCACCCTGCCGAACCTGTTTCGCCGCCTGCTGGGCGAAGGGGCATTGACCGCGGCCTTCGTGCCGACCCTGCACGACGAACTGAAGCAATCGCAGCGCGAGGGCGCCTTCCGGCTGCTGAGCCAGGTTTCCACCTGGCTGCTGGTCGTCTCCACCGGCATTGTGTCGATTTCCGTCGTCTCACTGGTTGCTGTGGCGCAAGCCGCCCGGCACGGCCATTTCGGCGGAGCCTCCCCTGAGACGATCGCACGTTGGATTCAGGCGGCGGAACTCGCCGTCTGGCTGTTCCCCTACCTGGTCTTCGTCTGCCTGGCGGCCGCCTTCAGCGCCGCACTCCAGACCCTGCAGCGTTTTCTCGAACCCGCCCTTTCGCCAATCTGGCTCAACCTCGCCATCCTCGCCTTGCTGAGCTCCGCGGTCGCCTGGCAATGGAGCGACGGCGATCTCGGCAGAATGCACTGGCTCTGCGTCGCCGTGCTGTTCGGAGGGGTTCTACAGATGCTCGTGCCCGCAATCACCCTGATGCGAATGGGCTGGCGACCGCGCCTCGATCTGCACCTCAGCCCCCAGGTGCGCGCCATCGCCCGACTGATGACGCCGACCCTGTTCGGCTCCGCGATCTACCTCGTGAACATGGCGGTTTCCCGATTCATCGGCCTCTCGCTCGACGACGCCTCCGCGACGATTCTCAATCTGGCATCCCGCCTCATGGAACTGCCGATCGGGCTCTTTGCCGTGGCGGTGACAACGGTGATCTTCCCCCTCATCTCCCGCCACGCCGCACAGGGTGACTGGACCAGCATGGCCACGGACTACCGGAAGGGGATGCGCCTCATTCTCGTCATGAACATCCCCGCCGCCGCCGGCCTGGCGTTGCTGGCAACTCCGATCGTGCGCCTGCTTTTCCAACGCGGCGCATTTTCCGCCAGCGACACCGCGATGACCATGCCGGTGGTTGCAGTCTACGCCTTGGGGCTCCCGTTTTTTTCCTTCGTCAGCCTTCTGCTGCGGGCCTTCTATGCGCAAAAGGACACGCTCACCCCCGTGCACGCCGCCCTGTTGAGTTTTGCCATCAACATCGCGCTCAGCCTGCTCCTGATGCGCAACCTCGGCACGGTCGGCCTGGCCATCGCCGGCAATCTGGCGGTCGTGGTACAGGCGGTTTATCTGCAGCATCGGCTGTCGCGCCGGCGTGCGGAACTGGGCTTCGTTCCCCTCGTGCCCGATCTCGCCAGGATCCTCGCTGCCACCGCAGTGATGAGTGCTGTGGTTTATGGCGCGGAACACCTTTCGAACGGGTTCATCCAAGCCGGCGCTGCGGGCGACCTGCTGCGGATCGTCGCCGTGATTGCAGTCGGCGTCGCCGTTTATGGTGCCACCCTTTGGGTTTTGAAGATCGAAGGATCCGCAGAGCTGGTCCGCCTCCTCCGGCGTGCACGCGACGACCCTCCCGCCCGCTGATCCGAACCGCCGCTCTCCATGAGGTTCAAGCCCGACTGGTTTCTGTGTGGAATCGCCGCCGCCGTTGGCATCGCCTGGATTTTCCCCTCGCCCGGGGCCCACGGCGGATGGATGCATCCCGAAATTCTGACCAAGGCCGGCGTCGCCCTGATCTTCTTTCTCCACGGGCTGACACTTTCCTTCGCGGCGCTGAAGGCCGGGACCTTCCGTTGGAAACTCCATCTGGTCGTGCAGGCGACGACCTTCCTGGTTTTTCCCCTGATCGGGCTCATCACCCTGTGGATTGTGGGTGACCAGCTCTCCGCGTCCCTGCGGATCGGAGTCTTCTACCTGACTGCGCTTCCGTCGACGGTTTCGTCCTCCGTCGCCATGACTGCCGCCGCCCGGGGCAACATCGCCGGTGCGGTCTTCAACGCCACCCTCTCGAGCCTGCTGGGCATATTCATCACTCCGCTGTGGATCGGACTTCTGCTGAAGAGCGGCGGGCAGTCGCTGCCGCTGGGCAAGGTCATTCTGGACCTGCTTCTCTGGCTCATGCTCCCGCTTGCGGCGGGACAGGCCCTGCGCCCGCTCTTCGGGGCGTTTGCCACCAGGCACAAAAAGGGCATCGGCGTCGTCGACCGCCTCACGATCGTGCTGCTGGTCTACACGTCGTTCTGCGATTCCGTGCAACAAGGCGTCTGGTCCAATCAGAGCGGCTCCATGATCGTCGGCATCGCCGTGGGATCCGTTGCATTGTTCTTCCTCGTGATGATGTTCGTCAATGCCGTGGCGGTTGCGCTTCACTTTTCCGAGGAGGACCGCATTGCCGCGATCTTCTGCGGTTCCAAGAAGACCCTCGCCTCCGGGGTTCCGATGGCGCAGCTGATCTTCGGCAGCCATCCCGGCATCGGTCTGATCCTGCTGCCCATCATGATCTATCACTCGTTGCAGCTCATCATCTGTGCCTCCCTCGCCAGCCGCTGGGCCCGTCGCCCGGCCGCATCCCCCTGACCGCCTGCCCGGCGGCCACCCAGGATGCGGCCTGGGTTTGCAAATCCGCCCGACCGGGACACCTCTCTTCATTCGTCTCCACCACCGTTCATGTCCATCCTCTTCAAACCGCTGAAGCTCGGAGCCCTGGAGCTTCCAAACCGCATCGTAATGTCCCCTCTGACCCGCTGCCGCGCCGCCGCAGGCCGCGTGCCGGAGCAGATGAATGCCGAATACTACGTCCAGCGGGCCTCCGCCGGTCTCATCCTCACCGAGGCCACCTCGGTGGATCCCATGGGGGTCGGATACCCGGACACCCCCGGCATCTGGAACGATGAACAGGTCGAAGGATGGAGGCTGGTCACAAGGAGCGTCCACAACGCCGGCGGCCGCATCATGCTGCAGCTCTGGCACGTGGGGCGCGTGTCCGATCCCAGTTTCCTGAATGGCGCCCTTCCCGTCGCCCCCAGCGCCCTGCCCGCTCCGGGGAATGTCAGCCTGCTCCGTCCGCAGCGACCCTACGTCGTCCCACGCGCCCTCACCCTTGCGGAGATTCCCGATGTCATCGACGCCTATCGCAAGGGCGCGGAAAATGCCCGGCGCGCAGGATTTGACGGCGTGGAGCTGCACGGTGCCAACGGCTATCTGCTCGATCAGTTCCTGCAGTCGGGATCAAACCGGCGCGAGGACCGGTATGGCGGTTCCGTCGAGAACCGGGCGCGACTCTGCCTTGAGGTCACGGACGCCGTCCTTTCCGTCTGGCCCGCCGACCGCGTCGGCTACCACTTGGCTCCGCGCGGCAACAGCCACGGCATGGCCGATGCCAACCCCGCGGAAACCTTCGGGTACCTCGCGCAGGAGCTGGGGCGTCGCCGGATCGCCTTCATCTGCGTGCGTGAAGGTCTGGCCGAGCCACGCCTCGGTCCCGCATTGAAAAAGGCTTTCGGCGGCCCACTCATCGCCAACGACAGCTTCACCCGGGAATCCGCCGCCGGTGAAATCAGGGCGGGACACGCCGACGCCGTCGCCTGGGGGCGCCTCTTCATCGCCAACCCCGATCTGCCGCGCCGCTTGCAAACCGGTGCGCCCCTGAATGCCCCCAACCCCGCCACCTTCTATCGCTTCAACGACGACCGCCGCCACGGGTACACAGACTATCCCGCGCTCCCGACCTGAAGGTCCCCGTCCAAGAGGGAGGTTGCCCGCCGCCCGCACGCCGGCTATGCCTTGCCTTGTCCGATCCAAAGTCCGATCGTGCCCTCTTCCCTTCGCCCCATGAAACCGTTCCTTTCAGGAATTCGCTTCCTCCTTTGTGCCGCGCTCCTCGGATCCGCCCTTCCCGTCGGGGGAAAGCCCCTCAAGGTTGGCTTCGCCCAAACCGGAGCGGAAAGCGCCTGGCGGACCGCAAACACGAATTCAATGAAGTCGGAGGCGGAAAAGCGCGGCATCGAATTGAAGTTCGCCGATGGCCAGGGCAAGCAGGAGAACCAGATCCGCGCCATCCGCTCCTTTGTGGCGCAACGGGTGGACGCCATCGTGCTGGCGCCGATCGTCGAGACCGGATGGGATCCCGTGCTGCGGGAGGCAAAGCGGGCCCGGATCCCGGTCATTCTGACCGATCGCACCATTCAGACTTCGGACGAATCCCTCTACGCCTGCTTCATTGGCTCGGACTTTTACGAGGAGGGGCGGATGGCGGCGGACTGGCTGGCAAAGAAGGTCGGCGGGAAGGGATCGATCGTGGAGCTGCAGGGAACACCGGGATCCGCCCCGGCCAACGAACGGCGGCGCGCCTTTGCCGATGCGCTGGCGAAATACCCGGACCTGCGGATCATCGATTCACAGAGCGGAGACTTTCGTCGCAGCGGTGGCAAGGAGGTCATGGAGGCGTTCCTCAAGAAACACGGCCGGTCGATCACCATCGTGTACGCCCACAATGACGACATGGCGCTGGGAGCGGTACAGGCCATCGAGGAGTCGGGCCTGAAACCCGGCACCGACATCATCATCGTCTCCATTGATGCCATCCGGGAGGCAATCCAAGCCGTGGTGGACGGGAAGATCAACTGCACGGTCGAATGCAACCCTCTCTTTGGCCCCAAGGTCTACGATACCGTGACCCGGCTCCTGGAGGGGAAGCCCATTGCCAGAAAGTCCTTCAACAAGGACGAGCTCTTCGATGCCAGCAATGCCGCCGCGGCCATCGCCACCCGGCAGTACTGAGCACCCGGCGCATGGAGTCCGACCTGCTCGAGCTTCGCGGAGTGGGGAAAAGCTTTCCCGGGGTGGTCGCCCTGGCCGGGGTGGATTTCTCCGTGAGGAGCGGTGAGGTCCATGCGCTGCTCGGCGAGAATGGCGCCGGCAAGTCGACGCTGATCAAGGTGCTGACGGGAGTGCACCCGGCCGATGAAGGGACCTTTCGCCTCGGCGGACGGTTGATCCATCCCAAGTCGCCCCGCGAGGCAGAGGAGCTGGGCATCAGCACTGTCTACCAGGAGGTGAATCTGATTCCGACGCTCTCGGTGGCGGAGAACATCACGCTCGGCCGGCAACCCGGATGGGCCGGACTGCTGCACTGGCGCGCGATCCGGAGGCGTGCCCGCGCCGCGCTGGCACGCCTGGAGCTGGACTGCAATGTCGACGCCGAACTGGGCAGCCTGTCGGTGGCGCACCAGCAGATGGTGGCGATTGCGCGGGCCCTCGACACGTCGGCCCGGCTCCTGGTGCTCGACGAACCGACTGCCAGCCTCGACGAACGGGAGGTGGACGAACTCTTCAGTGTGATGCGCAAGTTGCGCGGTGACGGCCTGGGCATCGTTTTCGTGACTCATTTCCTCGATCAGGTGTATGCGATGGCGGATCGCCTGACTGTCCTGCGCAACGGCCGGCGCGTGGGGCAGTATGTGACGGCAGAGCTGCCCCGGCTTGCCTTGGTGGAAAAGATGCTCGGACGGGACCTTGCGCCGGCAGAGTCGGCCTCCCGCGCATTGAACGCCGAACCCGGCCCCGATTGCCAGCCGGTGCTGACCGCGCGACGGCTCGGACGGCGCGGCGCGGTTGGACCTCTCGACCTGGCGCTGAACGCCGGGCAGATCACCGGATTGTGCGGACTGCTCGGATCAGGCCGGACGGAGACGGCCCGGCTCCTGTTCGGGATCGATCGCGGCGACAGCGGCACCCTGTCACTCCACGGAATACCGGTACGGATCCGTTCGCCGCGTGATGCCGTGCAGCACGGCCTGGCGTTCTGTTCGGAGGACCGGAAGGCGGAGGGAATCCTGCCGGATCTTTCCGTGCGCGAAAACCTGGTGCTGGCGCTCCAGGGAAAGCGGGGAGCCTTCGTGCCGCTGTCACGCGCCGAGCAGGATCATCTTTGCGCGCAGTACATCCGGGCACTGAACATCAAGGCGGCCGATGTGGAAACGCCGGTCCAATTTCTTTCCGGCGGCAACCAGCAGAAAGTGCTGCTGGCGCGCTGGCTCGCGACGCAGCCCGCGGTCATCCTGCTCGACGAACCGACACGCGGGATCGATATCGGCGCGAAACGGGAGATCGAGAACCTCATTGAGCGCCTGCGGGCGGAGGGCATGGCGGTCCTGTTCATCTCGTCGGAGATCGACGAACTGCTGAGGACCTGCTCACGAATCCTCGTCATGCGCGAGCGGCAGTTGACCGGCGAAGTTTCGGGAGCGGAGGTGTCGGCGGAATCCCTGATGTGCCTCATGGCGGGAGCCCATGACAACCACTGATAACGCGCGTTCCCGACCGCGTCGGCAGCACGCAGTGCTGTGGCCCGTGGCGGGCCTGGTGGCGCTCGTGTTGCTGAATGCCATGATCAATCCCGCGTTCCTCAAGGTGACGCTGCTTGACGGGCACCTCTATGGGATTCCCGTGGACATTCTCGTGCAGGGATCCCGCACGTTACTGGTGGCCCTCGGGATGACGCTGGTCATTGCCACGGGAGGGATCGACCTCTCGGTGGGCTCCCTGGTGGCAATCGCCGGCGGCGTCTGTGCCGTGCTCCTGCAGGCGGGCCATGGCGTGG
>CAZOXB010000008.1:0-35764 GCA_964583635.1 uncultured Opitutaceae bacterium | reverse complement strand
CCAGATCCGGCCGGTTAACCCTTTTTGATGAAGTATGTCTTCGTGACAGGAGGGGTGGTATCTTCGTTGGGCAAGGGCCTGACCGCGGCTGCACTGGGCGCATTGCTTGAGATGCGGGGGCTGACCGTGCGCATTCAGAAATTCGATCCGTACCTCAACGTCGACCCGGGAACGATGAGTCCGTTTCAGCATGGGGAGGTCTATGTGCTCGAGGATGGCGCTGAGACCGATCTCGACCTCGGACATTACGAGCGTTTCACCAGCGGCAAACTGTCCCGCCTCAACAACCTCACCTCGGGTCAGGTCTACGAGAGCGTCATCCAGAAGGAGCGGCGCGGCGATTATCTGGGCAAGACGGTCCAGGTGATTCCGCATGTCACCAACGAAATCAAGGAGCGCATTTATGCGGGCGGCAAGAATGTCGATGTGCTCATCACGGAAATCGGCGGAACCACGGGTGACATCGAAGGCCTGCCGTTTCTCGAGGCGATGCGCCAGTTCGCTTTGGAGGTCGGCGCCAACGATACCATTTTCATCCACGTCACGCTGGTCCCCTATCTGAAGGCGGCGGGCGAATTGAAGACCAAGCCCACGCAGCAATCGGTCGCCAAGCTGCGCGAGATCGGCATCCAGCCCGATGTCCTTGTGTGCCGGTGCGACCACCCCCTCGACAATTCGCTTCGCGACAAGCTGTCGATGTTCTGCAACGTACCGGTCAAGGCGGTCATCGAATGCCGTGATGTCCCGCATTCGATCTACGAACTGCCGCTGGCGCTTCAGAAGGAAGGCATGGATGACCTCGTGCTGGAGTTGTTCGGTCTTCAGATCGAGCCGCCGAAAAAAAATGTGTGGGAGGAAATCGTACGCCGGGTGGTGCATCCGGCCCACGAGGTGCGGATCGGAGTGGTGGGCAAATACATCGAGCTTCAGGATGCCTACAAGTCGGTCTACGAGTCGCTCACGCACGCGGGCATCGCCAACAACTGCCGGGTTACGGTGGTGAGGATCGACGCGGAGGATCTGGAAAAGAAGGGCGGCACCGGTCTGCTCAAGGGACTCGACGGCATCCTCGTCCCGGGCGGTTTTGGCGATCGCGGCACGGAGGGGAAGATTGCCGCGGCCCGCCATGCCCGCGTGAACAAGGTTCCCTATTACGGACTCTGCCTTGGCCTGCAGATTGCGGTGATCGAATACGCGCGCAATGTGCTGAAGCTGGAGGGGGCGAATTCGACCGAATTCGACGACAAGTCGCCGCATCCGGTGATCAACATGATGGAGGAGCAGAAGGCGATCATCGACAAGGGTGCCACGATGCGCCTCGGTTCCTACGAGTGCGCCCTCACGCCCGGAACCCGGGCGCACAAGGCGTACGGCCGGCCCTCCGTCCGGGAGCGGCACCGCCATCGCTTCGAGGTCAACAATGCGTACGTCGGCCAGCTGCAGCGCGGAGGACTCATCGTGAGCGGCATCAATCCGCGACGGAATCTCGTGGAGATCGTCGAGATTGAGGATCACCCCTGGTTTGTCGGTGTGCAGTTCCACCCGGAATTCCAGTCGAAGCCAAGCGCTCCGCACCCGTTGTTCGCGGCATTCATCGGTGCGGCCCTCAAGGCGCGCAGGAAGCCCAGCCGTCCGGCCCGCCGCAAGTGACCGCGCATGCTCCACGACTCCCAACGACTGCTCCTCATCGCCGGTCCCTGTTCTCTCGAGAACGAGGATGTCTGCCGTGGCGTCGCGGAGACGCTCGTGCGCCTGCGCGAGGCGCATCCGGAGCTGAACATCGTGTTCAAGGGTTCCTACGACAAGGCGAACCGCACCTCCCTCGCGGGTCAGCGGGGTACGGGGATTGACGAGGGGTTGCGTCTCCTCGCGCTGATGCGGAAGGAGTATGGCTTTCCGGTCATCACCGACGTGCATGAAAGCCATCAGGTGCCGGCCGTCGCGGCGGTTTGCGACGCCGTGCAGATTCCCGCATTCCTGTGCCGCCAGACCGACCTTCTTCTCGCTGCTGCGGCCACGGGACGCATCGTCAATGTCAAGAAGGGGCAGTTCCTTTCGCCTCAGGAAATGGTGCACGTGGTCGGAAAACTTCGTGAAGGAGGCGCCCGGGAGATCTGGCAGACCGAACGGGGCACGACCTTCGGCTACCAGAATCTGGTGGTGGACATGCGTTCCTTTTCCATCCTCCGGCAGAACGGGTGCCCCACCGTGTTCGATGCCACCCATGCCGTGCAGTTGCCGGGAGCCGGTGGCGGCAAGAGCAGCGGGCAACGCGAGTTTGTCGCACCACTCGCCCAAGCCGCGCTGGCGGCCGGCGCCGAGGGACTCTTCATCGAAACCCATCCGGATCCGGACCGCGCCATCAGCGACGGCCCGAACATGATCTCCACCCGCCAATTGCCGGACCTCATCAGACGATGCCTGGCGATTTGGCGAACCGTTCGCAGTTGATTCATCGGACTGTTGCCCGGCATTGACCAGCGCGCGGGAACCGTCACGTTAACGTTTGCATTTATTCGCGCATGGAAACGTTTCTCATCGATGTCCCCATGCCCTCCATGGGGGCAACCGTCAGCGAGTTGACCGTGATCGACATCAAGGTGTCTCCGGAATCCACGATCACCAAGGGCGAGAAGATCGCCGAATTGGAGAGCGACAAATCCGTGTTCGAATACGAAGCGCCATGCGATGGGCGGATTGTCGCGGTGCGGTGTCGGGCGGGAGACATCGTGGCGAGCAATGGACCATTCCTCCGCATCGAGACGTCGGACGTTGCGTTGAAGCATCTGGAAGTCACGCAAGTGTCGGGCGAGGTGTCCAGCGCGGCCGGATCGGCTCTTCCTGTCGCTTCGGCAGCCGCCACGACGGCGCCGGCAACGAAGATTCTGGCGAGCGTGCCCGCGCCGACCGCGGCCAGACCGCCGCGCCCGGCGCCCGCACCTCAGGCCCAGCCGGGTGGATTGCTGTGGACGCCGCGGGCACTCAAGCTGGTTCAGGAGGCGGGTCTGGCGCCGGAAGCGCTGACGGACATCGTGGCGACCGGTCCGGGCGGACGGATTTCCGGCGACGACGTGGCGCGTTATCTCGCCCAGAACACGGGAGCACAAAAAGCGCCCGGTCGCGGTCCCGCAGGGCCTGCCGCAGCGGCTTCATCGGTCGGGACCGAGACCGTGTGCATCGCAGGTGTGGGGTACGCGGTGCCCAAGAACATTCGCCCCACCAGTGAAATTCTCCGCGCCTTCCCGGACCGCACCGAGGCGGAAATGCTCAAGCTCACCGGCATCAAGGAGCGCCGCTACGCGGACGGTGACGAAACGGCGACGAAGCTGGCGGCCACCGCGGTCCGGCACGCCCTCGAGCAGGCGGGCATGGCCGTCGACCAGATCGACGGCATCGTGCTCGCGACAATTCTGCCCGACCAGCCCGTGCCGGCCATGGCCTCATCGCTGGCGTTGCATCTCGGCATTCCCAAGGCGATGGCCTTTGACATCAATGCCGCCTGTTCCGGTTGGCTCTATGCGCTGGAGGTCGGGCGTTCGTTCATCCGCGGCGGGACGGCACGCAATGTCATTGTCGTGACCGCCGAGCTGCTGTCGCGCATCACGAATCCCACCGACCACGAAACCGCCTTCCTCTTCGGTGACGGTGCGGGAGCGGCCATTCTGACGGATTCGCCGGGCGGGCATCGCCTGCATCGCATGGGACTTTCCGGCGATGCGACCCAATTTGCGGCCATCCAGCGGCGCGGTGGCGGAGCGGCGCGGCCGTTCCCGGCTCCGGGTGGTGCGGACAAGGCCGACTTTTATCTCCAGATGAACGGGGCCACGGTTTTCAAGAGCGCCGTGGTGGGCTTCGCGGATCAGATCGAGGCCACGTTGAAGCGCCACCACCTTTCGCCCGACGATATTGCCTGGATCGTCCCCCACCAGGCCAATGAGCGCATCCTCCGCGCCGTCAGCAAGCGCGTGGGCATTCCCTTTGAGAAAGTCGTGATGACCATCTCGCGCTACGGCAACACCAGCGGGGCATCGGTTTCGATGGCGCTGGGCTGGGCTGCCCAAGAAGGGATTTTTCAAGCCGGAGATCGCATCATTTTCTGCAGCGTGGGAGCCGGACTGACCTTTGCGGGTGGTTTGCTCGTTTGGTAAGCGGATCCCGCATTCCAGGTGACCGGAGACATTCCGGGGGCCGGCGACGACCGCCGGATTGCCGGACGTGGCCGATGACTACGTAGGACCCCGCATCTCTTTCTGCGGCAACTACGTGTCGGTATCGGTTACACGAGTTTCGGGATTCCCGGGCAATGTGTCGGAATCGTTTACGCTGCTTGGCGCAACAAGTTCCTGGTCAGGAGAATGCGCAAGAATACGTATGTGTTGCTAGTAATCTTACAATGGATTGATGGAAAATGAGTTAAGGAGCATTTCGACCGGAGCTTGGGTGGTATACCCTAGAGTCGCGAATCATGGCATGCGCGCCGCTTACTCGGAGGTCATTCGCAACTCCAACTCCAACTTCACCTCTCATCCATGAACTCCGCTCGTTTCAAATGCTCCAAGACCCTCTCGGCGATTGCCGTCGCGATGGCCTTTGCCTCCGGCAGCTTCGCTGCCACGGTGACCCTGTCACTCAACGCGACCTCCAACGGCAATGGACTGGGTGGGGGATCCTACACCGCCAGTGGTTCCGGTCTGGATACATCGGCCTATGCGCCGGCCAGCGTGCTCGGCGGTGCGGGTAGCTTCGAGACCTATTGCCTCGAATATACCGAACACTTCAGTCCGGGCTCGACCTACAACTATACGGTGGACGGTGCCGCAAAGCTGGGTGGCGGTGGCGGCGCAAGTGGTGGTCAGGACCCGATTTCGATGGCGACGGCTTGGCTGTATTCGCAGTTCGCCGCAGGTACTCTCGCCGGTTACGATTACGTCAATCTGGTGAACCGCAAAGCCAACAACAACGATCTGCAGCTCGCATTCTGGTTTTTCGAGGATGAGACAGGCAGCATTTCCGGTTACGGCGGTTACGGCACGGGAAGCGGCAATGCGTATCTGAATGCGGCGGTGGCCCACTTTGGTTCGGTTGCCGCGGCCAAGGCCGACTCTGGTGGCGCCTACGGTGTACAGGTGCTCAACCTGACCGACAGGAGTGGCAACCCGAAGCAGTCCCAGCTCTATGCGACCCGCTCGGTTCCTGATGCCGCGTCGACCTTGGGCCTTCTGGCGCTTGGGCTCGGTGGACTCGCTGCCGCCCGCCGTTTCGGAAAACGCCGGATTTGAAGTTTTCAGTTAGCCATTTGGTTTTCATATGCCGGAGGGCGACCTGCAGAGGTCGCCCTCCTTTTTTTATTTCCTGTAGATCTCCAACCGATGAAGTTGAAGGTTCTTCACTCAGCTTGATCCTATGGTTCAACTGCGGCTTGTGGGTTGATTGGGGTGCCCTGTCCGGGCTTTTCCAAATTCCGCCAATCCAATCACACGTTCATGCCTCCTCCGGCTGATCGTGAACTAGACACGCAGGCCGTGCAGCACCTGAAATTTCTGTCCCATGTTACCGGGATGCAGGAGCTGGCGCAGGGCGCTTTTTCTGCCCGTGGGCAGCATCGCGTCCTCCTCAATGATCCTGGCAATGGTGGCATTCGCGTGGTGGACGAAAAAGCTCTCCTGCGACTGGATCTGGACACCTTGAAATCCTGATTGTTGTAGCGGTTCGGCGATCCAGTCCCAGCAGATGTGACAGGTCAGGTCCTGTTCTCCCGGATTGAGCAGCAGATTGTTCGATTGCTGGTGCCGCGAGTAGGCGCGAGCAGTCCCTTCCGGCGTTGCCTGGGCTAGCTCGTCAAGCGATTTGCCGTAGTCGAAAGCCAGAAAGAGGCCCGTCCATGGCTGGCTGGCTAGCGCAGCCGCGAGCTCTGCGGATGCCCGCGGAGCGTCGAAAATGTATCCCTCCTCCGCCGTCGCGGGAAGCCACGGAAATGAAGCAGGCGAAAGCTCGATCTCCCGTAAACTTGTACCGGCCAATTCCACACCGATCTCAATCCACTGCCTGGCGCGTCGACGGAAACGCCGGAAGGGTTGGGCATCAAGAAGTTCGTTGGAAAAAAGAACGCAGCGTTGAGGAAGAAGGAGCGGATCTCCGAGACGTCGGATTTCAACGGAATGGAAGGGATGCGGCGTTCCCTCGAGAAGGCTGCGATGGGGTTCGGCGCCGATTTCCACAAACGCGCACGAACTGGGGTCCAGCCTTGCTTTCTGGAGGAGTGCCGTGGCCGCCGCGGTCACGAGCTGGCCAAACACGATTCCGGAGTCCATGGCGGTGTAGAAATCGCTGCCAGGTGTGCGGCCGACGCGCATGCGAGGAGCACGATAATAGCCGACAACTTCGTCGTAGAGGGCCAATTGCACGAATTCGTCGAAACGCAGCGCACCGCGCGGGCCGACCACCCGTTCCCAAGCTGTTCGGAAGGCGTCCGGGACCGGCGGCGGCATGTGTTTGGGAGATGACATTTACAAAATGCTTCGGATGCCCACCCTGAGGACGATGCTCAACCGTTTTCTCACGATTGCTGGTGGCGCCGCCGTCGGCCTGGCCCTGGCGCTCACGGCCGCCCATTTCGCCGCCGGTTGGGGGCTTTGGCCCAATCGTGAGCTCGATCGGTCGTCCTCCTATGTGCGCCAGGTCATGCAATTGGTTTCGGAGAACTATGTCGATGAATCCCAGGTATCGTACGAGCAGTTGCGAAAATCCGCCCTCCGCGGTCTCGTGCAGTCCTTGGATCCGCATTCCGAATTCATGGAGGCGAAGGATTTTTCCGAACTTGAGGAGGACATGAATGCCGAGTTCGGCGGAATCGGCATCCAGGTGGAAATGCGAAATGACCGGGTGGTGGTCATTGCGCCGATCGCAAACACGCCCAGTGATCGCGCCGGGATCCTGCGGGGAGACGAAATCGTGTCGGTTGATGGGCAGGGCATGGACAAGATGCCGATGAATGACATCATCAGCCGTCTGCGTGGCAAACCGAAGACGCACGTCACGGTGAAATTCTTCCGACCGTCCACGAAGCGCGATTTCGAGGTCACCTTGCTGCGCGAGGTCATCAAGATTGAGAGCGTGCGCGACGTGCGCATCCTGGGCGACGATGTCGGTTACATCCAGTTGACCCAGTTTTCGGAACGAACCGGCAAGGAGTTCATCGACGCCTTGAACAAGCTCATCGGCAGCGGCATGCAGGCGCTGGTGCTGGATCTGCGCAACAATCCGGGCGGTCTCCTCGACTCGGCGGTGGAGGTGGCTGAACCCTTCTTCAAGAAGGACGAGCTCATTGTCTATACCCAGGGGAGGGATCCCAAGGATCGCGAGGATTTCAGGGGCGAGTCGGAGGATCCGCCGCTCGCATTGCCGATGGCGGTGTTGATCAACGCGGGCAGCGCGAGCGCCGCAGAGATCGTGGCCGGTGCGTTGCGCGACACGCACAAGGCCGTGATTGTCGGTGAGCGCTCGTTTGGAAAGGGCTCGGTCCAGACCATTTTCAATCTGAAGAACGGAGAGGGCCTTCGCCTGACCACGGCCCGGTATTATACGCCCAGCGGAGTTACGATCCATGAAAAGGGCATCGAGCCCAATGTGGACGTAGTCATGACTCCGGAGGAGGATCGCCAGCTGCGCATCCAGCGTGTCCGCAGTGACGTCGACGATGCCGCCGAATTCAAGGAGCGTTTTGGCTTCGAGCCGATCCCCGACCGGCAGCTCGATGCCGCGATGGAAGTGCTTCAAGGTCTCCGGGCGTGGGATGCCCGCGGCGGTGGTCGGTAAGGGGCAACGGGAGGCGGAGGGATGATTCTCGCGCTGGAGAGTTCTTGTGACGAGACGGCTGTGGCGGTCTTCGATCCGCATCAGGGGTTGTGCGGTGAATGGGTGCGCAGCCAGATTGCGCTTCACGGGCGGTACGGTGGCGTGGTGCCGGACCTGGCGACGCGCGAACACCTGCATGCGTTCGGGCCGCTTCTGCTCGAGACGAGAAACCCGACCGGTGACTGGCGGCGGCTCACCCAGGTGGCGGTGACCCAAGGTCCGGGGCTGGCGGGTTGCCTCGCCGTCGGTGTGGCAGCGGCCAAGGCATTTGCGCTGCAACGCCGTCTGCCCTTGGCCCCGGTGAATCATCTGCGTGGTCATGCGTTCTCACCCTTCATTCCGCTGCACGCGGAAGCTCCCGATGCATTTCAAGATCGCTTGCGTGCCTTGCTGCCGCACCTCGGGCTGATCGTCTCGGGAGGAAACACCCTGTTGTTCTCCATTGACCGGGAGAAGGGACTGAGCCTGCTGTCGACCACCCGCGATGATGCGGCCGGCGAAGCCCTGGACAAGGGGGCAAAGCTGCTGGGACTCGGGTATCCCGGGGGGCCGTTGATTGAGGAAGCCGCTCGAAGCGGACGGGACAACGCGTTCGATTTTCCCCGTGGAATCGGACAGAGGGAAGAACTCGATTTCAGTTTCTCCGGGTTGAAGACCAGTCTTCGTTACCGAATCGAGAAGATGACCACCGAGGAAGTGACGGATCGCCTGCCGGATCTTGCGGCAAGTTACCAGTGGGCGGTGATCGACGCCTTGGTGCGCAAGACAATGTCGGCTTTCCGGCAGGGCACCTTCAGGAGCATCGGACTTTCGGGGGGCGTTGCCCACAACCGTGCGCTGCGTGCCGATCTGGAGAGGGCGGCGGGCAAGGCACGCGTCCCGTTGTTGAACGCGCTGCCGCAGCACTCGGGCGACAACGCCGCAATGATCGCGTTTGCCGCTTGGATTGATCCGATGGTGCGGAACCAAGAGCTGTCGTCGATCAACATAGCTCCGAGTCTGCCGCTGGTGCCCGCCCGGCCGGACACGGGGACGCATCCTTGAGCGTGGGGATTGCGGAGAAACTTCGTTCGGGGATGCAGGCGCGGATCGATGGAAACCGGCACACAAGCATCGGGTGACGACGGGATTCGCCGGCCCGGTGAGGCGCGGGGCTGCCGAAAGTCGCCGACGCCTACCAATGCGCGTAATCGCCCTTCTCCAAGCTCAGGGCGAACTCGACCAGCAGTTGCACACAGCGTTCGACGTCCTCGAGGTCGACCATTTCGCTGGGTGTGTGCATGTAGCGGAGGGGGATGCTGACCAGCCCGGTGGCGACGCCGGCGCGGCCGACCTGGATGGCGCGGGCATCCGTCCCCGTGGGGCGGGGATCCGCCTCGATCTGATGGGGAATTTCCAGTTTACGGGCTGCCTTGAGCAGACGATCGAAGACCCTTGGATTGATGTTCGCTCCGCGGCAGAGCATCGGCCCGCCGCCGAGTTTGGTCTCGCCGTACTTCCGGTTGTCGCAATCGGGATGATCGGTGGCGTGGCCGACGTCGACCGCAACCGCGATGTGGGGATTGATGGAATAAACGGCAGCTGTCGCGCCACGGACGCCGATTTCCTCCTGGGTCGTGGCCACGCTGACCACTTTGGCGGAAAGCTTGCGCCGGGCCTTCGAGAGTCGAATGAGGGTTTCACCCACAATATAGGCACCCACCTTGTCGTCGAATGCCCGGGCGGCACCAATGCTGCCGTGGATCAGTTCGAAGCCGTGATCGTAGGTGGCGACGTCGCCGATCCGGATGCGTTCGAGCGCCTCCTTTTTGGACCGCGCACCGATGTCGATCCACATCTCATGAACCTCGGGCACCTTCTTGCGGTCGGCTTCGTCCATCAGATGTATCGCCCGCTTGCCCGTCACTCCCTTCACCGTGCCGTTTGCTGTCTGGATGACGACGCGACGGCCCGGAATCATCACACGATCATGCCCGCCGATCGTGTCGAAATAGATGAATCCCTTGTCATTGACATAGGTGATGATCAGGCCGAGCTCGTCGATGTGGCCGGCCAGCATCAGGACGGGGTCGCCCTTCGGATTGAGCGTGGCCATGCGATTGCCGATCGAGTCGAAGGCATAGGCGTCGGCGGCAGGCTCGACATAGGTGTCAAACACGACCTGGGCTTCGGTCTCGTAGCCGGAGGGTGACCGTGCGGCCAGCAAGTCCGTCAGGAAGGCGGGTGTGTGATGAGGTTTGGTCATAAGATATCCCAAATCGAAGTTTGCCTGATTGCGGGTGGAGTTCGAAACTCAAAATTTTATTTTTGCATCGAATGACCATTTATCCTGCCATTGACATCCGCGGTGGCCGCTGTGTGCGGCTGACCCAGGGCAAAGCCGACCAGGAAACGGTGTATGCGGAAGATCCCGTCGCCGTCGGAAGCGCCTTCAAGGAAGCCGGGAGCCGGTGGATTCACGTTGTCGACCTCGACGGAGCTTTCGAGGGGGAACCTCGCAATCTGGATGCGGTTGCCGCGATCGCGGCACTTGGCATTCAGGTGGAGTTGGGTGGCGGCATGCGCACCCGCGATTCCGTGCAACGGGCGCTTGGCCTAGGGGTCAGTCGCGTGATCATCGGCACCCGTGCGGCGGAGAGCGAGCAGTTCGTTGGCGAGTTGGTGCAGGAGTTCGGCAGCCGGATTGCCGTGGGAATCGATGCCAAGCACGGCCAGGTGGCGGTCAAGGGCTGGGTTGACACGACCGGCACCAGCGCGCTGGCGCTGGCAAGGCGCATGAGCGAGCTCGGGGTTGCGACCCTGATCTACACGGACATCGGCACGGACGGCATGCTGACCGGGCCGAACTTTGCGGCGCAGACCGCGATGCTTGAAGCCGTGAAGGCCAATATCATCGCCAGCGGGGGGGTCAGCCGCCGCGAGGATGTCGTCCGGTTGGCGGAACTGGCCCGGACGCATGCGAACCTCGATGGCGTGATCGTGGGCAAGGCGCTCTACGAGAAGCGGGTGGACCTGCCCGATCTGCTGTCCATCGCGCGTGGCGCCGAGGGTGGATGAGATCCGTCCCGGTTCAGGCGAGGATTTCCTTGATGACGAAGGCGGACTTTACGCCGGTGATCTTTTGATCGAGGCCCTGGAAGGAATAGGTGAGCCGTTGGTGGTCGAAGCCGAGCTGGTGCACGATGGTCGCGTGCAGATCGCGGAGCTCGACGGGATTGAGGGCCACTTCCATGCCGATCGGATCGGTTTCACCGTAGGTGAAGCCCGGCTTCACGCCGCCACCCGCCATCCAGATTGTGAATGCTCCCGGATTGTGGTCGCGCCCCACCCAGGCCATTTCAGTGCCGCCGCGGTTCTCCCGCATGGGGGTGCGGCCGAACTCGCCTCCCCAGACAACCAGGGTGTCCTCGAGCATGCCGCGGGTCTTGAGGTCATCGAGCAGGGCGCCGATCGCCCGGTCCATGTCGCGGCATTTGTCGGCAAAACCGACGTTGATGGCGTTGTCGCGACTCGTGCCATGGTGGTCCCAGCCCCAGTCGTAAAGCTGGATGAACCGCACGCCCCGCTCCGCCAGGCGGCGGGCCAGGAGGCAGTTGTTGGCGAAACTCTCCCTGCCGAATTCCGTGCCGTAACGCGCATGGGTTTCGGGGGATTCCTTTCCGAGATCCATTGCGTCGCTCGCGCTCATCTGCATGCGAAAGGCCATTTCATACTGGGAGACGCGGGTGATGATTTCAGGATCGCCCACCTCCGCGTAGTGCTGCCGGTTGACCTCATCCAGGGTATCCAGAATTCGACGACGCAGGTCCCGGGTGACGCCCTGGGGATTGGACAGGAAAAGGACAGGTTCTCCCTTGGCTCGGCATTGCACGCCCTGGTAGACGCTGGGCAGGAAGCCCGAGCCCCACAGCGACTTGCCGCCGTCGGGGGATTTTCCGCCGGAGACCAGGACGATGAAGCCGGGAAGATTCTGGTTTTCGGTGCCAAGGCCGTAGGTGACCCAGGAACCCAGGGAGGCGCCTCCGCCGAGGCGCGGGGATCCGGTGTGGACGAGAAGCTGCGCCGGCGCGTGGTTGAACTGGTCCGTGCGCATCGACTTGATGACGCAGATGTCGTCGATGTGTCGCGCGATGTTGGGAAGCCGGTCGGAAATCCAGATGCCGCTGCTGCCCGCGCGGTGGAATGGAAACTGCGGTCCGAGCATCTTCGGCACGCCGCTGATGAAGGCGAAGCGTTTGCCTTCAAGAAACGAAGCCGGGCAGTCGAGTCCGTCGAGGCGCCGCAGGTCGGGTTTGTAGTCGAACAGTTCGAGCTGGCTGGGTGCGCCCGCCATGTGCAGGTAGATCACCCGCCTGGCCTTGGCGGTGAATTGCGGGGGGAGGACTCCAAGCGGCGATGCCGCCGGGCGGGTGAAATCGAGCCGCGTGCCGGAGGCGAAGGCGGAGGATGCCAGCGAACCAAGAAACAGGGATCCAAGCCCCGCCGCACAATCGCGGATGAACAGCCGCCGGGTCTGCGCCGAAAGGCGGTTCATCTCCAGTTCCTGCAACAGGCGATCGTTGTCGGTTTTCATGCGTGTCATTTGGTCAATGCCGCGTCGAGATTGAACAGCGCGGAGGCGACTGCGGAATAGGCGGCCAGGTCCGGGTCGCGTTCGCCTGCCGCGATCTGGCGGGCGTCCTGATAGAGGGATGCCAGCGCACCGGTTTCCGCCGCATCCGGGGGGCGGTTGATCACACTCAGCCAGCCTTCGGCAATGCCGGCTTTCAAGTCGGAGGCACCGGCTTTCGCCTGCATTTTCCGCGCGAGGGCCCGGGATGCCTCCGCGAATACGGGGTCATTCAACGTGACCAATGCCTGGAGCGGCGTGTTGGTGGCCACGCGGCGCAGGGCACAGATGTCGCGGGCGGAGGCATCGAAGTTGAGGAAGCTGGGATAGGCGCTGGAGCGTTTCCAGAAGGTGTAGATTGCGCGCCGGTTGGCGTCCTCGCCCTTGGATTGTTTCCAGTCCTGTCCATTGTAGGGGGCGGCCCATACGCCCGGTGGCTGGTAGGGCATCACGGGGGGTCCGAACATCTTTTCGCTCAGCAGGCCGCTTGCCTGCAATGCCTGGTCCCGCACCATCTCGGCGCTCAGGCGGTTTCTCGGGCCGCGCGCAAGCAGGCGGTTGCGGGGATCGCGCTCATGGAGTTCGGGCGTGACCCGGGAACTCTGGCGATAGGTCTGGCTGAGCACAATTTCCCGGAGCAGCGCCTTCACGTTCCACGCGAGATCGAACTGAAAATGGCGCGCAAGCCAGTCGAGCAATTCCGGGTGCGACGGAGGTTCGCCGACGCTGCCGTAGTCTTCGAGCGTTTCCACCAAACCGATGCCGAAGAGCTGTTCCCAGTACCGATTGACCGCAGCGCGGGCGGTGAGGGGATTCCTTTCCGAGAAGAACCAACGGGCCATCGTGAGGCGATTGAGGGGGGCGCCGTCGGGGAGTGGTGGAAAGAGCGCGGGCACACCCGGCTGCAGGGCAGGCTTGTCCTTGTCGGTCCAGTTGCCGCGGATGAACAGATGGGTCTCCCGTTTCTCGCCCGCCGGCAGATCCTCCATCACCGGTTGGTCAATGCCGGGAATGTCGGCAAGCTTGCGCTGGACCTCGTTGAGGCGATCGCGCCGGGACTGAAATTCCCGGCGGGTGGCGAAGTCGGTCCAGTGGGGACTGCTTGAGACGGAGAACCGCACCCGCCGCACGGGCGACGGCCGGTTGGCGATCATGCGTCCGTGCGTGAAACGGACATGCAGCGTTTCGCCGTCCGCCAGCATCGTGGGCGACTCGAGAATGGCCACCGCCCAGCGGTCGCGGTCCATGGACGGGTCGGCACCGAACAGCGTGGGGATTTCGCCTGGCGGAGGCATGGGCTTGGGCAGGGCGACGTTGACGGGGCCGGAACGTTTCAGGGCGGCGAGGGCGCCGGGTGCGGCGAATACGTCACCAAGTGGTGAATACGGCGGCGGGGCCTTGCGAAAGGCACCGCGTGCCCTCGGGGCGGGCCTGGCGGGTTTGACAAAAGCATTCTCCACCGGGTCCGTCTGGTCGGCGACAAAGCGGCTGAAGACGAGGGGGATTTCGGTGCCATCAGGCAACACCCGCCATGCCTCGACGCGATCGACCACAAAGCCGAATTCGGGAGTGGAGCGGGCCTTGTCCGCATCGAGGGGAGGCACCTCGATGCGGATGGCGGTAACCGGTGATCCGGGATTTCCCGGGGGCCCCGCGCGATAATCGAAGACGGCCTGGGCGGAAACGCTGCCGGAGGAAAAGGCCTCGCCGTCCTTGATTTGCAAGCGGCCGTATGGTTTGGCGGTCGCGGCGCGAATGGGCGCGGCCCGCCATTCCGCGGACCTGTCCAGGGATTGGACCTGCTGCGCGAGGTAAGCGGTCAATTCAGCGGCCTCCGCACGGAGCGCCTCCGCCTCGGCATAGCGGGAGCGTTCGAACGGTATGCGGAGGTTGGGATATTCGCTGTTGTAATCGGCGTCTTTCGACGTGTTGAAGAACGCGAGGAACCGGTAGTATTCCTCGTGACGGATCGGGTCGTAAGGATGGGAGTGGCATTGCACGCAGCCAAAGGTCACACCGTTGAACACGGACCAGGTTGTGTTGACGCGATCGATCACGGCCGCGACGCGGAACTCCTCGTCATCCGTTCCACCCTCGTCGTTGGTCTGCGTGTTCCGATTGAACATGGTGGCGATGCGCTGATCGAGCGTGGCGCCGGGAATCAGGTCTCCCGCGAGTTGATCGGTGCCGAATTGATCGTAGGGCTCATTCCGGTTGAGCGCATCGATCAGCCAGTCGCGGTATTTCCATGCCTTGCGTTCCTCGTCCTTCTCATAACCACGGCTGTCAGCGTAGCGGGACAAGTCCAGCCAGAGAGTCGCCCAGCGTTCCCCGTAACGGGGCGATGCCAGCAGGCGATCCACCTGGCGTTCGTAGGCATCGGGGCGCGTGTCGGCCTCGAAGTCGGCCACCTCCTGCGGGGTGGGGGGGAGGCCGATCAGGTCAAAGGAAAGGCGTCGCAGCAAGGTGCTGCGGGCGGCGGGTGCCGACCGCTTCAGCTTTTCCCGGTCGAGCCGTGCCAGGATGAACCGATCGATTGACGAATTGCTCCAGGCAGGATCGGGAACTTCGGGGGGCGTCAGGACCTTCGGGGCAACGAAAGCCCAGTGCTCCGACCATTCCGCGCCTTCCCGGATCCACTGTTCGATGAGATCGATCTGCTCCTTGGAAAGCGGCGGGCCGTGCTCCGGTTTGGGCATGCGGATGCCGGGGTCGGTTGCCGTGATGCGAGCAACCATTTCGGATTTTTCAGGATGGCCGGGAACGATGGTTCGCCGCTTGGAATCCCCCGCGCGCAATGCTGCCTCACGAAAGACGAACGAGATGCCACCGGCGGATTTCACCCCGCCATGGCAACTCGTGCAGTTCTGGTTGAGGATCGGCCGGATCTGGTGGTTGAAATCAATCTTGGCCCGGGCAGCCACGGAAGCCGCGGGCTTGCGGGGGGAACAGCCACCAAATAACGCTCCAAGAAGGAGGACGACGAGGGCGCCGGAAGGACGGAAACGCAACATGCGGGTCGGGAGAGGATCGAGTTGGATCCTCGCCGGACCTCGTGTTTTGTCGCAAGCTTCCATCGCTGAAACGAGGGTGAAAATTGGAGGACGGATCTGGAACTCCGTGCGGAGTCATTCAGCCGGTGGAGCCTTGACGGCGCTGATCAGGAGATTGCCGAACGGTGTGCCTTGACCCATGGGCTGGCTCCTCGCGGCCAGGCCCAATGATTGCAGGAGCGCGATCCACTCGTCACCGGTTCGAAAATGGAACTCGCGGGTGGAGTATCCATTGACGAGTCCCTTGAAGCGATTGCCAAATTTCACGCAGATGAATTTCCAGCCCGCGCTGGCATCCGCCTCCCGGATCAGCAGGGTGCCTCCAACTTCAAGACCTGACGTCAGCGTCCGCAACAAGTCCTCCTGGTCGTCCGCGCGCATCATGTGCAGGACATCAAAGATCAGCAGGGTCCGACTTGCGGGCAGCCGGGTGATCCGTGCATCTCCGGAAAGAATAGTGGCGTCGGAGCCGAGCGCCTCGCGGGCGATGCGGGCAATGCGGGGGCGTGTTTCGACTCCGACCAATCTTCGCGCCGCGGGAGCCGCATCGGAAAGGCCTCCGGGCCCCGGCGGCACCATGCGCGCCTTCTGATCCTCCGCCAGCAAGGCGAGCATCAATCCCTGCCCGCACCCCACATCGAGCAAGGTTCCGGGTTCACGGATGATCGTCTGTTCCCACACCGCCCGATAGAGCGGATCGCCCATCAGTTTCCCGCGGGCAAACTGCCACGCCGTGATACCGGACGGACGATATCGCCGACTGGCGCGTTGGGCGAGATCTTCGAAACGTGGACAACTCAAGCGATCCCAGCAAACAGCGGGACTCCCATGGCTGCAAGCGCGAGGGGATGGGAATCCCCATGGTTGTCATGAAGTGGCAGGGAGCACTGCCGCGCCATGATGCAGGATCGAGCGACCGCCAGGGAATGTATCCATAGTAACCATTCGGTTATAAAAATATGATTGTAAGCAAATGAGTACCATTGCGCTGCGATTCTGTCAGTTTTACCGGTGAAAACTCTCCTTGAAACCGCCGCGAAAGTGGAGCCCACTGCGTTCCCTTGAGTTCATGAGTGAGAACCGCATTGCCGTCCCGATCCTGCCGTTTGCGCCCGAAAGCGTGGAGGATTTCCTCTCGATTCCGGATGCGGCGACAATTCAATACGTGGCGGAACTGAAGGAAGGACCGGTGCTCGTCCTTGGCGCCGGAGGAAAGATGGGGTTGCATCTTTGTCGCATGCTGCGAAAGGCGGCGGATGCGGCGGGAACCCGTCTTCGGGTGATTGCGGTTTCGCGATTTCGGACGCTGCGCGATCAGGACAGTTTCGCCTCGGCGGGAATAGAGGCGCTGTCCGCTGATCTTTCCGTTCCGGAAGAGGTCGCGGCATTGCCGGATGCACCGGTGGTTTTTTTCATGGCGGGGGTGAAGTTCGGAACCTCCACGGCGCCTGACCTTCTGGAAAAGATGAACGTGGCCATGCCCCGGCTGGTTGCGGAGCGCTACCGGAAAGCGCGCATCGTGGCGTTCTCCACGGGCTGCGTCTATCCGTTTGTCGACGTGGAATCCGCGGGGGCATCGGAATCGACTCCGGCCGCTCCGGTGGGGGAATATGCGGTATCCTGCCTCAAGCGTGAAAGGGCGTTCGAAGATGTTTCACAAAGATGGGGAACGCCGGTGGTTCTGATCCGTCTCAATTACTCGGTCGAATTCCGCTACGGTGTCATCGTGGACATCGCCGAAAAGGTGAAAAGCGGACAGCCGATCGATGTGTCGATGGGATACGTGAATGTCATCTGGCAGTCCGATGCGCTCAATCAGATCATTCGGTCGCTCACGGTTGCCGGCAGCCCGGCGGTTCCGATCAACATCACGGGGCCCGCAGTCCTGCGGGTGCGCGACCTCGCACGGCGCGCCGGGGAGTTGTTCGGGGTCCCCCCTGTTATCACGGGTGAAGAGAGCCCCACTGCCTGGCTGAGCAACGCGGGATGGTCGCACCGGTTGTTCGGGCAGCCATCGGTCTCCGTCGAAACCATGCAGCAATGGATTGCCGCATGGTTGCTCCAGGGCGGGGAGACCTGGGGAAAACCGACCGGATTTCAAACCCGTGATGGAAAATTTTGAGCCATGACCACGACATCCGCCGTCAGTAAACACCTGCTTGCCGGTCACGCGATTCCCGCCCTGCCGCTTGCGCTTGACCGCAGGCGCCGCTGGTCTGAACGGCGCCAGCAGGCGGTGGTGCGCTACTATCTTGATGCCGGAGTGGGGGGCATCGCGGTTGGCGTGCATTCGACTCAATTTGAGATTCGCGACAAGCAGCACGGGCTGTACCGACCGGTGCTGGCCCTGGCGTCGAAATCAATGGATGACTGGGCGCCGATGCGCCGCCAGCCGTTGGTGAAGATCGCCGGGCTGTGCGGCCTGACAACGCAGGCATGCGATGAGGCGGGCCTCGCCCGCTCCCTGGGCTATCACGCCGGATTGCTCAGCTTGGGCGCCTGGAGCCAGGCGCCGGAAAAGGAGATCGTAAGGCACTGCCGGGCGGTTTCACGGGTGATCCCGTTGGTGGGCTTCTATCTGCAGCCTTCGGTGGGCGGCCGGCTGCTCAGTTATCGGTTCTGGCGGGAGTTCGCCGAGATCCCGGATGTCGTGGCCATCAAGATGGCGCCCTTCAACCGCTACCAGACTCTCGATGTCATCCGTGCCGTCATGGAGTCAGGCCGGGAGGATATCGCTCTTTATACGGGCAATGATGACAACATCATCGTCGACCTGATCACCCGTTTCAACTTTGCGGGGCGGGATCGGTTCATCGTTGGTGGATTGCTCGGGCAATGGGGGGTATGGACGGAGCGGGCAGTTGCGCTGTTGAAGGAGATCAAGAAGGTCCGCCTGAAGGCGAAATTCGACGCCACCTGGCTTGACCGCAATGCCGCGCTCACCGATGCCAATGCGGCCGTCTTCGATGCGGCCCATCGCTTTGCGGGATGCATCCCGGGAATTCACGAGATTCTGCGCCGGCAGGGGATCTTCGAGACGACGCACTGCCTCAATCCGGAGGAAAGGCTATCCCCGGGCCAGTCGCTCGAGTTGGACCGTGTGGCGAAGGCCTATCCCTGGCTGGTGGATGATGAGTTCGTCGCGGAAAACCTCAGCCGATGGCTGGCCTGAGTCCGGGCGCATGACGCGACGCCTGACGTTGCCATGCGCTTGCGCCCGGCGCGGGGTTTGCAAAAAAGCCGCTCGTTCTCCGCGGGCTTTTTCGCTTGGCTGCGCTTCCCGTCATGCGCGCATCCACGTTTTTCTCCCTGCCACCTTCCTTGAAGGCATTCATCGAGGATTTTTCCGGCGAGGTCCCTCCCTGGGAGTGGCTCAGGGCGATTGCGCCGGCGGTGGAGCGTGAGGCGCAGGGCTGCTCACGACGGGCAGATCTGCCGTCCGGCGTCCAGGTGGTCGGGGACGTGCACATCGATTCCACCGTTCGCCTGCCGGCGTTTGCCACGCTGATCGGCCCCGCGTGGATCGGCGCTGAAACGGAAATCAGGCCGGGCGCCTACGTGCGCGGCAATGTGATAACGGGTGCGGGCTGCGTCCTCGGCAACTCCTGCGAATTCAAGAATTGCCTGCTGCTCGACGGCGTGCAGGTGCCGCATTTCAGCTACGTCGGCGATTCCGTGCTCGGCAACCGGGCACATCTCGGCGCGGGAGTCATCCTTTCCAACCTCCGGCTTGATCAGAGACCGATATCGCTGGTGATCGATGGCACCGTTCATGAGACCGGCCTGCGCAAATTTGGTGCGATCCTCGGTGATGCCGCGGAAGTCGGCTGCAACGCGGTCCTGAATCCCGGTTGCGTGCTGGGCAAGCGCGCGCTGGTCATGCCGACCACAGCCTTTTCCGGCTACCTGCCGGCGGGCACCATCGCCCGGGTCCGGCAGGCGATCGTTCAGATCCCGCGCAGGGATTGATCGGATCGAACCGGCCGGTGGAAATTTCCGATTTGAGATTCCATCAGCAACGCGACATCCCTCCCTTTTCCCATGCCCAGAACTCTCACCGGCATCCAGCCCTCCGGCACGCTGCACATCGGCAACTATTTTGGCGCGATGCGACCCGCGATCGACGCCCAGGTGCGGGGGGACTGCTTTTATTTCATCGCGGACTACCACTCGATGACCTCGTTGCTCGATCCGGCGCAGCGGCGGAAGAACACGCTGGACGTGGCGCTGGACTGGCTGGCCTGCGGCCTCGATCCGGCGCGCTGCGTTTTTTGGAGGCAGAGTGATGTCCCCGAGGTGACTGAGTTGATGTGGATCATCGGCACCTTGGCACCGATGGGCCTGCTGGAGCGGGCTCACAGCTACAAGGACAAGATCGCCAAGGGCATTTCACCCAACTTCGGCCTGTTTGCCTACCCGGTGCTGATGGCCGCGGACATCCTGCTCTACGACTCGCATGTCGTGCCGGTGGGGAAGGACCAGAAGCAGCACGTGGAAATGGCCCGCGACATCGCGATCAAGTTCAATCAGACCTATGGCGAGTGCTTTGTCGTCCCTGATGCCTGCATCCGGGGGGACGTTGCCGTGGTGCCCGGGCTCGATGGCCAGAAGATGAGCAAGAGTTACGGCAATACCATCGACATCTTCGGCGAGGAGAAGGCCACGCGGAAGAAGATCATGGGCATCGTCATGGACTCCCGCACCCCGCAGGAGCCCAAGCCCGACGCGGACAGGAACATTGCGATCCAGCTCCTGAAGCTGGTGGCACCGGCGGACGTCGCGGCGGAGAGCGAACGTCGCCTCCGTGAGGGGGGACTGGGTTACGGTGACCTGAAGAAGCAGCTGTTTGAGCACCACTGGAACTTCTTCGCTCCGTTTCGGGCGAGGCGTGCCGAGCTTGCTGCCAACCTGGATCATGTGGAGGCGATCCTTTCCGACGGTGCGGCCAAGGCGCGTGAAACTGCCCGGGCGGTGCTCCGGCGGGCGCGCAGGGCGGGCGGGCTCGAATAGGTGCCGCGGCCCCGGTTGTCACCGTTGTCCAAGCCCTCGAGTGGCCCGGTCAGATCACCGGTAACGTGAGCTCCGACAGGGCCGCGATGCCCTGCATGATGCGCTCGCTCGCATGCTGATAGCGATCGCGGCCGGCCGCCGGATCGTCGTATTCCTCAGGCGGGATGAGCGCACCGAATGCCACGGAAACGCGGGTGCCGGGGCGAATTCCTCCCTCGCGCCCGAAGGCCAGATGGGAATTGAAAATCCGGGCGGGAAGGACGGGCGCCTGAGACTTGCACGCGATCAGGCCCACACCGGCCTTCGCCGGCTGAAGATTGCCATCCGGAGAGCGTGTGCCCTCCGGAAAGAGAATCAGGGCCTTTCCGGACTGAAGCGTCTGCAGGACCCTTCTGATCGCGGTGACGTCAGAACCTCCGTCGCGATCGACCGGAATGGTGCCCACGCCATCGAGCCACCAACTCGCCACCCCTGGCTTCCAGAGGGTCTTGCGGGCGAAGAACGCCATCTGCCGGGGCACCTGCGCCCCGACGATCGGGGGATCCAGATGGCTGGCGTGGTTGCAGGCGACGATGAAGGGGCCGTTTCGAGGAATGTACCGGGTCCCGGAGATTTCCCCGCGAAAACAAACGTCATACACCGTGAGGGCAATGTAGTGGAATACCCCATACAGCGGCTCCATCAGGATCTGGTCATACCGCCGGCTCATGGTTTGTGCGGGCTTGAGGTGCCAAGCTTCCCGGCCACCAGCGCGGCGACACGGGCGACCACCTCCTCCAGGGAGAGATGGGTCGAATCGATGGCGATGGCGCCTTCGGGAATCGTGAGCGGAGCCGTTGTGCGGGAGGAGTCCAGGCGGTCGCGTTCGAGGACGGAATCCTGCTGGCCCTGGTCGGCGCGGCGCCGGGCGCGCTCGGTGGGGTCGGCATGCAGAAAGAGCCGGAGACCGGCGTTGGGAAAGATGACGGATCCGATGTCGCGACCCTCCATCACCAGACCCCGGAAGCCGTGCCGGCGGGCGACGTCGGCCTGCGCCCGCTGATAGTGCAACAGGGCGGAGCGGACGGCGGGAAGGGCCGCAAAATGGGAAACGGCCGCATTCACCTCCGGACTGCGAATCTCATCGCCGGGAACGCGGCCATTGATTGCGAGCAAGGCGGCGGAGTGGACCACGCGGCTTTCCAGGGACAGGCCGGCGACGGCTGCCTGCACGCGGTCGGCACTCGAGGCGGAGACTCCCCTGCGAAGCAATTCGGCCGTGATCGCCCGGTAGTGTGCGCCGGTATCGACATGAAGAAGGGGAAAACGCTCCGCCAAGGCACGCGCAGTGGACGACTTGCCGGAGGCGGCGCCGCCGTCGATGGCAACGATGAGGAAGGGAGGGTCCGATGCCATCAGGCCTGCAAGGAATTTTGACGCAAGGTCGCGAGCAACTCGAAAAATTCCGGAAACGTCTTCGCGCAGCAGGCCGGATCCCGCACGGTGAGCCATGGAGTGCCGTCCCCCCGCAGGTTGTGGCTGCCGAGAACGCCGAAGCTCATGGCAAAACGATGATCGCCGTAGGTTTCGATGACCTGGTCGCGGCGCAAGGGGCGGGGAACGATGGTCAGCGCATCCTCCGCCTCGACGACCTCCTGACCCAGCCGCCGGAGCTCGTTGGCCATTCCGGCCACGCGGTCCGTCTCCTGCTTGCGGGTGTGCGCGATTCCCGAGATATGCGTGGTGCCCTTGAGGAGGGGAGCAATGGCGGCAAGCGTGAGAAAGGTGTCGGAAATCTCATGGAAATTTTCCGAGAGCGGACGTCCCTCCGGGCGTGCCTTGACCCGTTGCAGAACATCGATGAACGCGGAATCCCCCTGCAAACCTGCCCCGGGCGGGCGCAGACCGGGAAGATGGAGGGAGCCGCCGACGACCAGCGGCAGTGCCTGGAAATAGCTCGCGGCGGTGGCGTCAGGCTCGATGCCATGGACCGGGGGGGCGCGATAGGGCGCCGGCCTGACGATGAAAGAGCGGCCGTCTGACGACGCCGATACGGTGACGCCGAACTCCGCCATGAGACGGAGCGACATGTCCACAAACGAGCGCCGGACGGTGCCGACAAGTTCCACCTTGATCGGCTGCGGCGCGCAGGGCGCGATCATCAGCAGGGCGGAGAGAAGCTGGCTGCTTTCCGATGCGTCGAGGCGGACCGTGCCGCCCCGCAGGCTGCCGCCGGCGATTTCCAAGGGGAAAAAGCCTTCCTCCCCGAGGCAGTTGATCGTGACACCGAGCGAACGCAGCGCCTCCACGAGAGGACGCATGGGACGCTTGCGCATCTGCGGAACGCCGTCGAGCCGGTAGACGCCGCGCGGCGCTGCGGCGCACAATGCGGTGAGGAAGCGGGCAGCGGTTCCCGCGAGGCCGACAAAGAGCGAAGTCGGGTTCCGTGCGGTGCTCGAAGCGGGGTACGCGCCCGCCTGATCTCCGAGCAGCACGGTTCCCTCCTGGCTGCTGGCTGCCACCTTGAATCCCATTGCCCGCAGGGCGGCTGCCATCAGCTCGGTATCCTCACTGAAGAGCGCCCCGGTGAGTGTCACGGGAGTGGAGCTCAACGCGGCCAGCATCAGGGCGCGATTGGTGAGGCTTTTTGAACCCGGAATGACCGCTTCGCCCCGGACAGGTCGAATGAAAGGTGGAACCGGGAGGAGTTCTGGAAATGACATGGAGGGTCGGTGGACGCGGCGCGGACGGATCGGGGGACGGAAGGCGGTTGGCGGCGCGTCAGGGGCGGAACGCGTCGCGATAGGCCTTGCCGCGCTCGAGTCGCGCCTGTATTTCCATCCAATCGCCGTTTGCCAGGGCGGCATGGAATCCTTCCAGCTCGGTCTGCATACCGCGCAGCGCCCGCAGAACCTCGTCCTTGTTGCTGCGCAAAATCTGGATCCACATCGTGGCGTCGCTGCCGGCAATGCGTGTCGTGTCGCGCAGCCCGCCGCCGGAATAGTTTCGCCAGCGTGCCGGATGTTGGCTGAGAAACGTGCACAGCGTGGTGGCGAGCGCCTGCGGCAGATGACTGATGTGCGCCACAATCTCGTCGTGTTCGTCGGGTGAAAGTGTGGTCACATTGGCACCCAGGTCGCTCCAGAGCCGGATGATCCGGTCCGTGGCCGCCCCGGCGGTGGCGGGAAGCGGCGTCACGAAGCAGGTCCGATTCTGGAACAGATCGGCACGGCCGTTCTCCCAGCCGATCTTTTCGCTGCCGGCCATGGGATGGGCGCCGACAAAATGTGCCCGCCCTCCGATCGCGGCCGTGCAGGCGCGCGTGAGTGCGCCTTTCGTCGAACCGACGTCCGTGACGGCGGCGCCGGAAATGAGGTGGGGCGCGATGGCCTGGGCGAGTTCCGTGATTGCTTCGATGGGTGCGGCCAGCACCACAACCTGCGCGTCGCGCACCGCGTCCATGGGCGTGGCGGCAACGGAGTCGCACCAAGGTTGTTTTTCCAACTGGAGGCGAACTTCGGAACGGCGCGCCCAGATCGTGACGCGGCGGGCCACACCGCGTTCCCTGGCCGCCATTGCGACCGAACCGCCCAGCAGGCCGGGCGCAAGAATGGCGAGGTTTTCGATCACGGTGATGCAGAGCTCATCTTGATGATTGAGTCATGTTCCCGCTTGGAGACGGGAATGACGGAGAGCCGGCTGTTCCGGATCAGCGGCATGGCCTTCAGGGCGGGCTCGGCCTTGATTTGGGCAAGGGTGACGGGTTTGGCCAATGCCTTGAGCGCCCTGAGCTCGACTGCGACCCAGCCCTCCCCCGGTTCGGCCGTCGGATCGGGGAATGCAGCTCTTGAAACTTCGGCCAGACCCACCACCTCCCTGGGGGCACCGCTCACGTAGAAGAGCACGGAGTCACCCTTCCGCATTGCGGTCAGATTATTGCGGGCCTGGTAATTGCGCACACCCGTCCAGTCAGTCCGCCGATCGGCGGAAAACTGCGACCACGAATAGGATTCAGGTTCCTGTTTCACCAGCCAGTATTGGGTTGTCATGGAGTGTCCATCGCTATGCGCTGCCTAGAGAATGGAGCCGAACGCGGATGAAAAGGCAAAAGCCAGACGGGTCACCCGTCTGCTTTATCTCCTTATTTTTTTGGGAGTGAGTCTTCCGTTGTTTTTCTTTCTCTTCCATGGCTGCGACGTTTCCCTCCCCCCGTCCGGTCGATGAATAGAACGCTGCTTCCGATCCGAATCGTCTTCGTCACCCTGTGTGCCGCGGCGGGATGGCTGGTGTGCTACACCATTGCCGACTGGGACCGTTTCCGTCCGCTGGCGACCTTTGTGGGTTTCTCTCTGGGGATACTCGTTGTCCTGGTTGATTTGCTGCTGCGGGGATTTTCGCTCCGGGGCCTCAGTGCGGTGACCTTTGGCCTTGCGATTGGTTTGCTGATGGCGCAGCTCCTGGGGACTTCGCCCCTTTTTGCGCAGGGTGATCCCGAAATTCTCCATCTCGTCCGTTTGGGTCTGTTTCTCGTCTGCGGATACCTTGGGGCGGTCATCGCGCTGCGGGGAAAGGACGAGTTCAACCTCGTCATTCCTTACGTGCGGTTTGTCCGTCATGAAGTCGAGGTT
The DNA here is from genome assembly GCA_964583635.1 of uncultured Opitutaceae bacterium. GTDB lineage: Bacteria > Verrucomicrobiota > Verrucomicrobiia > Opitutales > Opitutaceae > UBA6669. The sequence goes on along the minus strand of CAZOXB010000008.1, from coordinate 10,631 downwards.
CCACTCGTGGTGGTGGACTCGAGCGCGTTGATTGACGGCCGCCTTGCCCGGGTTTGCGAGGCCGGATTCATGGGCGGCGCCTTGGTGATCCCGCGTTTTGTGCTGAACGAGGTGCAGTCGATTGCCGATTCGGCCGACCCGATGTTGCAGGGCCGGGGTCGCCGCGGATTGGAGGTTCTGAACGAGCTGCGAAAGATCAAGCGGCTCGATCTGCGCATTCATGAAAGCGACGCCAAACGGAGCGACATCGAGGCAAAGCTGGTCTTTCTCGCCCAGTCGATGCGGGCCAAGCTGCTGACCACGGACTACAACCTCGCGAAGATGGCGGAGTTTCATGGGGTCCCTTGGCTGAACCTCAACGCGCTGTCCAGGGCATTGCGCCCCATGCTGCATTTGGGGGAATCGATTGAGGTGGAGCTGGTGAAGCCGGGTAAGGAGGACAATCAGGGCATCGGCTATCTCGAGGACGGCTCGATGGTGGTGGTGAGTGATGGCCGCGCCCATCTTGGACAAACGGTGCAGGCCGAAATCACCAGCGTGATTCCATCGGCAGGCGGCAAGATGGTCTTTGCACGGATCGGCTCCAGCCTCCGGCAGCCGCAAACGTGAGCGGCAATGATTTTCTGATTTACTCCCATCTGCCGGTCGCCCAAAACAGCCATTCCTTTGGGGGCAGTAGCTCAGTTGATAGAGCGCTTCGTTCGCAATGAAGAGGTCGTGGGTTTGATTCCCATCTGCTCCACCAAGGCAGGAGACCACGATTGGGGCAGGGCGCGCCAGGATTTCGTGCACTGCCAATCGTGTTGCGAATGCAGTAAAGAGGCCCAATCCTCCGGCGTTGCAAGCAGGTGGAATTTTTCGGGGCGTATTCTGAACGTCGGCAGGGGGTGAGGACACTGTCGTTCACCTGCGTGCCTGATATTCTTTGCACGCCGGCCACCCTTTGTCGCCCACCGGCGACTGCGGACATTTTTCCTCTTGCTAGGCTCGCAATTGGCGGCGCGATGGGTAATTTTACGAACGGTAACCGAACACAGACATGAGTAATAAGCGCAAAACGCCAACAAAACCTGCTGCCCCACAGGTCAAGAAGAGCAAGACACCGAGCACCGCATCTGCGAAGCCGGCCGGGGCCAAGGTGACGGCAAGACCTGTCTCCCCCCGCACAAAAACCGTACCGCCGAAGCCGGTGGTCAACGTGCCGAGCGCCAAGAAGGTGCCTGACAGTCCGGCGCGGGTCGAAAGCGTTGGACGCGCGATGGAAGAAATCACCATCACGGCACAGATCGACGTTGGATTCGGCAATCAGCTTTTCATTCGCGGGGAGGGAGCCGGATTGTCCTGGACAACGGGGTTGCAGATGGAATGTGCGTTTGATGATCAATGGACAATCAAGCTCACGCCGGCGTACGGCCCGGTGACGTTCAAGCTGCTCATGAACGATCTCAGTTGGAGCGATGGGGAAAACTTCGTCGCCCATCCGGGTGCGGCGCTGGTGGTGACGCCCTTGTTCAATTGATCCTCGCGAGCCCATGGGGCAGCGGAAAGATCGATGCGGCCAACGTGCTATTGCCGCGACAGGGTGCTGTCGTCGGAATGGCGATTGGCATGCGTGAGCGCGGAGATGTCGTTCTCGATGACCTGCCGGGTCTTCTCGTCGCGTACAAAAGGCAGCGCGAGACGCAGCAGTGACGCAGCCTGCGGATAATCGCCACGTTGTACGTTGAGCCGTGCCACGCGGAGCGCGAGTCCCTCGACATGGGGGAACAGAGTCACGGCCCTGTTGAGCTGTTCCATGGTTTCCGCCGGTACGGTCTCGCGGGTGCGCAGCCACGTGTCCGACTCGATGGCGTAGGCTCCGGGCATGGGCGGCAGGAAGTTTCGTGCGGCGGCCAGGGGTGCCGTGATGCTTTCGACCTGCTCGTGAGTAAGGCCTTTCGCGTCCATCCGCGCGATTGCGGTGGTGTAGCGGCTCAGCGCCAATTCGTTGTAGATGCGGGGGCGGACGACCCTCGCGTTGACGGCGGCTTCGAGAAAGGGCTGGGCGGCATCGCGGTTGCCGGCGTCGCACTCCAGCAATCCCAGCAGTCCAAGCAGACGGGGATCGCGCTCGCCCTGATCGTAGGGTTTGCGGAGCGTCCGGCGAGCCTGGTCGATGTACTTGTCGACGATTGCCGGGTAGGCCTTGCGCACGAAGGCGATTTGAATGCGCTCCCAGTCGCCGCGAATCCGCGCGATGTCGAGCGGCGTGGCGTCGCGCAGGGCGATGGTGGGCGCCTTGGCGATCCTGGGTCCGCGCAGCGTCACCTGCTGGTCGACGGCCTCAAGGAGGTAGTCGCTCAGGAGGTCCCGCATGTCGGAGTATCCCATGCCGAAACATTCCTGGAAGAGCGGCTCTGACAGGGGTTCCTTTTCGAGCCGGTCAACAAAACGCCAGAGGGCGTCGCGCCTGGAACCCTTGTCTTCGGCGATGGCCCAGCGCAGAAAGAGGGTGGATTGTGCGCGCCAGATCCGATCGAACTCGGTGCGGGGAGCCAGGCGGGTCGGGCGGCCTGCGAAGAGTTCCTCCATGGGCAGGAGCGTGCGCGGAGGCTCGGGATTGTCCTGCAATGCCGTGACGGCGCCGGGCGTGGTCCAGGTGGCGGGTCGGAACACGATCCGCTCGTCGTCGATGGAGGCGCGTTCATAGAGCCCGGCCATCCCGAAGGCGAACCAGCTCGGCAGCGCAGGAATCCGGCTGAGGAGCAGATGGACGACGCGATCCAGTGTGAAGTTGAACTCCGAGGAGAGGCTGTCCGACTCGCGCACGACGACAAAGACGGCGGTGGTGTCCAGATCGTTCAGGCGCATGTTGGGGAGATAACGAACACGCGGCTCGTTTCGGGAGCGGTTCCTGCCGGCATCCGGGCCGCGGGTGTCCATGCTTTCCTTCCCGCGATTGCGCCTGGCGTCGTCGCGCTGTTTCTTCATCATCGAGTTGATCACCTCCTGCGAGCGCGCGCGGCCGACCTCCTCGTTGAAGAGAATGTATTCGTCCGGCACCGACGACCTGCCCTGGTATTTCTCGGGCAGGATCCACTTGAGGATTTCGGACTGGTTGTGGTAGCGCCGCAGGAACGCGCGGGTCGCCCCGTCGGAGACGACCGACAGCATTTCGATTCCCGGAAACTCGACATGGCGCCAGCGCAGGGGCGTGGCGGCTCCCTCGACCAGCAGCGGGGGCAGATCGATCACGCGATCGCTGGTTTCCTCGGTTTGAGCGGTTGCACTGATCCCGCCGCAGGCGAAAACGCAGAGAACCGCGCCGACCAGGCGCAATGCGAGGAATCGGATGATGCCCTTCATTTCTGCTCCCGGGCCTCGCCGACCTCCACGTCGAACTTATAGAACTGGTCGGCGATGTATTCGCCGATGGCGTCGAAGGCGGTTCCGCGCGAAGGCAGTTGCCCCGCGGCGAATCCCCCGGATATCTCGCGCAGCTTGCAGGGCGTTCCCTGCCGGCTGAGCAGGCGTTTGAGCGACTCGGCGTGGCTGTACCCCACGGACGGGCTGTTTGGATCGTGGAGCAGGAGCACGGGCCGCGTGATGAGTTTGACATCCTTGGGAACGGACGCGTCCCGGGTGGCGGCACCCTGGTTGTAGAGCCAGCGGCCGAATTCGCGCTGGAAGTCGACGGGAGGAGGTTCCTCGATTGGCATCTTCGGCGCGCGTCCGCGGCCGGGCTGCCATTGGGACAGGGCCTGCATGTAGGCGCGGTTGCGGTCCATGAACAGCTGCATTTCCGCCTGGCGCTCGCCCTCGGGCTGCTCGCCCAGCTGGTCCAGACGGGTCGGGGCGTTGACCGCCACGGCGCAGCGGAATGTCCGGGGATAGAGGGCCAGCGCACGCAGGGCGAGGAAACCGCCGAAACCCTCGCCGCCGATGGCGATGCGGCGGACGTCATACGGATGAACCGGCTTGAGCCATTCCATCGCGGCAAGAATGTCGGCCAGTGGAATGCGATCGAAGGAACCCAGAACGGCCTCGCGATGAGCCACGCCGCGCCCGCCGGACCCACGGTATTCGACTTGAAGAACAAGGCAGCCGAGATCGGCAAACGCCTGTGCCTCGCGGCTGAATTCGGTCGGGCCGCGCGTGCCGGGAGCGGGCTGGCACCAGATGACCAGCGGCGGCGGATTGAGAAGCGTGGCACGGGGAAGGGTCACCCGGCCGTACAGGCGGACGCCCTCCTTGGAAACGAAATCGAATGTCTGTGTGGCATTGGCCTCCTCGCGCTTCAACCAGGGGGCACGCCGCACACATTCGAGACATTCCCCGGTGGACTTGAAATAGACGAAATAGCGGCCCGGATCACCGGGACTCGTGACCAGCACGAGGAAGCGCTCGCGTGCGTCGTCCCACTCGTTGATGTCCACGGTCCTCCCGGGAAACTTGCCGCGGAGGGTGGCCTGGATGTCGTTCAAGGATCCGTCGGTCCAGACCGTGGCGGACTCCATGGCCGCATAACGAATGCCAACGAGGGCTCCGGTGGCGCGATCCAGCAGCAAGGGGTTGTCCTGCATCGACTGGTTGCAGTCCGCCAAATCGAAGCCGTCCGGGGAGGCGGCCACCTCCCGCGTGGACTTGTCCTTCAGGTTGAGCTGGTAAATGGCGTAGGTGTCGCGACCGATGTTCGATGCATAGTAGAGGAGGTCGGGGTTGACATCGAAGGAAAGGGGAAACGAGCGATGGCCGAGGACGGTCTGGGGAGTGACGTTGAAGGCGAGGGGATGTTCCTTCCCGAGCCAGCGATCCAGTTCGAGCCACTTCCCGAACAGGCTTTTCACGGGATTCCGGTAGAGGAAGCGTTGTTTGACGGCGGCCTGTTCCTGCAGGATTCGCGGCTTGCCTTGATGGTCGTAAAGGATGTTTCCGTCGAGCTCGCCGCTCAGGTTGGAAACACTGCTGGTCTTGCCGGTCGCGAGGTCGAGCTTCACCAGTTCCAGCCACTTGATGGTCTTGCGCGGTTCCAACGCCTCCAGCAGCTGTTGGCTGCTGAGGGACGACGAGTCGAATGACGAATCGGAATCCTCCGCCGTGTCGGATTCAGGCAGGATGCCCCCGTTCGCCTCCAGCTCCATGTCCAGGGCGGTCGGGATTGGCTCACGGGAAACTCCTTCCACCCAGGCCATTCCGGGTTCATCGGGAACGAGGCCGATGAAACGGGGCGGTCGTGAGGTGGAGTCCTCGGCGCTCAAGTCGCTGAACGTCGCGGAATCGAGCACCCGGCGGCCGGTTTGCGTGGAGGTGTCGATGCTGAAAATGGCCGGGGTTGCCGAAACGAGGACGAGCATGCGGTCGGTCGCCCAGGCAAGGTGGGTGACTTTTGCCTCGGGATGTTCCTCGAGGGAAATGACAGCCCTTGGCTTTTCGCGTTGTTCCAGATCCACCACGGCAATTGCGAGGCGGCGTTCGCCTCGTAGCACATAGGCCAGGGTTCTTCCATCGCGGGAGAGCGTTGCACGTTCGCCCTGATAGGCACGGAAAACAGTGTCGGTCTTGCGGCCGGAGAGCCGCTCCGTCGGCCCCGCATGGAGTGCGGACACCAACATCACGCCAAGCATGATCCAGAGTAGGTGGAATGGGCGAGGTGGCACGTGCGCAGCGTGGGATGAGAGGATGGTGCTTACCCCAAAATGACGTCGCACAAGGGCTGGAAGTTTCACCTCATGATATTGCCCGACACTTGCCTCACCCGCATTTTGGGAAATCGTTTGCCGGCAGGAAATTTGCAAGCTTCCTCCCGTGTTGATCCTGGCGCCACCGTCCCCATGTGCTGCCGATGCCCGGTGAGGCGGTGGAATTGCAGGCAGCCAGCCGGATTGGCTGGCGGGCCATGCGGTCAACGCGGGGTCGCCGCCGGTGGGACGAACATATCGTTGTTGCGATTGCCGCCGCTGAGGACGTAGGCGAGGAGATCGAGGATCTCCGGCTCGGTCATGGATGCGAGCAGCATGGGAGGCATGGGGGAAATCTTTGAGGGCTCAATGCTCTTCACGAGCTTGCGGTCGACGGATTCCCGCTGGTTCGGATCCGAGAGGTCCGTGTTGATGTCGACGTTGTCTCCCTTGAGATTGACGATCGTGCCCACGACCGTGTCGCCGTTCACCTTGGTGAGCACCGACGGAACGAACTGCTCGTTGATTTCCTTGCTCGGATTCAGGATCTGATCGAGAAGGTCATGCGCGCTGTAGCGTCCACCCGCGCCGGTGAGATCAGGCCCTGTCATGCCGCCCTGGTTGTTGAACCGGTGGCAGGCTGCACAGGCGGCGGCGCCGAACATCTTCCGTCCGTTTTCGAAATTGCGGTCTTTCATGCCGGTGGCCGCAGCGGCCGCGAGTTCTTCGAGCTTCCAGTCGTGCGGGGTGCGGCCGGCGAAGATCTCGCCGAAATTCTCAATGGCGCTGCGTGCCTCCACCGGCTGGTTGATCACGTCGGCGAAGCGGGCCTTCTCCGCCCTGGTCAGGTTCGCCAGGGCGTCATGCCGGATGAATTCGATGAACTTCTTGAAGCTCGCCCCGCCGCGGAAATTGGCCGCCTTGCGGAACCACTCGAGGTAGGCACGATGGGTCTGCGGGGTCCAGCCGTGTGTCAGCATGCGAAGGGATCGGGCGTATTCGATCTGTTCCTCCTGATTGGGTGCCTCGGCGATGAGCTTCACCGCCTTCGCGGCGACGGAGTCCGACTGCAGATAAACGAGTGTTTCGCAGAGCAGCCAGTTCATCTCGGGAGTGGCTGACGGGAACTGCGCGTCGAGAATGGCCTGGAGCGGTTTCGTCGCAGCCGATGGACGGATGTCGAAGCGATGCAGGATGATCTGCGCCGTCCGCACGAACGCCAGCTGGCGTTCGTGATCGAGGGCGCCGAAATTGATTTCAGCAAGCGAGGTCAGCAGCCGGCCGCCGAGGGCATGATTTACGGGCGGGCTGTTCTTGCGACGCTGGGGTGGGCTGATTCCCTCCACCCGCGCGAGCGCCAGCAGGGCCTCGACCCGAATGGCCGGATTGAGTTCTTCCAGCGCGCGTTGGGCCCAGGCGGCGCTTGGGATGTGCTCAATTGCCGTGCGGGCCGCCCAGCGGATGAAGCGATCCTTGTGGGCGAGATTGGGCCACGCCAGGGCGATTCCCGTCGGGCTGGCGTCCTCATAAAGGCCTTCCAGCCGGTGCCGCAAGTCGCGCAAGGGATTCTCCACCGGGGCCTGTGTGACGGGCGCGGTGGACTCGGTCCCGTGATAGGTCACGCGATAGACGCCGCTTTGCACACGGCGGCCGCCGATGGCGAAATACATCGCGCCGTCGCCAGGATGAATGATTGCGTCGGTGAGGGGCAGCGGGGCGCCGGAGAGGAACTCCTCGCGGGTGGCCTTGTACGTGGATCCATCGGGTTCGAGGTGCACCGCGTGCAGCTTTCCCCAGCTCCAATCGAGAATGAAGTAGGCATTCTGGAATCGGGCCGGGAACTTCGCGCCGTAACCAAACGTCGTGCCCGCTGGAGAACCCGGTCCAATGTCGATCACGGCAGGCAGATTGTCCTCATAGAAACCAGGGCGTTTGCCTGCGCCGTTGCGCCAGCCGAAATCCGCGCCGCTCACGACGTGGTTGACGCGGGTGGGCCGGTACCAGGAGGTGTTGAAATCGTACTCCATGTCGGCGTCATAGGTGAAGAGCTCGCCGTCCCGGTTCAGCGACGCGTCGAACACGTTGCGGAAGCCCGCAGCCACGATGTCGAACCGCCGGCCGTCGGGGGTTACCCGATAGATGATGCCGCCCGGCGCGAGCACATCACGCATGAATCCGCGTCCGTCAGGCATGCGCGGGAGGAGATGGTCCTCGCCCCAGATCTGGGGGACGGGTGATTGGGGTGAGGCGGCGGTGAGTTTGGCGGCGTTGCCGCACACCAGGTAAAGATTCTTCCCATCCGGTGTCGGTAGCACCGCGTGCACACCGTGATCGCTGCGCGCCTCGATGCTGCGCAGGAGCTCGACCTTGTCCAGCCGGTCGTCGCCATCGGAGTCCGTCAGGCGATAGAGCCCGGAGGAGATTTTTCCCTCGTAGTCGTTCACCCCGACGTAGAGCGCACCGAACGCCCACACCATCCCGTTCACGGCGCGGATCGTTGCCGGGACGACTTCAATCTGCGGCGGAGTCAGCGTTTCTCCTGGTGGGGGAGGTGTGAAACGGTACAAGCCGCCGTATTGGTCCGATGCGTAGATCCGTCCTTTGGGATCGACGCACAGATTGATCCAGGAGCCCTGTTGCGGACCGGGCACGGAATAGATGAGCTCAACCTGAAAGTCCTTCGCCACCTTGATGCGACTGACAGGGGTGGCCTTGTTCTCACCGATGGCCGATCCCACCTTCACCTGCCTGCCCCTTTGGCTTGAATTCGAAGTGGCAGGTCCAGTTGCGGAAGGCTTCGCCGGGTCGGGTTCGCGCGTCTGGGAACGGAGCGCCGCCTGTGCCAGGCCGCAGACGCAGACGATCGGGAGGATGATTCGAAAGAGTGGATGGAGGGAGTGTCTATTCAACGGAGTGAGTTGCGGCGCGGCCGGGTCGAAGCGCATGGTTAGGCAGTATTCGGCGGAATTGGTAGGAAAGCAGCCGGACCTCCGATTTTGCGAGCTTTGAATACGTCCGGGCAGGATCTGAAAACCTGCGCTCCGTTTCGTCGAATGGTGTCATCGGTGGCCGAACGGAATCCAGAAGAAGGCAGTTCCCTATAGCTGGGATTGTTCCCTTGATGAGAGTTCCCAACCAAGAGCGACAGGTCCTCAAAATTCGAACCGCGGAAGTGATTTTCCAATGGCATTCATCGCCCCCCGCTCCGATCCGGCCAGGCGAGTCCGAGATCCCTTGCGCTTTGTTTCAATGCAACGCGTGAGCGCGAGAAGTTTTGGGTTGCCATCGGGTCAATCCGAACCGGGGACGGCGTCGTTCGTGGCGAAGGAGTGTCACCCGTACTGTGTTTCCAATTGCACGATAGACAACCAAGTAGGGGAAATTCTTAAGGCGAATCCGACGGAAAAGATGGCTCGTGAGATAGTACGGAAATTGAGAGGGTCCGGCTTCAATCGCAGTCAAGCACGCCCGGAATTCTCCCTCGAAACGATCCGCAAGATGTGATCCGCCTTCCGCCTGATAATAGTCCAGCGCTTGATTGAAATCCGTTTGTACCGCGGGATGAAATTCGATCGTCATGCGCTGTGACGGCGCACGCCTGCCCAGAACGCTTTTTCACTCAGTGGCGTCACCTGGCCACTCTCGAACTCCGCGTCACGCCGGATGGCCTCCGCCAGGATCTCATCGGGCTGGGCGGCCAGAGGCGGTGGGAGCAGGCTCCCCAGAATCTTGTCCGCAAGGTATAACCGATCCTTCTGTGATAGCTGAAGGGCCGCGGCTTCAATTTCCTGTAATGTGCTCATGGCGATAGTATCGGGCCCCGACTCACCACTTCAAGAGTGGTGCGAGCGGCGGGAATCGAACCCACATCAACGGCTTCGGAGACCGCTACACTATCCATTGTGCTACGCCCGCAGAGTCTGCTTACCCATACGGTCCCGGAGGATTGCGTCAAGCGTGGTGACGATACGCATCCGCTTCTTCGGTTCCATCGTCAGGGCCCGGGCCCTCGGGTTGCACTGGAGGCACGACGTCGCCGGAAATATCCGCGCAAAAAAAAGGCAGGTCGGGCGACCTGCCGATGCATTGGTTGGGGAAAAGCGCGAACTCAGACGTCGGGCTTCGTCTTGCGCAGGCCCTGCACGCGGTCGCCCGCCTTCCACTGGCCGCGCTTCTTCAGAAGATCCAAACGCTCGAAGCGCTTGAGGACATTGCGTTTGACCACGATACCGGAGGAGCCTTGGAGACTTTTGTGCTGTGACATGACGAGAAACGGAGTCTAGTTCGGATTAAAACGGTCAGCTTGTGGCCCGGATCGGGCCCATGACAAGTATTTTTCACCGACGGACGCCGCGTCCACCACGATCCATTCCGGCGTGTCGTAAGGGTGTTGCGACAAGAGGGCGGCCTCCACCTCGCGTTGTTTTTCTGCGAGGAATTTGACCGTGAGCCGGAATTCCGTGGTGGTGTCGACCCGGCCTTTCCATCGGTAGGTGGACGAGATCGGCCCCTCCACCTGGCAACAGACTGCCAGGCCGCCCTCAATCAAGCGCAGCGAAAGCTTTTCCGCGTCAGGTGCGGTGGCCACTGTGGTCCAGCCGATCTTGAGCATGGAGGGAAGGGCAGCGGAGCGAGCGGGTCTGCGGCGCTACTGCGCCTGCCGTGCGACCTTGTAGGTTGCAGGTTCCTGCCCGACCGGCAGAGCCAGCAGGTCGTAATCGCGGTAACCGTTGATCCTGACCGTGGCAAATTCGCCAACGGGAAGCTCGCGCGGAACGTAGACGCGGCCGTCGATGTCGGGAGCGTCCGCCTCGCCCCGGGCGACACCGGGCTCCTCGACGAGAACTTTCATCGTGTGATCGACGCGGGAAGCGCTGACCTGGGCGGCGATCTCCTTTTGCAGGGCCATCACCCGGTGCCAGCGCGCTTCCTTCACCTTGGAAGGTATCTGGTCCTCCATCCTGGCGGCGCGTG